>NZ_CAWQGX010000018.1:0-260390 GCF_963894685.1 Proteus sp. G3927 | reverse complement strand
CACATAACACGTATCTCTTAGGTAAGGAGGTGATCCAACCGCAGGTTCCCCTACGGTTACCTTGTTACGACTTCACCCCAGTCATGAATCACAAAGTGGTAAGCGCCCTCCCGAAGGTTAAGCTACCTACTTCTTTTGCAACCCACTCCCATGGTGTGACGGGCGGTGTGTACAAGGCCCGGGAACGTATTCACCGTAGCATTCTGATCTACGATTACTAGCGATTCCGACTTCATGGAGTCGAGTTGCAGACTCCAATCCGGACTACGACAGACTTTATGAGTTCCGCTTGCTCTCGCGAGGTCGCTTCTCTTTGTATCTGCCATTGTAGCACGTGTGTAGCCCTACTCGTAAGGGCCATGATGACTTGACGTCATCCCCACCTTCCTCCGGTTTATCACCGGCAGTCTCCTTTGAGTTCCCACCATTACGTGCTGGCAACAAAGGATAAGGGTTGCGCTCGTTGCGGGACTTAACCCAACATTTCACAACACGAGCTGACGACAGCCATGCAGCACCTGTCTCAGCGTTCCCGAAGGCACTCCTCTATCTCTAAAGGATTCGCTGGATGTCAAGAGTAGGTAAGGTTCTTCGCGTTGCATCGAATTAAACCACATGCTCCACCGCTTGTGCGGGCCCCCGTCAATTCATTTGAGTTTTAACCTTGCGGCCGTACTCCCCAGGCGGTCGATTTAACGCGTTAGCTCCAGAAGCCACGGTTCAAGACCACAACCTCTAAATCGACATCGTTTACAGCGTGGACTACCAGGGTATCTAATCCTGTTTGCTCCCCACGCTTTCGCACCTGAGCGTCAGTCTTTGTCCAGGGGGCCGCCTTCGCCACCGGTATTCCTCCACATCTCTACGCATTTCACCGCTACACATGGAATTCTACCCCCCTCTACAAGACTCTAGCCAACCAGTTTCAGATGCAATTCCCAAGTTAAGCTCGGGGCTTTCACATCTGACTTAATTGACCGCCTGCGTGCGCTTTACGCCCAGTAATTCCGATTAACGCTTGCACCCTCCGTATTACCGCGGCTGCTGGCACGGAGTTAGCCGGTGCTTCTTCTGCGGGTAACGTCAATTGATAAGGGTATTAACCTTATCACCTTCCTCCCCGCTGAAAGTACTTTACAACCCTAAGGCCTTCTTCATACACGCGGCATGGCTGCATCAGGCTTGCGCCCATTGTGCAATATTCCCCACTGCTGCCTCCCGTAGGAGTCTGGGCCGTGTCTCAGTCCCAGTGTGGCTGATCATCCTCTCAGACCAGCTAGAGATCGTCGCCTAGGTGAGCCTTTACCCCACCTACTAGCTAATCCCATATGGGTTCATCCGATAGTGCAAGGTCCGAAGAGCCCCTGCTTTGGTCCGTAGACATTATGCGGTATTAGCCACCGTTTCCAGTAGTTATCCCCCTCTATCGGGCAGATCCCCATACATTACTCACCCGTCCGCCGCTCGTCAGCAAGAAAGCAAGCTTTCTCCTGTTACCGCTCGACTTGCATGTGTTAGGCCTGCCGCCAGCGTTCAATCTGAGCCATGATCAAACTCTTCAATTAAAAGTGTTTGATGCTCAAAGAAATCGAAAACTTAGCTTATTCATTATATGAATTAACTTGTTAGTCACTCTTCAAGACTTGATACATCTAATTTTTTAGAAGATATCGTCTCTGCGAGTGCCCACACAGATTGTCTGATAATTTGTTAAAGAGCAGTGCAACTGTTGCTGCCGTTTCCGGTCTTCTGCGTTGTTGCGAGGAGGTGCATTCTACATCTTCCTCATTCAGTGTCAAGCGCTAATTTATCAGGCTTTTCACTTTTTATTTTGTTCTCTCAGCCGGTTCGCTTAGCGCCCTGTGCCGTGACAACGAGGGCGCATTATAGGGAGTTTTGTGAAGCTGGCAACACTTTTTTTTGATTTTTTTACCGACCGTTTAATTTTCCAACAAATTTAACTTAAAGCGCCAATTTTCTGAGCGTTTTAAAGCCAAAATCGGCTAAAACCGGTTTTAATAATTCGCTATACTCATCTTCTTTAAGACAGTAAGCAAAACTAATTTCTTTTGAACCTCTGATTTTATCTTGATTTACAACTAACCACGCAGTTCTTCTTGCAATTGCACCACCAGAATCAATAATTCGAGTACCATCAGGCAAAACAGAAAGTAACTCTTCTTCTAATAGAGGGAAATGGGTACACCCTAATACTACCGTATCTGGTGGCTCTTTCATTTTAAGCCAAGGGGCTAAAATTCTACGTAGCTCATCGCATGGCACCTTTTCGCCATGCAGTTTTTTTTCAGCCAACTCCACCAGCTCTGCTGAACCTAATAGATGCACTTTACACTCCGTCGCAAAGCGTTCGATAAGTTCATGAGTATAAGGTCGCTTAACCGTTGCTCTTGTGGCTAACAAGCCGACCACACCATTACAGGTGAGTTTTGCTGCAGGTTTAATCGCAGGAACAACACCAACAATGGGGATATCAGTAAATTTAGCACGTAAAGCAGGCAGACTTACTGTACTTGCGGTATTACAAGCGATCACAATCGCTGCTAACTCATGCTGTTGCGCGACAGCACTGACGATACGAACGACACGCTCGATAATAAACTCTTGAGGTTTCTCACCATAAGGAAATGCTTCATTATCGAAAACATAGATATAGTGAGCATCCGGCAGTTTTTCACGGATCTCTCGATAAATAGATAAACCGCCAACCCCTGAGTCAAAAACTAAGACAGTGGGATTAGCGGTAGATTGTGCATCAGAAGTTGTAGCTTCCGGTGAGGAAATATTCACGTCCTGGCGTGCGATAGCCATAAGCTGTCTCATAATCTTTATCAAACAGGTTGGCTATTCTACCACGAATTGAGAGATGAGATGTAATAGGATATGACGCAGTTAAATCCCAAAGACTTATCCCACCTAGTTTTATTCTTTTCGTAGGATATTGGTTAAAGTCCGTATCATAGCGCTTTCCTATATATTGATAATTAATTCCAATATCTATATCTGCGATATTCCAATCTACTTGATACTTAAGCTGTTGCTTTGCTCTTCTGCTTAATAGATTATTATCACTATCTCTAGCATCAAGGTACTGCAATGTTAATTGATGATGTAATGATCCAGTATCCATCTCACCAACCCATTCAGCACCTTTTATTTTAGCTTTATTGTAATTAATGTAAGTGTTATCTCTAAAAGCAATCAGATTATCAATATCATTTTGATATAGAGATAAACGCCAATCAATCCCTTGAGTTAACCCTTCAACGCCCACTTCCCACTGCTTACTTTTCTCTGGTTTTAAATTGGGATTACCTTTTGTGTTCCATGCAGGATTATCCGCATAAAGTTGCCCCAATGTAGGAGCCTTAAATGCCGTACCATAAGAAGCAATTACTCGATAGTTATCGACGAACTCCCAACTTGCACTGGTTTGCCATGTAGTATGCCAGTTAAATTCATCGTGGTGATCAGAACGAATAGCGCCTTCGACGATAACTGAACTAAGTTGTTTTTGAGATGTGAGATATAGCCCCGTATTATCAATTGTTCTTTGATGAGGTACTGATGCTGAATTCGCTTCAATCGTTTGTCTTTGCCAATCCATTCCAGCGCTGATCATGCCACTTGGAATTAAAAAGGTGTTCCCCCATTGAACATTATATTGTTTAGAATTATCTACAGAAGAGCCCTTACCATCACGGCCATTTGTTGAAATGTAGTTATAGTCTTTAGTTTGGCTATACACCGTAATTAATTGACTAAAATAGGAATCACCACTGAACTTAATACCCGCTTCATAATTACGATTATAAGTTTTACTTTGATCTGTATTACCGGGATAAGATGCAACATAAGTAGTACGATTATCATAACCATACCCTTTCATGTAGCCTTGAAAGTTATCATTAAAAATATGGTCGATACCAAACCAATAGGATTTATTCATAAATCCATGTCTGTCATGAAAAGGGGCGGCAACAGGGACAGAATCATCCGTTGCATGTATTCCCTTAGTATAAGTATATCCACCTGCCGCAGATAATGTGGTTCTCTCACCTACCTTTTGTTGTATTGAACCATTGTAATTTTGATATCCATGGCTTCCTATTCCTGCATTTAACGTTAAGCCATCATTTGGGCGTTTCGTTATAAAATTAATGACCCCACCAATCGCATCGGAGCCATAAACAGCCGAACGAGGGCCTCTTATATATTCAATACGTTGTACTAAAGAAAGAGGCAGTTGACTCATATCGTAAGAGCCAGAAATCCCTGCTTGGTTGGTACGTACACCATCAATTAATATTAATACATGTCTTGAGTCAGTTCCTCGCACAAAGACTGAACTCATCTGCCCTATACCACCACTTTGTGCTACATCAATCCCTGGCATTCTACGCAATACATCAAGCACACTATTGCTCTGCCAGCGATCGATCTGTTCACGATCAACAATAGTCACTGGCGCTAAAATAGAGGAGGTAGGTTGTTGAAAACGATTAGCAGTCACACTCAATGTATTATCAGCCTGTGCAAATAGGTTGAAACTGCTCGTCATAACACTTAAAACAACACTTGAAAGAAAAAATACTTTTTTATTATTCATGAAATCTGCATCCAACAGAAATAAGTAGCAGGATGCCGCCAAAATTAAATAAAACGCGTACTTAATTTTACATGCGACAAATGTTCGGCAGGTCTTCGGACTCTAGGTTAAATACTCTGAGCATTTAAGATAATGACTTCCCACAGCACTGATTTTGGTGCATTGCAGTGTCTTTTATTATCCTTGATCCTATTACCGCTGCGCGTCAGTTCTGGCTTTGCACCAGATTCCCTTTTCACTCCATATCGGAGACCGAATCGCTATGCTACGATGCCAACTTCACTGAGTCCAGAAATTGAACATGAAGAATACTGGACATCTTCATGAGGATCTCTACAATTTCGCTCGCTTAACTTTATTACTGCCAAAAACAAGGCGAGATACCATGCAAAATTCATTACCAACGCAAACATACCAGTCTCAACTGAATGAAAAGACCGAACGCCTACAAAAGATGATGGCACCTTTTAATGCGCCTAATGTGGAAGTTTTTTCATCACCAGAACAACATTATCGTATGCGTGCAGAATTTCGCATCTGGCATGAGCAGGACGCTCTGTATCATATTATGTTTGATCAAGAGACTAAGCAGCGTATCCGCGTTGATCAATTTCCAGTGGCGAGTCAACTGATTAATCAGATGATGGTAGCTTTATTGGCAGAAATAAAAGATAAACCAACACTGCGCCATAAATTATTTCAAATTGATTATCTTTCAACCTTAAGCAATAAAATCATTGTATCGTTGTTATATCACAAAAAAATTGATGAGACTTGGCAACAAGAAGCGACAGCATTACGCCAAACATTAATTGCTCAGGGGTTTGATGTGCAATTAATTGGCCGTGCATATAAAACTAAAATTATGCTCGATAATGATTTTGTCGATGAAGTATTACCTGTTGCTGGTCAACAGATGATCTATCGTCAAGTAGAAAATAGCTTTACCCAACCTAATGCACAGGTCAATATTAAGATGTTGGAATGGGCACTATCAGTCACTGAAAACTCAACCGGTGATCTGTTAGAGCTTTATTGTGGTAACGGCAATTTCTCTCTCGCCCTTGCACGTAATTTTAAACGAGTGCTGGCCACTGAGATAGCGAAGCCTTCAGTGCATGCAGCGCAATATAATATCGCGATGAACCATATTGATAATGTTAAAATTATTCGTATGTCAGCAGAAGATTTTACTCAAGCAATGAATGGCGTAAGGGAATTTAAACGCTTAGAAGGGATTAATCTACAAGATTACCAATGTGAAACTATTTTTGTTGACCCACCACGCAGTGGTTTGGATGAGAAAACTGTTGAGTTGGTTAAGAATTACTCGCGCATTTTATATATCTCTTGTAATCCGCAGACTCTGTGCCAGAATTTAGAAACGCTGATCAAAACTCACAAAATCAGCAAGTTAGCACTTTTTGACCAATTCCCTTACACCCATCATATGGAATGTGGTGTGTTATTAGAGAAAAGATAACTTTTAGTTTTAGAAGTTATAGCAGAAATTACCACCAAAACCCCAATAAAAACAAAACACCAGTAAGTGCACTTACTGGTGTCAAAATCTCGCTGTGTTTACAACCAAAAGCTGATAACAATTAATATTGCTCTGCTTGCGATGCTTTCTCAGCGTCTTCTTCCTGTTCACGTAGACGTTTACGCTGTTTAATTTGACGATAAATCCATAGAGCAATAATCACAATACATACAGAAGAGAAGAAGTTAGAGCCCATTTCAGGGTTAGAGGTTTTTAAATAAGCATTGTAACCAAATAGCCCTAATAAAAAGAATGAGAAAATTAACTTAGGCATACCATCAGTCATTGGTTGATTTAAATAACGTTGGTATAAGCAGTAAACAGCTAGAACTAAACTAATCAGTGGAAAAATAGACCAAGGTCCAGTAAGTGGGTTAAATAAAGTTGAGTAACTACCATGTAAAGCAACACCGATAACTACGGAAAGTAATAGTGTGCTTTTTTCACAGCGATTTTGTTCCATCATTTATCTCCTTTCTGATGCATTTTTTTCTTTATTTCGGGGTTATTTTGTAGAGGTGTTTCTAAATCACGTCGATACCAATAGTAAGCGCCTTTGGCAATCATCCGTAGTTGTATTACTAATCTTTCTTCTAATTGTTGGCGTTTTTCAATATCAATATCTAATGCTTCTGCCCCTGCACTAAATACGATAGTCACCATCGCTTCAGCCTGCATTTCAGTAAAATAGCGAGGCATATTACTTTCTTGCTCAAGGTAGTCTGCCAGTTCTGCAATAAAATGTTGGATCTCTCGTGCGACAGCGGCACGAAATTCAGCAGATGTGCCAGAGCGTTCACGTAACAATAATCGAAAAGCATTCGGATTATTACCAATAAATTCCATAAAGGTAGAAACCGATGTACGGATCACACTTCCACCTTTAGCGATACGCTGTCGTGCTTGTCGCATCAATTGACGTAGCATCAGTCCACTTTCATCGACCATAGTTAACCCCAACTCATCAACATCTTTAAAATGACGATAAAATGAGGTAGGTGCAATACCCGCTTCTCGCGCCACTTCTCGTAAGCTTAGGCTAGTAAAACTACGTTCTGCACTGAGTTGGCTAAAAGCTGCTTCAATCAAAGAACGGCGGGTTTTTTCTTTTTGTTTCGCTCTGATGCCAATATTATTACTCACAGCAATCCTGATAATCCAAATGTGGTTTATAACCAATATATCAAATTTTTACAGAAAATAAGTACGTACCGTTATCCATAACGACACATTCAGATAAAAAACTAAATAAAGTGTGACTAATGCCCCTAATGTCAATTGGGCTATTATTCATTCTAATGTTAATATGTCGTTGTCGTTTTGTATAAAACAGGTCTCTTCCTATGCAACATTCTCATTTCGATGCAATTGTAATCGGTTCAGGTCCTGGTGGTGAAGGCGCGGCCATGGGGCTGGTTAAACAAGGAAAACGCGTCGCCGTCATTGAACGTTATGATCAAGTCGGTGGTGGCTGTACTCACTGGGGAACTATCCCTTCAAAAGCTCTACGCCACGCGGTCAGTCGTATTATCGAGTTTAATCAAAACCCGCTCTATAGCGACCAATCTCGCCTGATCAACTCCTCTTTTTCTCAAATACTACGCCAAGCCAGCACGGTAATCAGTCAACAGACTAAAATGCGTCAAGGCTTCTACGAGCGTAATCATTGTACGATGTATTCAGGCGAAGCTGCTTTTATTGATGATCATAGAATTAGCGTACGTTATCCTGATGGTACTTGTGATATTCTCAGTGCAGATAATTTTATTATTGCCACAGGCTCTCGCCCTTATTGCCCACCGGATGTTGATTTCTCACACTCTCGTATTTATAACAGCGATACCATACTCGACCTTGAGCATGAACCTCGCCATGTCATTATTTATGGTGCTGGGGTCATTGGTTGTGAATACGCTTCTATTTTTAGAGGTCTAAGAGTAAAAGTTGATTTAATTAATACTCGTGATCATCTACTGTCATTCCTTGATCAAGAAATGTCAGATGCACTCTCTTACCATTTTTGGAATAACGGTATTGTTATTCGACACAATGAAGAGTACGACACCATCGAAGGCGTTGATGATGGCGTTATTGTTCATCTAAAATCCGGTAAGAAAGTCAAAGCCGATTGTCTGCTTTATGCTAATGGTAGAACGGGTAATACCGATACGCTTGGTTTAGAAAATGTTGGGATCAAAACCGATAGCCGTGGACAAGTGGCAGTTAATGCGCATTATCAAACCAGTTGTGAACATATCTATGCAGTAGGTGATGTGATTGGCTATCCAAGCTTAGCCTCTGCGGCTTATGATCAAGGGCGCATTGCGGCACTTGCGCTTACCACAGGCACCTCGGAAACGCATTTAATTGAAGATATTCCAACGGGTATCTATACCATTCCAGAAATCAGCTCTGTGGGTAAAACGGAACAGCAACTCACCGCAATGAAGATCCCCTATGAGGTCGGTCGTTCACAATTTAAGCATCTTGCTAGGGCCCAAATTGCAGGTATGAATGTCGGTAGCTTAAAAATTCTTTTTCACCGTGAAACCAAGCAAATTTTAGGTATTCACTGCTTTGGCGAGCGCGCTGCTGAAATAATTCATATCGGCCAAGCAATTATGGAGCAGAAAGGAGAAGGCAATACTATCGAATACTTCGTTAATACCACCTTCAACTATCCAACCATGGCGGAAGCCTATCGCGTTGCTGCTTTAAATGGTTTAAATCGCTTATTTTGATGCTGCTTTCTTAGCCTCATAAAATGCGGTCATATGATCACGGATTGTCTCTGCTAATTGTTCATAACGATTACGCAAAGGCGATCCGGGGCGATAAGCCAAAATAATAGAACGTGATGGGTTAGGTGAAGTACAATCTAAATAGCAAACGCCATCGCGTTTTTGTGCTTGAGGTACCGCTAAATCAGGTAAAAGTGTAATACCACTTCCTGCAGCGACCATATTACGCAATGTTTCTAAACTAGTTGCTCTAAAATGGGTATCTTCTTTAGCCCCTGCTTGGAAACAAAAACCTAAAGCTTGATCACGTAAGCAATGCCCATCTTCTAACATTAATAAACGTTGGCCTGCTAAGTCCCCCATCGGCACTGATTTGCGATCATGCCATGGATGCTCATCATAAATAGCTAATTTCATCGGCTCTTCAAACAAAGGCACTTCTATAAAAGGGGCACTCTCTTTTACCATGGCTAAAATAGCACAGTCGAGTTTACCGCTATCTAACTGAGCTAATAAGCTATTGGTTTGTGCTTCGTGAAGATACATCTCTAACTTAGGGTAGTTTCTATGTAATTCGGGAATAATATGCGGTAATAAATAAGGTCCAACAGTAGGAATAAGCCCAATATGTAACGGCCCTGCCATACTCTCACCTTGTAGTGATGCCATTTCTTGTAGCACTTTCACTTCACGTAATACCGTTTTCGCTTGCTCTACTAGCAATAATCCCTGCTGGGTAAACAGTACTTTGCGACTGGTTCTTTCAAGTAACATAACGCCTAATTCGTCCTCAAGTTTACGAATTTGGCCACTTAATGTTGGCTGGCTCACATGGCAAGAATCTGCCGCACGGCGAAAATGTTTATGCTCAGCTAGAGCCACCAGATATTCCAAATCACGGATATTCATTGCAGATCCCATACTTATTACTGATAGTTAATAGCTATAGATAATATAACAACTGATAAATTTTTCTATCAATCGTGCGTTATTGTAACGTGATTTTTTCATCTTTTATCAATAAATGGTGATATATCAATTGATTAAACTATTATTATCGGTAAGCGTCCATAAAAAAGCAGGGCAGTTCATGAGCCACCCTGCTTTTTTTGAATAATCTGTCAGTTATACAATGGGATAAAACTACTCATCCATATTAAGCTGTTTTTTGGCCTCAGTAATGGCATAAGAAACCTGCTGTTGAGATACTCCACCTTTTGCTAATCGTTTATCTAAACAAGATTGCAATGAAAGGATCTCGTAAACTTCAACGGTAATTTTGCTACTAAACTTCTGTAATTCAGATAGCGCCAACTCTTCAAGCGCTTTACCTTGCTCAATTGCACTAACAACAACTTCACCGACAATATGGTGAGCTTGGCGAAATGGCACCCCTTTTGTGACTAAATAATCAGCAAGCTCTGTCGCATTGGCATAACCTTGTTTTGCGGCCTCTTCACAACGAGGACGGCGAACCTGCAACCCATCAAGCACTAATGTTGCCATATGCAAACAATCAGACCAAGTATCAACGGCATCAAACAGCCCTTCTTTGTCTTCTTGCATATCTTTATTATAAGCAAGAGGCAACCCTTTTAGAGTCATCATCATTGCGGTTAATGCCCCTTGTACACGCCCGCACTTACCACGAATAAGTTCTAATGCATCAGGATTTTTCTTCTGTGGCATTAATGAAGAGCCAGAAGTGACTTTATCTGAAAGCTCAATAAAACCTGCTTCCCCACTATTAAAGAAAATCAAATCTTCAGCAAAACGAGAAAGATGCACCATACCAATAGCGGCCGCAGATAATAGCTCTAACACATGATCTCTATCTGATACGCTATCTAAACTATTGTTTGTTGCACTGGCAAAACCCAACCATTGAGCTAATTGTTCACGATCAATATCATAAGCGGTACCCGCCAAAGCGCCACTACCCAGTGGACTTACATCTAAACGCGTTAATGCATCCGCTAAACGACTCTCATCTCTTGCTAACATCTCTTTATAAGCTAAACACCAATGCGCAAAAGTGACGGGTTGAGCACGTTGTAAATGAGTATAACCGGGCATCACAGCATGTTGATTTTGCTCAGCGGTTACCACTAACGCCTTTTGTAATTCAATAATAGCCTGACGTAAATGGGCGACTTCTTCTTTACACCACAATTTTAAATCTGTCGCGACCTGATCATTACGGCTACGTCCAGTGTGCAACTTCTTACCTAAATCACCCACTTTGGCAATCAGTTTGCTCTCTACCCAACTATGAATATCTTCCGCATCACTTTGTAAAATAGAATGAGGATTAGCTGTTACTTCCTCAGACAGTTCATAAAGTGCCTGTTCAAGTTGAGCTTGTTCATCCTGCGATAAGACACCTACTGTGACTAACGCTTTAGACCAAGCTACTGAACCAAAGATATCTTGTTGTGCGAGTCGATAGTCAAACCGCAGTGAATCATTGAATTGTTTAAACCGTTGATCAGCTTGCTGACTAAAACGTCCACCCCAAAGTGCCATAATCACATCCTATTTTGTCTTTGTTAAAAGTCATGCTTGATAAAAATGTAGAGAGTGATGCCTTTTGTCACATCACTCTTATTGGTCTCACCTTATTTCTTTTTACTTAATGCCCGAATACGTGATGGCAAAGAGTATAGGCGGATAAACCCTTCTGCATGGCTGTGATCATAGACTTCATCTTCACCAAAGGTGGCAAACTCTTCCGAGTAGAGGCTGTTGTCAGATTTTTTCTGAATAGCATTCACATGGCCTTTATAAAGCTCTAACACCACTTCGCCATTTACCTCTGTTGCCAGCGAGTCAGCAGCAGCTTGTAATGAAGCCCGAATTGGCGTAAACCAACGACCGTCATAAACAACATAAGACATCTCTAAACCCAACTGTTGACGCCATTTAAAAGCATCTCTATCCAAAACCAGTTGCTCAACACCACGCAGTGCCGCCATCATAATGGTGCCTCCTGGGGTTTCATAGCAACCGCGAGATTTCATACCGACCAGACGATTTTCCACAATATCAATACGACCAATACCGTGTTTTACACCTAGCGTATTTAATGTAGCTAAACACTCATAAGGGGATTGAGCTTTGCCATTGATAGCAACCACTTCACCTGCTTTTACCGTTACAGAAACCTGTTCAGGTGTATCAGGGGCTTTTTTCGGATCTACCGTCCATGCCCAGCAATCTTCATTAGAGGCATTCCATGGACTTTCTAACACTCCGCCTTCTGTTGAGATATGCCATGCGTTTTCATCACGACTATAAATTTTCTCAAGTGTCGCCGTGGTTGGAATATGACGAACTTTTAGATAATCCAGTAGGGCTTCACGGGAGCGCAAGTCCCACTCTCTCCAAGGTGCAACCACTTTAAGTTGCGGTGCCAGTGCGGTATAAGTACTTTCAAAACGAACTTGGTCATTACCTTTACCTGTTGCGCCATGCGCCAAGGCATCAGCCCCGAGTTTTAACGCCAATTCAACTTGTGCTTTCGCAATCACAGGACGTGCCATTGAAGTGCCTAACAAATAGCTCCCTTCATATAATGCCCCTGTTTTTAATACTGGATACACATAGTCTTTAATAAACTCTTCTCGTAAATCAACCACATAGCATTCACTGGCCCCTGACGCCAATGCTTTTTGCTCTACACCTTCCAGATCTTCACGGCTTTGTCCCACATCAGCAACAAACGCAACCACCTCGCAATTGTCATAATGCTCTTTTAACCAAGGGATGATAGCCGATGTGTCTAGACCACCTGAATATGCCAGTACAATTTTTTTAATACCTTTTGTCATAGTGATAACCTTTATTCTCAATTGTGTTTATTTCGCCAATATACAAAGCGTTATGTGGTTGTGTTTAAGCTAAAATACGTGTCCCGATCGCCATACCATTAAATAAATCAGTCAGTTTTTCCGCGTGACGCCAACTGGCTATTTCAACAGGACGTCTAAGCGTTTTTGCCGCTTCTAACGCAGCATTAACTTTAACAATCATGCCGTCGGTGATAATGCCTTGGTCGATTAATGCTTGCGCTTTTGTGGCAGATATTTCTGTGAGTTTTTGTCCTTTACCATCCAAAATGCCACTTACATCTGAGAGCAACACCAAATCTGCGCCTAAGGTTTCAGCAATCGCTGTTGCCGCTTGGTCAGCATTAACATTCATCAGTTCACCTTGGATGCTCACACCTATAGAACTAATAATCGGGAGATACCCTGCATTCAGTAATAGATTTAATAACTCAGGAGAGCCAGGTTCAGCATTTCCCACATGACCTAGTTCATCACTAATTTTTGTTACTTTGGCTAATTGACCATCGCCCAAACAAAGTCCGACACCATTTAAACCAAAGCGTGTGGCCCATGACAGCAATGTTTTATTGGCACTTCCTGCCAACGCGCCAGTAATAATGTCAATTTGATCGGCGGGGGTAACTCGTAGGCCTTGTTTTTTAACAACGGGCAATTGCAGCTTTTTCATCAGAGAATCAACCAAACAGCCACCACCATGAACAATCACTAATGGACGACTATGACTAGTACGATATTCTTGTAGTGCTGTAAAAAAACGTGTTAACGCTTTTTCGTTATCTAGCAGTACACCGCCTAGTTTGATAATTAATGGTTCCATAAAACGTCCCTACTCATTATTTAGATAAGTGTTTCGGTTGGTGCAAAACCGAACCGAATGTTCATACATTGCACCGCTTGTGCTGCGGCCCCTTTTAATAAGTTATCTTCCGCACCGACAATAATTAAATGCTCACCTTGTTGTGCTAACCCGATATCACAAAAGGCGGTACCGACAACGGCTTTTAATGCAGGTAGACCTTTGTCATACATACGCACCAACGGTTGGTCTTGATACGCTGTTTCAAATGCCTGCCTTACCTCATTTTCTGTGACACCTTGTTTTAACTTACAGGTGATAGTGGCTAAGATCCCCCTAGCAAAATTACCAAGATGAGGAGTAAAAATGACATCAATGCCAAGGTGAGTAGCAATTTCCGGTTGGTGACGATGCGTAAAAACACCGTAAGGTTGTAAACTCACTTCACAAAAGCTGTTTGTTAAAGACGCTTTTCTGCCTGCGCCACTTACACCGCTGGTGGCATTGATAACAGGCCAGTGAGTGCTGTCTAATAATCCCGCTTCAACTAATGGCTTTAACGACAGCTGAGAAACGGTGGGATAACAACCCGGCACAGCAATAAGTTGAGCCTGACTAATCTGATCAGCGTTCCATTCGGCAAGACCATAAACCGCCTGTGATAACCAATCAGTATTCTTATGCTCGAATCCATAGTATTGTTGGTAGAAATGCTTATTTTGTACTCGGTAGGCGCCGGATAAATCGAACACCACACACCCCTGAGCGAGAAAAATAGGGGCAATGTCATGACTGACTTCATGTGCGGTGGCTAAAAAAACGATATCGATATTTTTAGCGGCATTAGCAACATCGACCATAGGCTCAAGTGGCAAATCAACTAAGCCACGATATTGTGGGTAAAGCTCAGAAAAGCACTTCCCTGCATCTATACTTTGAGCGGATACCATCAGTCTGCTCAAATTCACATGGGGATGCTGCTGAAGATAGGCTGCTAATTCAGCACCGGTGTAACCACTTGCTCCTACAATCAGAGTATTTAACATGTCATTCTTACCTTGTACTATGAACACAAACCGATTAATGTATTTTTATTCAAAAAAAGTGCATGAATATTGATACTATTATGAAGAAAGGCTGTCAACAGTGAATATTAAATTACCTACATTTATTGAGCTTTATCGACAATTAATTGCAACACCCTCAATTAGTGCAACAGATGCTAAGACAGACCAAAGTAACGAGGCACTGATTAATCTGTTGGCTAATTGGTTGGAAACACTCGGTTTTTCAATTGAAATACAACCAGTACCTGAAACCAGAGGGAAATTTAACCTACTTGCTACCCTTGGCAGTGGAACCGGCGGGTTATTACTCTGTGGACATACGGATACGGTGCCATTTGATGAAGGGCGTTGGACTCAAGATCCCTTTACCCTAACGGAAAAAGAAGGCAAGTTATATGGTTTAGGTACGGCAGATATGAAAGGCTTTTTTGCCTTTATTATTGATGCATTGCGAGATATAGATACCTCTCAACTCACACATCCTCTGTATATTCTTGCTACAGCAGATGAAGAAACGTCGATGGCTGGTGCACGTTATTTTGCCGCTAATACCGCTATTCGTCCTGATTTTGCTATTATTGGCGAACCCACCTCATTACAACCAATACGTGCTCACAAAGGGCATTTATCTAATGCTATCCGTATTACTGGGCAATCCGGTCACTCTAGTGATCCGGAAAAAGGTGTCAACGCTATTGAGTTAATGCATGAATCTATCACCCATCTCAGTACACTGCGCGATAGATTAAAAACCCGTTATAACAATCCGGCGTTTGTTATTCCCTATCCCACCATGAACTTTGGTTATATTAACGGTGGTGATGCTGCTAATAGAATTTGTGCTTGCTGTGAATTACATATGGATATTCGCCCATTACCGGGATTAACGCTGCAAGATCTTGATGATCTGCTGCACGAAACATTAGCCCCGGTAAAAGCGCGCTGGCCGGGACGTTTAAGTGTCGAAGCATTGCACGAGCCTATTCCCGGCTACGAGTGTCCGACCGATCATAAAATGGTTGCCGTGATTGAAAAACTACTGGGTGAGAAAGCGCAAACTGTTAATTACTGTACCGAAGCACCTTTTATTCAAGCGCTATGCCCTACGCTAGTGCTTGGTCCTGGCTCCATTGAACAAGCCCACCAGCCTGATGAGTTTATTGATATGGCTTTTATTGAGCCAACTCGTGAATTAATGGGGCAATTAATTGAAAACTTTTGTTTAGCAGAGAAAGCGAAATAATAAAAAATCCTATCGACTTATGTTGAAATGCAAGTTGCAGGTAGGCGATTAGCCCCTGCAACTCGCAATATAACGATTATGCGTTTAATGATTAGCGCAACCAGTTGGTTTTCGCTAATTGCACTATTTCATCGCCACGACCATTAATAATCGCTTTCATCATATACAAGCTAAAACCTTTGGCCTGCTCAAATTTAATTTCCGGAGGCATGGAAAGCTCTTGTTTTGCGGTTACCACATCCACAATAACAGGGCCATCATGTTCAAAGGCTGTTTTTAATGCTTCATCAAGATCTTCGCCTTTCTCAACGCGAATACCTTTAATTCCCGACGCATTGGCAATAGCGGCAAAATCAGGATTATGTAAATCGGTGCCATCAGTCAAATAGCCCCCCGCTTTCATTTCCATCGCCACAAAACCTAATACGCTGTTATTAAAAATCACCACTTTCACCGGTAAGTTCATTTGAGCCAATGAGATGAAATCACCCATTAACATGGTAAAACCACCGTCACCGCACATCGCCACAACTTGACGTTTTCTGTCCAGTGCTTGAATACCAATAGCTTGCGCCATCGCATTCGCCATTGAGCCATGGTTAAACGAACCAATTAAACGACGTTTACCATTCATTTTCACGTAACGTGCTGCCCAAACTGTTGGCGTACCAACATCACAGGTAAATACCGCATCATCGTTGGCTAATTCACTTAATCGACGTGCTAAATACTGAGGGTGGATCAACTCACGCTCACTAGGTTGAGCCAATGCATCTAAATCTTTGCGTGCTTTAGCATAATGTTTTAACGAGGCATCAAGATGTGCGGTATCTGTTTTCTCTTTTAATCGCGGTTGTAATGCATTAAGGGTTGCTTTGACATCCCCAACAAAAGCCATATCCACATGGCAATGTGAGCCAATACTACTTGGATTAAGGTCAATTTGAATAATATTAGCTTTGGCAGGATAGAAAGCGCGATAAGGGAATTGAGTACCTAACAGTACTAAAGTATCGGCATTCTCCATTGCGTGATAACCCGATGAAAAACCGATAAGACCCGTCATTCCCACGCTACATGGATTATTCCACTCAAGATACTCTTTACCACGTAGTGCATGCACAACAGGGGCTTTTAAGGTTTGTGCTAGTTTCACCACTTCATCATGTGCTTGAGCACAACCGGCACCACACATTAAGGTGATATTTTTAGCGTTATTCAGTGCCTCAGACAGTTTTTCGATTTCAAAACGATTCGGCATAATCAGTGGTGATTGTAGTGGATACCAATTTTCATGGGCATCTTCTGGAGCGGGTTTTAACGCTACATCACCGGGTAATACTACCACCGCAACACCCTTTTTCAAAATAGCGGTGCGCATAGCGATAGCCAGAATTTGTGGGATCTGATCGGGATTAGAGACTAATTCACAATAGTGACTACATTCACGAAATAACTCTTGAGGATGAGTTTCTTGAAAGTAATTACTACCAATTTCAGCAGAGGGAATATGAGCGGCAATCGCTAACACGGGAACATGATTACGATGACAATCAAAAAGTCCATTAATTAAGTGTAAGTTACCTGGTCCGCAGGAGCCGGCACAAACGGCTAATTCACCATTGATAGCCGCTTCTGCTCCGGCGGCAAAAGCCGCGACTTCTTCATGGCGTGTGCCCATCCATTCAATGGTACCCATTTTGCGCAAGCTATCACTTAATCCATTCAATGAATCGCCCGTCACCCCCCAAATACGTTTCACACCTGCATTATGGAGCACTTTAGCAATATAGGTTGCAACTGTTTGCTTACTCATGTGACGCATTTCCTTTTTATTTTAGTGGGTAATCTCTCTACATGCTGCCCCAGATATAACAACCGACTCTTTTACCACATCATATAGAGAATACCGTGTTATTAAATCAAATATTAAGAATAACATCTCTTGATTGATTGTCACGGTAGATAGGTCAATTAATAAAGGAAATTAACTATAAAAAATAATACTATTGATAAATGCACTTATCGCTTTTATGACTCATTTCGCATTAAATAAGAATCTATCTCATTTATATTGTATTAAAATCATCAAGTGCTAGACAAAATAAACTTATAGGATTATTTTAATAATTAAACTAATTTTTAATTGCTCTTTTTCTACTATCATTTTATTTAACAATATAGCTGACACATTTCAGCCTTACTCTCTGTCTTTCCTCAATAATTTCAGTTAACTCAAATTGTTAATAAATTTATTACTATTATTTTATTTCATGTCCCATGAAAAAGAGGTATGAAGTAAACATGACATTGGTCACGCTACCTTTTGCTTTTTGTCCTCTAGAATAAAGCCTGTTTATTTTTCTACGGAGATTAACGGATGGACAAAAGTAGAAGTCCGATAAAGGTTTTCTTTATTAGTATTCTGGCAGTCCTTTTCTTAATTTTTATTTCACAATATGTGATTGGTAAAAAAGAAATTAAGATTGGCATTGCAGTCATTCCTATTCTACCAATGTTATTTGCAGTTATTATTGGTATGTTTATGTCGGCTGGATTTACCCGCAAAAAAATTAAAGTTTGGGGTAAATTATTTACAGAAAAAGAAGAAGGCTTCTGCGGTAAAATGGTAGGTTTCAGCCTACTTATTTTAGGTACGCAATATGCTGGCATGATCGTCCCAAATATAAAAATGATTTTAAGTGTCGGTATTCCTTTATTTGTTCAAGAGCTAGGAAACTTATTACCAGTATTAATTGCCGTACCATTAGCCATTAAATTTGGTTTTGGTCGCCGTGCAATTGGTGCATGTTCATCTATTAGTCGAGAACCTTCTATCGCCGTTATTCAAGGTAGATTTGGGACTGGCTCACAAGAATATATTGGTGTATTAGCTATTTACTTATGTGGTTCTGTTATCGGGACTTTATGGTTTAGCGTATTAGGTAGTCTTGCACCATTAACAGGCTTACACCCACTTGCTCTAGCAGCAGGCTCCGGCGTAGGTTCAGGTTCAATGTTAAGTGCTGCATCAGGGGCATTAATTAACGGTTTAGACGAAGCTTTAGCACAACAAGTATTAAGTGTTGCGGCTGCATCTAACTTATTATCTTCTGCACTTGGCGCACTCTCATTAACCTATTTAGGTTTACCTCTTTCAGAAAAAATTTATAAAGTTTTCACCAGAGGCAAAACTGCATGAAAAATATAATTATAGATATGAAATTAGTATTCGTTGCTATTTTACTGGCAATGTTTACTCAAACGTTAACATCAGGGATTGCTATTTATGCAATGTGGGATAGCTTTATTGCTATGTCTGTAGTGGTTTTTATTTCACTCGTTGCTAAACAATATTTACCTTCATCTCTACCAACATTTGCTTATGCAACTATTATCGGGATACTTATTTGTTTACCTGAAACACCTGTAAGAGAGTTTTTTATTAGTTCTATTGGTAAAGTCTCTTTCTTATCTTGTTGTGTACCTTTATTAGCATTTGCTGGTTTATCCGTTGGTGGCCAATTAGAAGAACTGAAGAAAATGTCATGGAAAGTGATCCTTATTTTCATGATTGTTTCTACCTGCTGTTTCTTCGGCGCATCAATCGTCGCACAAATTGGATTTACTATCCAGGGAGTTATCTAATGAATAATATTTATAATGTCAGCGAAAAACTCTTTCAATTAAATGACTTTAGTAAAAAAACACGACAAGATCTGCACAAAATTCCTGAGTTATCAGGTGAAGAATATAAAACATCAAAGTATTGCCGTGAATTGATGGAAAGCTTTGGCTATCAAATTAAAACCTTTGATGGCTATACTGGATTTACTGCCGATTTAATTGTTAATGCTGATTTTCCACTAATTGCCATCCGTGCAGATATGGATGGATTAGAAATGCCAGACTTAACGAACAACGAACACAGCTCTATCCATCAAGGTTGTGCACATAATTGTGGTCACGATACTCATATGACCATTGCATTAACGGCCGCTAAATACCTTGCTGAAAATCAAGCAGAAATGAGCACTAATGTGCGTTTTATTTTCCAAATGGCAGAAGAGGATATGCGTGTTCCTGGTGCTGACAAAATGGTTGAGTTAGGTTGCATGGAAGGCGTTGATGAAACTTACGCACTACATAATGATGCAGCTATCGAAACCGGTTGTGTACGTTTTAATGATGGTGTCATGTCATCTTACGGCTCAGCATGGACATTAGATGTTTATGGTGTTTCTGCGCACGGATCTACACCGCATAAAGGTTTAGATGCTATTCGTGAAGCAACTCGCTTAATTGATTATATGGATTATGTAGTTGCCAAAAAAACTGATCCCTTTAGCCCTGCGGTATTTGGTTGCGGCATGATCAATGGCGGTACTATTCCTAATGCGTTAGCAGATCACGTTCAAGCCCGTGGTACTATCCGCTCTATGGATGAAAATACCGACAAAGTATTAAAAGAAAGCTTTAATGAAATCGTAGCGCGCAGTACAGCGGGTGGATTTAAAACAACATTAACAGCAACAGGCTACCCTGCTGTTATTAACCATCCTACGGCTTATCAGCGTTTACTAGAAGCCACTCGCCAATTTTTACCAGAAGAGAATATCGAATCTAACGGTAAACCAATGACGGGTAGTGAAGACTTTAGCTATATGGTGAATGCCACTAAAGGTAAAGTTGGCGCAATGTTCTTTTTAGGCAGTGGTAATCAAGCTAAAGGTATCAATAACTACCTTCATGCTAATCCTTATTTTGTTGATGATGATTGCTTATTAGTGGGTGCACAGATTTTTGTTAATCTGCTAACTCGCAAATAATTACTTATTCTGCCCTAAGCCCGTTTTTTGCCCCCGCAAAAACGGGCTTTTTAGTCCCTCATCTTAACTGAAGATTTATTCTATTATTTTCTCTTTGCTATTTACCGAAATCAGATCAGGTAACCCCTGATACACTTCTTTGCTATGCCACTGGGTTTCCCACTGCTCTGGCATCTGAATAATATTTCTATCAATATGCGGAGCATAGAGTGAAATAAACTCATGCATATAATCTTTCATATGCGTATGTTTACTTAGGCATATATGTGTATAACTGGGCTGTACTAAGTGATCGATATTGATGCACTTTAATGCTTGGCTATCTTCTATTTCATCATAAGCAACCGTGGCAATCACACCAATCCCAAGGTGGCGCTTGACATAATATTTAATAATTTCGGTATCTGTCGCCGTCAATGCCACTTGAGGTTTAAGATGGTTTTTATAAAACACTTTATCGAGTTTAGAGCCTCGAGTGAAACCAAACACATAGGTAATAAGGGGATATTGGCCAAGTTGTTCAATGGTAACCTGTTGATCATCAGGTAATGATGCAAGAGGGTGATCATAAGGTACTAATAAACTGCGAGTCCAGCGATAGCAAGGCAAAGTAATTAAATCTTCATATAAATGCATCGATTCTGTGGCAATGGCAAAATCGACATCGCCATTTTTTACCATTTCTGCTAACTGAGCAGGAGCACCTTGGTGAAAATGGAGTGAAATATTAGGGTAATAGCGGCGAAAATGATCAATGACGTTGGGTAAGGAGTAACGTATTTGCGTATGTGTTGTGGCAATGTGCAAATCTACTTTTTTATTACGATCTTCTTCTGCCACAATACTTTTAATTTTATCAACCTGCCCAAGAATATCGCTAGCTATTTTATGGACCTCTTTCCCCATAGGACTAAGTGCTAATAAATTATTATTTTTACGGACGAATAAAGAAACACTGAGTTCGTCTTCTAATATCTTAAGTTGCTTACTAATCGTTGGTTGTGAAGTATAGAGTTTCTCTGCCGCATTCGTAATGTTAAAGTCATTTCGCACTACTTCAACAAAGCTTTTCAGTTGATTAATATTCATGAGGAGTACCTGGGTTAATTGGCACAAGCATGCCGTTAATTATTGATTTTATAAAAATAATTATTGTTAATATTTATACTACAATGTCATTACTCAAATTATCTGCTCTTATGCCTAGTGGATATTATGACATCTCCTCTCTTTTTGCTCTCTTAATAAGAATAGTGATATCTACTTAATTATCCACTGACTTACCTTATCTATTTGCTAGAATAGAAAAGTGACTGCACCAAATCTAGCAATGACTGTTTTTATTTCTGTGTTTTAGCACAACGAATAATAGATGATTTCATCCACATTAAAGCAGATATTAACTATTTATTATGCATAATTTGACTATCAATATATTATTTCTAATCAAAAAATAAAAACCCAACATAACCCATTGTTATATAATAATATTTACTATTAGCTTTTTATCGCCATCTTCATCTAACTTAATTCAAATTTACAACCATTAACATCATGGATTTTACACAAAAGCCATATTCAGCTATGATATAGGTCACATTTTTTACTTAGAGGCTTCGTTTTGTTATATCAAAACAACGACAAAAAATCCCTAATCTTTCATTTAACCTCATCTATACTTAATAAGTGTTCCATAAGCTATTAGTTCACCCTCACTATTTAACTATGTAGAAGTAAACTGTTTTTTAGTGAATTATTACCACTCTCTTTTCTCGCTATAAAATAGTCACTTCATTTCGTTTAATTATTAATTGAATAACAACAATTTACTAATACCTTAATTGAAAGGTCACTTAATATGAAATTGAAGAAAAAAAGAAACAAACCATTAAGAATCAATGATATAACCATTATTGATGATAGCAAACTTAAAAAAGCCATTACTGCGGCAGCGTTAGGTAATGCAATGGAGTGGTTTGATTTTGGTGTATATGGCTTCTTGGCTTATGTATTAGGTCAAGTGTTTTTCCCTGGTGCATCACCTGGCGTACAAATGATCGCAGCACTTGCGACATTCTCAGTCCCATTCCTTGTTAGACCATTAGGTGGGGTTGTATTTGGTATGTTGGGGGATAAGTTTGGACGACAAAAAGTCTTATCTGTCACCATCATAATTATGGCACTAAGTACTTTTGCTATCGGTCTTATTCCTGGGTATGACACCATTGGGATTTGGGCACCCGTCTTACTGTTATTAGCAAAACTAGCCCAAGGCTTCTCAATTGGTGGTGAGTACTCAGGTGCAGCGATTTTCGTTGCCGAATATTCACCAGACCGTAAACGGGGCTTTATGGGAAGCTGGTTAGATTTCGGCTCTATTGCCGGCTTCGTTATGGGGGCGGGTGTTGTAGTCCTTATCTCAACTATTATGGGTGAAGCTGCATTCCATGAGTGGGGATGGCGTATTCCATTCTTCTTGGCATTACCTTTAGGTCTGATTGGCTTATATTTACGTCATGCCTTAGAAGAAACCCCGGCATTCCAACAACATGTTGATGAAATGAACAGCGATGATCGTAAATCTATCGAAAATCCGCCACGTGTTTCATTACGAGAAATCGCTTCCAAGTATTGGAAAAGTTTAACGGTATGTGTGGGCTTAGTGATTGCGACTAACGTCACTTACTACATGCTGCTAACCTATATGCCAAGTTATTTATCCCATAACTTAAATTATTCCGCCGATCATGGGGTCTTGATCATCATCGCGATTATGATAGGGATGCTATTTGTTCAGCCTGTGATTGGATTACTGAGTGATAAAATTGGTCGTAAACCTTTTGTTATCGGGGGTAGCGTTGGACTGTTTATATTGGCATATCCGGCATTTATGATGATTAACAGTGATGAAATCGGCTTAATTTTCTTAGGATTATTAATTCTTGCGGTTTTATTAAACTGTTTTACTGGGGTGATGGCCTCTATTTTACCGGCTATTTTCCCAACCCATATTCGTTATAGTGCCTTAGCTATTGCATTTAATATCTCGGTATTAATTGCTGGTGCCACACCAACTGCAGCGGCTTGGTTAGTTGAAGCGACTGGCAATTTATATATGCCCGCCTATTATCTAATGGTAGTTGCTGTTGTCGGTTTGATAACGGGTATAAAAATGATTGAAACAGCCAACAAACCATTACGCGGAGCAACACCGGCAGCATCAGATAAATCAGAAGCAAAAGAGATTTTATCTGAGCACTATGACAATATCGAACAACGTGTTGAAGATATCGAAGCGGAAATTGAAGCATTACAGAAAAAACGCCAAGCGCTTATCGATCAACATCCAAAATTAGATTAAGAGAGGTTACATGCACTCAGCGCCTGTTCATTTAGTTTGGTTCCGTCATGATCTAAGAGTGACCGATAATAAAGCGCTCTTTTATGCTTGCCAAAATACACAGGCGCAGGTGCATGCCATTTTTACCGTCACGCCTGCACAGTGGAAAGCCCATCATATGGCTTTATCACAGCAGGCGTTTATTCATGATGCATTGCTTAATCTTTCCCATGCGCTAGCTAAATTAAATATTCCACTGACACTTATCATCAGTGATACATATGCTGATGCGGCACAAAGTATTGTGGATTATTGTCAGCAACATCAGGTCACTGCGCTATTTTTTAATCATCAATATGCGCTTAATGAGCAAAACCGTGATAAAAAAGTAATGGAATTACTCGCCCATAACACCACGGTTTATTGTTACCACGATAACGTTTTTGTGCCACCGGGGAATGTCGTGACCCAACAAGGAGAGATGTACAAAGTCTTTACTCCTTTTAGAACCGCATTTTTACGGCTATTTCTGTCGCAAGATAATGCTTCATTACCAGCCCCCGAAATAAGAGCACACCAAAAAGCCGTTTCACCGTTAAGTGCACCACTTTTTGCACTACCAATATCATCAACCAAGATGTTCCCAGCAAGCGAACAAGCAGCGTTACAGCGTTTAAAACAGTTCTGCTATGAAAGGGTGATACATTATGCAAAATGGCGAGATATTCCTGCTATTGATGGAACCAGTCAATTATCCCCTTATCTTGCCATAGGCCTAGTGTCTGTGCGCCAATGTTTTAATCGCCTTTACCAAACAGAGCCTGATTTCTTAGAAAATAACCATTCCAGTGCATTTGTTTGGTTTAATGAGTTAGTTTGGCGCGAGTTTTATCAACATCTAATAGTTGCTAACCCGAGTTTATCCAAACAGATAGCTTTTCAACCATGGACAGAAAATATTCGCTGGCGTAATGACCAAACTGAATTTACCGCTTGGACACAGGGCTTAACAGGCTTTCCTATTATTGATGCCGCGATGCGACAACTGAATCAAACCGGCTGGATGCACAATCGCTTACGTATGCTGACGGCAAGTTTTTTAGTCAAAGATCTATTAATTGATTGGCGCTGGGGGGAAAATTATTTTATGTCACAATTAATTGATGGTGATTTCGCGTCAAATAATGGTGGCTGGCAATGGGCAGCATCAACAGGCACTGATGCTGTGCCTTATTTTCGTATTTTTAATCCGACCACCCAAGGACGTAAGTTTGATCCTGATGGTGAGTTTATCCGCCACTGGCTACCAGAGCTTGCTGATGTCCCAGATCGCGATATCCATACTCCTTCTGAATGGGCAATCAAAACAGGTCACTACCTCGATTATCCACAGCCAATTGTTGATCACGCCAAAGCACGAGTAACTGCAATTGCGTCTTATGAAGAGGCCAAAAAAAGGTAAAATAGCGCGATATTATCTCTCAATCCTTGGCGGGCTATTGTGAAAACACCGATTATTTCTGTTATCGTTCCTATGTTTAATGAGGCATCTCGCATTACGCGATTATTAGAGAGCCTACTTTGCCAAACCTTTCACGACTTTGAAGTGATCATTATAAATGATGGCTCAACGGATAATAGTGTTGACATCGCTATGCTCTATTGCCAACAAGATAATCGTTTTCACCTTTATCACCAAACTAACCAAGGGTTATCTAGCGCGAGAAATACTGGCTTAAAATATGCTCAAGGTGATTGGATAGTCTTTTTTGATAGCGATGATTTTATTAAACCTCAATTACTGGCACATTGGCATCAATTAGCCAGCGAACAACATATCGATGTATTAATTGGCAATGGTGAACGCTATGATGTACATAATCCACAAAAGCATCAAACTACCATCCACCAACGTCAACCTTATCAACAAGTGATCAGCGGCCAAGAGTGGGTGATCCATGCCGTTACGCAACATCAATGGCCACATTTTGTTTGGTTACAATTTATTCGCCACGAAATAATCAAAAAACATCACCTACGCTTTATTGATGGCCTTTATCATGAAGATATTTTGTGGACGACACAACTTGCACTAGTCACTCAACGTATCGGCTTTGATGATCAACCTCTTTATTACTATTGCGCTAACCCTAACTCTATTACGCGTAAACCTAATCCACAAAAAGAAGCCAAACGCGCACAAAGTTATTTGCAAATTGTTATACAACTCTTGCAGCTTGCAGATAAACAACATCAACCACTATTAGCCAACGCGTTGCGCCAACAAGCACTACGTGAACTTGGCAGTTTCTTTATTCTTTTTCGTAAACGCTGTGATACAAAAAACCAAACCATCATTGCACAGCAATTTAGGACTTATCACCTCTTTCCAGCCCTTAATAAAGGCGCCCAAAATTGGCATCAACGTTGGTTTATTTGCCGTGTTTATTGCGTTCTTTATTGGCATCGTTGGAAAAAAAGATAAAAAAAACAGCGCTAAATTTAGCGCTGTTTTACTAATAAAATAACCCTATTGCGACCACTAACCGGTATTACGCATACCCGCTGCAATACCTGCGATAGTCACCATCAACGCTTGTTCAATACGTGGATCAGACTCGCTATGAGTACGAGAGCGTTGCAATAGCTCTGCCTGTAAGACGTTAAGTGGATCAGTATAAACATTACGCAATGCGATAGATTCAGCAACCCACGGTAAGTCCGCCATTAAATGCTCATCTTTGGAAATCGCTAATACACTCTTAATATCATCAGAGAGTTGTTGACGTAATTTCGCCCCTAATGGCCATAAATTTTCTTCGACTAAACGCTGATCGTAATACTCCGCAAGCCATAGATCCGCTTTTGCATACACCATCTCTAGCATAGCAATACGAGTATTAAAGAAAGGCCAATTCTCACACATATCATCCAATACGGCTTGTTTTCCGTTATCTATCTCATGCTGTAAAGCAGCACCGGCTCCTAACCATGCGGGTAACATTAAACGGTTCTGAGTCCAAGCGAAGATCCACGGAATAGCACGCAATGTTTCAACGCCTCCAGTTGGACGACGTTTAGCAGGTCGAGAGCCTAATGGTAATTTACCTAATTCACCTTCTGGCGTCGCTGCACGGAAATAAGGCACAAAATCTTTTTCGCCTCTGACATAGCCACGATACATCTCGCAAGATACATCAGATAAAGCATCCATAACCTCAATCCAAGCTGTTTTTGGCTCTGGAGGAGGCAATAAATTAGCTTCTAAAATCGCACCAGCATAGTGAGCCAAACTACTGATAGTCACTTGCGGTAAGCCAAATTTAAAGCGGATCATCTCCCCTTGCTCTGTCACCCGCAACCCACCTTTTAAACTACCCGGTGGTTGTGATAATAATGCAGCATGTGCCGGTGCACCTCCACGGCCGATAGTGCCTCCACGGCCATGAAATAGCGTTAATGTCACGCCAGATTTCTCACATAACTTAATTAATGCATCCTGTGCTCGATATTGCGCCCACGATGCCGCCATCACACCCGCATCTTTCGCTGAGTCAGAATAACCAATCATTACCATCTGTTTGTTATCAATTAAATCGCGATACCACGGAATATTAAACAGACGGGTCATCACACTTTCTGCGTTATTTAAGTCTTCTAACGTTTCAAATAATGGTGCTACAGGTAAACGAATATCTGCCCCTGCTTCTTTTAGTAATAGTTTAACGGCTAATACATCCGAAGGGACTTTCGCCATGGAAATCACATAAGAAGCAATAGAATCTTTTGGTGACTCAGCAATCACCCGACAGGTTTCAAATACCTCTTTAGTTGCTTCACTCGGTTGCCAATGAGTAGGGATCAATGGACGTTTAGAGTTAAGTTCTGTCAGTAAAAACGTCTGTTTTTGCTCTTCAGACCAACTAGCATAATCACCAAGCTCTAAATATTGCGTTAATTCAGACAGCGCTTCGGTATGATTAGTGCTTTCTTGGCGAATATCGAGTCGCACCAGTTGTAATCCAAAACAACGGATACGGCGCAAAGTATCTAATAACTGTCCATTGGCAATAATGCGCATACCACACTGATGCAGTGATTGGTAACAAGCATATAAAGGTTCCCAAAGTGCTGAATTATCAATCAGTAAGCCTTCAGGAGGTAATGATTGCTGACCTTTGATACGTTGTTCTAAATAATCACGAGTCACTTGTAAGCGAGTGCGCAATTGTTTGGCTATTTCACGATAAGGCTCGGCAACATCGGCACCGCCCGCTAATTCACGTAATTCTGGGGTGCTTTCTGTCATAGACAGCTCAGAAACGAGCACCTGAATATCATTTAAAAATAGATCAGCGGCTTTCCAGCGACTAAGTAATAATGCATGACGGGTAATTTCAGCGGTAACATTTGGGTTACCATCACGATCTCCCCCCATCCATGAAGTAAAGCGAATAGGAGAAGCTTCTACCGGTAAATTGTAGTCAATAGACTCTTCTAACTGTTCATTAAATTCACGTAAGAAAGCAGGCACTCCTTCCCATAAGCTATTTTCGACCACCGCAAAGCCCCATTTCGCTTCATCAATAGGGGTTGGGCGAATTTTTCTGATCTCATCGGTATGCCACGATTGCGCAACCAATTGGCGTAAACGGCGCATAATATTGGTACGTTCATAATCGGCAAGATCATCATGATCAAGCTGAGATAAGCAAGTATTGACTTCCACTAGCTTATGAATAAGCGTACGGCGAGCAATTTCCGTTGGATGAGCCGTTAAGACTAATTCAATCGAAATTTGTTCAACGGCTTGTTTGAGTTGCTGATTAGTAAAGTTTTTATCTTTCAGCCGTTCAATTAATTTAGCCAATGCCACAGGATTACTTGCCGCTTCACCATGAGGAGAAATGCTATGGTATTGCTCTGCCACATTAGTCAGGTTTAAGAATTGGTTGAATGCTCTAGCAACAGGTAATAACTCATCATTAGAGAGATTTTGTAAGGTTAATAGTAGCTTTTGTCGCTGAACTTCATTACCTGCTCGTGATGACTTAGATAACTTTCGGATAGATTCCACTTTATCTAAAATTTCTTCACCGAGTGCCTCTTTTATCGTGTCGCCGAGTAGTTTGCCAAGCATGCTGACATTACTACGCATAGCAGAATATTGTTGATTCATAAGACTCCTGACCTTGGCTTTGTGTCGGTAACAACATACTTTTTACTAAGAAAAAGTCATGTCCTTCCAGTTGTGTAATTAATTTTCATTTTTTATGTGACTTTATTGTGATTTTTGTGATAAGCCACACTGCTTTTTACTTATAGCCTACTATTCATATCAGAAAATAAGCGTTTTGGGGGAATTTTCTGAAATTTAATTACGGCTTTAGTGTTATAAGAATGGCTAATATCGACGTTGTTTTTGCTCAATATTAACCATAATAAGGACATTTTTTTGTTTCTTATCGTCTAAGAAGCGTTTTTTACTAGAAAGGGTGAAATAAGTAAAAATTTATCTGGCGAAAAATTTAGATGAATTTTTTTAATATTGATAAATTGTCTGGTATTTTTTCTCCAATTTCACCCTATCGATACCCCTTAAATAGAAAAGGCGCTGACTATGCAGCGCCTTGTGTTAACAAATAGCACATTCATTTTTTCAATGAATCAATCTTTTTTTCTACGTTTTCTTTAAGATCAGATGCACCATGTTTTAAATCGTGGGCAACTTCAGATAATTTTTCTTCTGTCCGATGCTTCACCTCCGTCGCTTTATCTTTTAGCTGATCAACATGTTTTTCAATTTTTGACATTAATCGCTCCTTTGTGACTAGAGATGATTTAAGTATAGCCAAGGTTAAAAATAACGACGTGCTGTAGCTCTCATTTTATCACCCTTGATTGGCTTTATTTGCTCGCTTACTTCGTTTAGAGATCTTCTCTAAATAGCCCATCACAAAAGCGGAAAAAACAAAAGTCAGATGTAGCACCACATACCATAATAACTTGTTATCGGGGATATTTTTTAAGTCCATAAACACCCCTAACAAATGAATAGAAGAGATAGCAACAATAGAAGCAGCAACTTTATTTTTCAGCGATTCTGCATCCATGTTACCTAACCAAGAGAGTTTATCCTTCGCTCCTTCGATTTCCATATTGGTAATAAAATTCTCATAACCTGAGAAAATAACCATTATCAATAACCCCCCCACTAATGCCAAATCAATTAGCGATAATAAACGTAAAACTAAATCAGCTTCAGATAAGGCAAATATATTGGGTAAGATCTCGTACATTGACTGAAAAAACTTAATCGTTAATGCCAACAATCCAAGAGATAAGCCAATATAGACAGGTGCAAATAACCAACGAGAGCGATACATCCATTTTTCAACAATTCTATTCATATTTCCTCTCTATCTACACAATTAATCATCATCTTTTTCAGTATAGAAGAGAAAAAAATACACAGAAAACTATCAGCAATAAAAAAATCACTGATAGTTTTGATTAAAAAGAAAATAGTCTTTTACAATAGTTGAGAAAGGCGATTGAGATCAGACTGAATAGCCCCCGCAGTCACATCACGTCCAGCACCAGGACCTCTAATGACTAATGGGTTGTCACGATACCAACGGCTTTCAATAGCAAATAGGTTATCCCCCGGTAATAGTGATGCCAGAGGATGATCTTTTCTCACCGCTTCAACCCCAACCTTCGCTTTGCCGTTAGCATCAAACCGCGCAATATAACGCAGTACCATATCCATCTCATTGGCAGCCGCTAAACGTTGTGCCATTTGTTCATTAATCACACTGCTATTTTCAAAGAAGGCTTCTAATGATCCACTTTGCGCTTGAGCAGGAACCAGCGATTCAACACGGACTTGCTCAGGTTCAATATCATAGCCAGCTTCACGGGCTAAAATAATCAATTTGCGCATCACATCTTGTCCTGATAAGTCGATACGCGGATCAGGCTCGGTTAGGCCTTGTTGCCATGCTTGTTCTACCAAATCACTAAAAGGTACGCTGCCATCAAATTGTAAAAATAGCCATGACAATGTGCCGGAGAAAATACCACTGATAGATAAAATCGTATCACCGCTTTCACGTAGATCACGTACCGTATGATTAATAGGTAATCCCGCACCAACTGTCGCATTATATAACCAGTGGCGTCCTGTTTTAGAGAAGGCATCACGAGTTGCGCGATAGCGTAAACTTGATGCTGAGCCAGCGATTTTATTCGCACTAATCACATGAAAACCATAGCTGGCAAAATCTTCATAACAGGCGGCAAGCTCTTCATTAGCGGTAATATCGACCACCACTAAATCATCAAAAGGATGCGATCTCATCCATAAATGAAGCGACTCTTCACTATGCACTGTTGCTTCATCATCAAAAAAGGCCAGTGCGCGACTAGGATCAATACCTTGGTGATCTAGTAGGCTGCGACGGCTATCTACCACCCCCGCCAGAATAAATTCAAAATCACTACGCGCAGATAATGGCTCTTGTTCACGAGCAAACAGCTCTAACCAACGTGAGCCAATATTCCCTTTACCAAACAGCACTAAACCAATCTGTTTTTCTGCCCTGAATAATGTTTGATGTAAACCTTGCAATAATGAAGCCGTATAGTTACGTAATACCGCAACTAAACTGATGTTATCTTCCGCGTGCCAAATAAACTCTACCGGTTGATCTTTAAGTTGTTGGTAGAAACGGTGGCAATGGAGTGGATTTTTACATACCCCCGCGCCAACTAAAGCAACGAGAGAAAAGCCCTCTCGCAGATGTAATTTACCCGGTAAGGCCGCATCTTGCAGAACATCTAACGCACTATTAGCGACTTCACTGGTGTAACACAACTGTAGCAACTGACTATCTCTATCAATACCTGTTGCCAGTGGACGAATTTGTACCCGCTGAAGTAATGCATCCACTTCTTTAGCGATTTGTTCAAAATTTTGATGTGCGGCTAATTGAAGCTCGATTAAACAAACATCATCATGGCTAGTGACAATTTTTGCCCCTGTGCCTGATGCTAATACCCGCTCAATTCGAGTTGAACCCTGCTCTGGTTGGTAACTGCAACGTAATTGTAAATCGATATTGCTCCCTGAGACGGGTTGTAGTGTGCGTGTATGTAAAACGGGTGCCGCTAATCTTGCCAGCTCGCTCGCCTCATCTAAACGTAATAACGGTAGCAAACAAGCATCTTTCACTTTTCGGGGATCGGCACTATAAACCCCTGCAACATCGCTCCAAATGGTCACTTTACCCACATCCGCTAAAGCACCTACTTGGGTCGCTGAGTAGTCACTACCATTACGGCCTAATAGCACCGTCTCACCCTGTTGATTACGACTAATAAAACCCGTTACCACAAAGCGACATTGAGGATATTTAGCCAGCAGTGATTGTAACAAAGGACGCGATAAGGCTTCATTAACTTGAGGCTGTGCGGCGCGCTCTGCACATAAAAATTCTCGCGCATCTAACCACACACTAGGTAAGCCCTGCTCCGTTAATAAGCTTGCCATTAATCTCGCTGACCAAATTTCACCATGACCAACGACTTCAGCATAAGTTGCATCCGTTATCGGCTTATCAAGTAAGTAACTTAGTCTTTCTAAATCAGCAATAAAGGCCTGTGAAAGAGCTTGTGCATGCTCTTTTGATAATAGTCCTTCAATTAAGGATAGCTGATAACGACGTAATTCTTGCTGAGCTTGATGGGCAGAAATACGATCACTTTGACTCAGTTTTAACCAGTTAATCAGCTGATTTGTTGTCGAGCCTGCTGCAGAAACCACCATTAAATCATTAGGTTGGCTATAATTTGTCATGATATTCACGACTCGCTGATAACATTTTATGTCTGCAAGACTGCTACCACCGAATTTATGTAACTGACGGCAAGTTGGTTGCGCCTGTTGTTTAATCGCCACTACGCTCATGATCCATGGTTACCTTTTCGTTGCTGCATTAAACGCATTTTGTAAATCGTTGATGAGATCCAGACTATCCTCAATCCCCACGGAAATGCGCAATAAAGCGTTACTGATCCCAGCGGTTTTTCTCGCTTCTTCAGACATTCCTGCGTGTGTCATGGTCGCCGGATGACAAATTAATGTTTCTACACCACCTAAAGACTCTGCCAGTGTAAAGAGTGTTAAATGAGATAAAAAGGATTTAATTGCCTCAATACCCCCTTTTAACTCAAAACTTAACATCGCACCAAAACCTTGTTGCTGTTTTTTCGCTATCACGTGACCGACATGATGTTCTAGTGCTGGATAATAAATTTTATCCACTAAGGGTTGTGTTTGTAGATAATCCACCAATGCTTGAGTATTTTCTTGTTGTAATCGAATTCGTGGTACTAAGGTTCTGATCCCTCGTAATAACAAATAACTATCAAACGCCCCAGCAGTAACACCAATATTATTTGCCCACCAGCTTAAATCCTCAAGCTGTTTCCTACACTGACTAATCACAACACCCGCGACAAGATCAGAATGCCCATTAAGATACTTAGTGCAAGAATGCACCACTAAATCAGCCCCTAAAGCCAATGGCTTTTGCAATACCGGGCTCATAAAGGTGTTATCCGCCACCACCAACGCCCCAACTTGGTGAGCTAATTGGCTTATTTTCTCAATATCAGTGATGCGCAATAGTGGATTACTAGGTGTTTCAATAAATACTATTTTTGGTGCTAATGCCAACGCCTGTTGTAACGCTTGCTCATCGTTTTGATCAACAAATACCACACGATAAGCACCACGTTGCTGCTGACTATTAAACAGACGATAACTGCCCCCATAACAATCATGGGGCGCCACAATGACATCACCCGGTTTTAAAAAAGTCGTACAAATTAAATGAATTGCTGACATCCCACTGCTAGTAACAACCGCTCCCACCCCACCTTCAAGCTCTGCTAATGCATTTTGCACCATATCGCGCGAGGGATTGCCCCGACGAGAGTAATCATGTTCACGAGGTTGATTAAATGCTAAGAAATTATAGGTGCTAGAAAGATAGATTGGCGGTACAACACAGCCATATTGCTTATCTTCATTAAGCCCATTGTGAATGGCAATGGTTGCGGTTTTCTTCGTCATACAGACACCTTGTTACAGCGCTAAGTGGAAAAGTCGCTTACAGCATATCCAATTAGACACCAAGACGTCAATACATCTAGACATCTAAACTCCTTTACGGATAGACCAACAAATGGAATAATATAAATATTAAGGATATCGCCAGGTAACTATTGCTTTTTCTCACACCTTTAGCCAGTAACAGTCGGTGGTTTTAGAAAAGTCATGATAAACTGGCATGGCTCGTCAGAATAGGGCATCAACCCTAAACTGGCTTCAACTAAATGATATTAATTAAGGTAATCCATGGCTGAATGGAACGGTGAATATATCAGCCCTTACGCTGAGCATGGTAAAAAAAGCGAACAAGTCAAAAAAATTACAGTTTCAATCCCATTGAAAGTGCTAAAAATTTTGACAGATGAGCGCACTCGTCGTCAGGTCAATAACCTAAAACATGCCACCAATAGTGAATTATTGTGTGAAGCATTTTTACACGCATTTACCGGACAGCCTCTCCCCAATGATGAAGACTTACGCAAAGAGCGTAACGATGAAATCCCTGAAGAGGCAAAAGAAATAATGCGCCAGCGGGGTGTTGATCCCGAGACTTGGGAATATTGATCAGAAATTATTTTTGATAGCAAAAATATAACCAGAAGCCCAAAGCCAACACTTTGGGCTTCAATTTGTGCATTACTCTAGACGAGAGATACGCGAACTCGCTTCATCCAGATGATTGCGTAACGCGTTAAGGCAGGGAGAAAAATTGTCAGAAAGAGCATGACAATGAGTAAGCAAAGTATAAAACTGCTCTGCGAGTGCTAAACTCTCCCGCCAAATTTCACGGCTGATCCCATCAAGTAATGTCGCCGGTCGCAGTGTGTTGACTATTTCTCCTCCTACTTTAGGCGCAAATCCCATTGGTAGAATATCGTAAGCAGGCGCAAGCGCATATGGTCGGCCATGGAGACTAATAAACGATAAATTGCCATGGTGCATGTCAGTATTTCCAATCAACATACCAAATGCCCAACGTCGCATTGTACTTACCGAGGCATCAGGCTGAACCTGTTTTTGCTCAATTAACGCATCAACTAACACAGGCCATGGCTCTCTTGCTCGCCCGACAAACTGTGCATCTAATGCTTGTAAAGAAAAAAGTCCGACACGACCTAGAGCACCTACACGGTCAAAACGCGGTATTTCAAGAAAACGTTGCCCTTCAAAATCAAAAATTTCTGTTTCAACGCCTAGCACCTTTAAGGCAAGATGCTCAGCTTGCAGGAGATCACGCCAACGCTCGCTGATAGCATTATTGTCAGAAGCCGTAAATTTAACGATGACATGGCCTCTATCGGTATAGGTACAAAATTTGGGTTGTTCGCCACCTGCGGATGAGCCAGGATCTTCCCCTGAACTAACCGCTCGAGCTAATGTTGGGTAAGTTGTTGAACGAGCAACCACAGCAGGTATCGGCATCGCCAAAAAATGTTTTTTTGCCTGTTCCCCTATTAACAAATTTCCCACTGCATCATGACCGTGAGCAATTAAAGCTCTGATAATATCTGTGTCAGACCAACTGTCTGGATTATGTGGTAAACCCAACTCAGCGGAATAAGTCGCAGCATAAGCACGTCCAAGATACCCTTGTGGACGCATATCAAATAACCACCACGGCAATCCTTCGCTATACCGATTGACATTATCAACCTGCTCCATAACAAAACCGGCTGGATAAACTGGTGTCAATTTACCCAACAATTTAATTTTACCTTCTTCATTTATGCGATAAATGGGTACAGAGTTGAAGCCACGCGAACCATCACGTAAAGCATATTGAATAGAACGACCCGAGCCAATTTGAACAATATCATTAGACAACATTTTTAATGCCCTCGACAGGGTTGGCTGACTAATATTCATAATATTAGCTAGTTGCCTTGCTGGCTCAGGTCCATTACGTAGTATTTTTCGTATGACTTCTGCTCGTTGTGTCATGATATTAGCTACTTATAAATAGGTTAATGAATAGATAAATGAATAGGATTATGAATAGATAATTTATCAGCTGTGATCTGTCTTGTCACTATTAAAAGCGCGAAAATTGGCGACGATATTACATAAAAAATGCATACAAAAGGGCGCTATCGCTTTGAGGTATATTCGATATGTTATTTTATCATTGGGAGGTCATGCTAGGTGATGAATAGAGATAGGGAAGCTTACTATCAATAATAAAAGATCAAGCGGTTAAAGTGTGATACAAAGTGACCATAATTTGGACGATACACAATAACAAAAAGCCCAAAGCAAATACTTTGGGCTTTCTTCAATTCCGTTTTCCCTACACGTTTTCAGTGTTACCTGAAAAGTTGTGGTAACAAATATCTTATTTGCTGCCTGGGATTTTGAAACGTTTGTTGAACAGATCAACACGACCACCGGTTGCAACATCACGTTGTTTACCAGTATAGAATGGGTGGCATTTATCACAAACGTCCAGATTCAGGTTGTGGCCTGCTGTGGAGTTGATTTTCATAACGTTACCGCAAGAACAAGTTGCAGTAATTTCTTCGTATTTAGGATGAATATCTTTTTTCATGGAAAACCTCTGCTAAGGCCGTGTCGCTATTCAGCCCTCAGCCGAACACCACACGTCGTGTTGATTGAATTAAATTGTTTGGTATTTTATCTACCAAAGGGGGCGGATCATACAGAATATCCGCCAAACGCGCAATGAAATCTGCACACTTTTTGTGATATTCTTAATACTATCTTTTCGCTAAAACACTCGGAAACCCTGATATGACTATAGTTCAGGTAATATTACCTGTACCACTGTTTTCTTCCTTTGACTACCTGCTTCCAGAAGGTTGTGCCATGCCAACAATAGGTTGTCGCGTGGTCGTTCCCTTTGGCAAACAGCGTCGCTCTATCGGTATTGTTAAAGGTTTTAGTTCACACAGTGAGTTTCCCATTGAAAAACTGAAACCTATTGAAGAAGTACTTGATACAGAGACTCTGTTTCCAGGGATCTTATGGGATATGCTTAATTGGGCAAGTGCTTATTATCATTATCCTTTAGGTGAAGTTCTCTTTCATGCGATGCCAATTCTACTACGACAAGGGAAACCGGCTGAATTTACGCCCTTATGGCAATGGTATGCCACTCAAGAGGGAGAAGCGCTTGATCTTAACAGTCTAAAAAGCGCTAAAAAGCAACAACAAGCTTTGGCGGCACTACGCCGTGCCCCTTTGTATCGCCACCAGTTAGATGAATATGAAATTACAACAGCGACACTAAATAACTTAAAAAAGAAAGCATTAGCGGATTTACGTCCTATTCAACCCGCCCCTATACAGTGGCAAAGCACTTTTGCCGTACAAGGCGAACGATTTAAACTTAATGCCGAACAGGCGGTTGCTGTTGGTGCTATCACGGCACAAGCAGACCAATTTTCGCCTTGGTTATTATTGGGGATCACAGGCTCTGGTAAAACAGAAGTGTATCTCAGTGTACTTGAAACTATTCTCGCTCAAGGTAAACAGGCACTGATCTTAGTCCCTGAAATAGGTTTGACCCCACAAACCATTCGCCGTTTTAAAGCACGTTTTAATGCCCCCGTCGATGTTCTTCACTCCGGACTCAACGATACGGAACGCCTTGCGGTATGGCTACGAGCGAAACGGGGAGATAATGCCATTATTATCGGTACGCGCTCGGCATTGCTCACCCCTTTTCAGCAATTAGGGATTATTATTATTGATGAGGAGCATGATGGCTCTTATAAGCAACAAGATGGCTGGCGTTACCATGCACGGGATTTAGCGGTCTTTCGCGCCAAGCAAGAAAATATTCCTATCGTGATGGGCACTGCCACCCCATCGATTGAAACCAGCTATAACGTTGCACAAAAAAAATATCAACAACTGACGTTAACGCAACGGGCGGGAAATGCTAAACCTGCCACAGAGCATTTAATCGACCTAAAAGGGCAACCGCTCACAACCGGACTCTCTCCAACACTCATTAAAGCCATAAAAGAGCATCTTAATGCCGGTAACCAAGTGATGTTGTTTTTAAATCGCCGTGGCTTTGCGCCTGCGTTACTCTGCCATGAGTGTGGTTGGATTGCCGAATGCCCTCGCTGTGATCACTATTATACCTTACATCAAAAACACGGCATGCTACGTTGCCACCAATGTGATAGCCAACGTCGTATTCCATCACAATGCCCTCAATGTGGTTCAACTAATTTAATGCCAGTAGGATTGGGCACAGAACAACTTGAACAAGGCATTGGCGAGTTATTTCCTAATACCCCCATAACCCGTATTGATAAAGATACCACCAGTCGTAAAGGAGCATTAGAGCAACAACTAGAAGACATCTATCAAGGTGGATCACGTATTCTAATTGGCACACAGATGTTGGCTAAAGGTCACCACTTCCCAGACGTTACGCTGGTGGCGCTACTTGATGTTGATGGTGCTTTATTTTCTAGTGACTTTCGTGCTGCTGAACGTTTTGCTCAGCTTTATACTCAAGTATCAGGTCGTGCAGGAAGAGCCGGGAAACAAGGTGCCGTCTATTTACAAACTCACCAACCCGATCACCCGCTATTATTAACGCTGTTAGAAAAAGGCTATGATGCTTTTACTAAAGAGGCGTTACAAGAGCGACAAGCAACCTTTTTACCCCCTTATTCCAGCCATATTATGATCCGCTCTGAAGATCATAATAACCAAAAAGCCCCCCAGTTTTTACGCCAGCTTAAACAGTTCTTCGAGCAACACCCGATGAGGGATAGTCATTTATGGGTGATGGGCCCCATTCCGGCCATTCAGGCAAAACGAGGGGGAAATTTCCGTTGGCAACTATTATTGCAACATCCTTCAAGGGGTTATTTACAAAAGTTAATGTCTGTTACTTATCCTCAGATAGTGGCGCTTCCTGAGAGTAAAAAAGTGAAATGGAATATTGATGTTGATCCAACTGATTGCTGAGCCTACTGATTTTTAGCACACTTATAATTCAAAACTATTTATCAATTTTGCGAACTACCTCATAAAAACGATTGGTATCACACTTTTTATGCAAACTAGGTAACAGTATCTATTCAAAAAGTGGGTAAAATAACAATTTAGAATATTTCTTGAATTAAAAAACCGTCGCATCTTTGTATTTTGGACAACGACGGTTTTTTTGCAACAAAAAAGCAATCGTTTAACCAAACCATCAGTACGGAGGTATGGGGTTTGCAACAGAATAATAAAGAGAGCGCACAAGCAACAATGAAAGATGTTGCTTTTGCTGCTGGCGTGTCAACAGCCACGGTGTCACGCACATTAATGAATCCAGAAAAAGTATCCTCACAAACCCGTCAAAAAGTTGAGCAAGCTGTTCTTGACGTGGGTTATTACCCACATAATTTGTCAAAAAACCTGAAACGTAACGAGTCAAAAACGATCCTCGTGATCGTCCCTAACATCAGTGATCCCTTTTTTACAGATGTTGTATGTGGCATTGAAGAAACCGCAGCTCAACACGGCTATCTTGTGTTAATTGGTGACTGTAAACACCAACAAAAACATGAAAATGCCTTTATTAATTTAATTATTACTAAGCAGATTGACGGCATGTTACTGCTTGGCTCTCATATCCCTTTTGATGTTTCTAAAGAAGAGCAAAAAAATCTTCCTCCTATGATCATGGCAAATGAATTTGCGCCAGAGCTTGAATTGCCAACCGTTCATATTGATAATTTGACTGCTTCTTTTAGAGCCACCCACTATCTACAACAGATGGGACATAAGCGTATTGCCTGTATTACTGGCCCTGAAGATATGCCACTATGTCGTTATCGCTTACAAGGTTATATTCAAGCTATGCGTAGAACCGGTGTCCCTCTACGCGAAGATTATATTATTAGAGGTGATTTTACCCACGAAAGCGGTGCAGAAAGTCTGAAAAAGTTAATTTCGTTACCTGAACCACCGACAGCGGTATTTTGTCATAGCGATATTATGGCGATTGGTGTGATGTGGCAGGCTAAAAAACTTGGCTTACAATTACCTGACGATCTCTCTGTGATTGGCTTCGATAACCTTGATATTACGCGCTATAGCGAGCCTGCATTAACCACCATGGAACAGCCACGTTACCAAATTGGTCGTCAATCCATGTTGTTACTGCTTGATCAGTTACAAGGTAGACCTGTTGCACCCGGCTCTCGCCTATTAGATTGTGAGTTAATAGTAAGAGAAAGTGTCTGTCGGCTTAAAAGCTAGGCAAAAGACACTATGTTAAGTAACATATCGGTTGTGATACCTATTCATTTAATTATCAGCGAATCGAACTGTGGCACAACGAGACTATGTGGGACGAGGACAGTCATCTGCTCGTCGTAAAAAGACAACGAAAGGCAAAGGTAAAAAGGCGGCCAGTGGGTTGCCTTTAACCACACTTATTGTAGCAATTGCGCTTGTGGCGCTATTTGTTGGCGGCCTCTATTTTATTACCCATAATAAAAAAGAGGTTGTCGAACCAACGTCATCAAGTGCAGGGCAACAACCAACTAACAACTTACCACCTAAACCGCAAGAGCGTTGGCAATATATCAAAGAGCTCGAGAATCGACAGGTGGGGAACCCATTACAGCCACCAGCGACCTCTTCAGGGAGCCAGATTAATCCGAAAGCGACACTTTCACCGGAGCAATTACGTTTTTTACAACAAATTGAAGCGGATAAACGTCAACCGGCGGTAGAGTTACCAGAAGTGCCTTATAACGGTGAAGTACCACGTTCACAGGTTGTCATTACCCCACCGACAACCACCGCACCTTCGGTACAACCTTCGCAACCTTCAGCACCGGTAAAACAGGAGCCTGCACCCGCGATAACGACACCAAAACCTGCGACGACTGAAGCGCGCTTTTTAGTCCAATGCGGTTCATTTAAAACCAATGAACAAGCCGAATCTGTACGCGCAACCTTAGCATTTTCCGGTATCGAAAGCCGTGTGACCAAAGGAAATGACGGCTGGATCCGCGTTTTATCTGGCCCATTTAATAAAGAGCAAGCCAATACGCTAAGCCGTCAAGCTGCAGGCGCAGGTGTATCAGGTTGTATTCTTCGTACTGCGGGGGGTTGAAAAATAAAATTTCTCCCCCACCTATAAATCTAATTCACATAATGGGCTGTGTTTTTTCTGATATTAAAGCACAACCCACTTCTTTTTATTGATAAACCAGGGGCTGACTCATGACTACAATCGTAAGTGTTCGCCGTAATGGCCAAGTCGTAATCGGTGGTGATGGACAGGCGACGATGGGTAATACCGTCATGAAAGGCAATGTTCGCAAAGTACGCCGTCTTTATAACGACAAAGTGATTGCGGGATTTGCCGGCGGCACTGCTGATGCTTTCACGCTTTTTGAACTTTTTGAGCGTAAATTAGAGCTCCATCAAGGCCATTTAACTAAAGCCGCTGTTGAACTTGCGAAAGATTGGCGTACAGACAGAATGTTACGCAAACTAGAAGCATTACTGGCTGTGGCAGACGAAACAACATCTTTGATTATCACTGGTAACGGTGATGTTGTGCAGCCAGAAAACGATCTGATTGCTATTGGTTCTGGTGGCCCTTATGCACAAGCAGCGGCGAGAGCGATGTTAGAAAACACCGATCTAAGTGCACGCGAAATTGCGGAAAAAGCACTGAATATTGCCGGTGATATCTGCATCTACACCAACCATAATGTCAACTTTGAAGAAATCTCTTCAAAAGAGTAAGGATTTGAGAGCATGTCCGAAATGACTCCTCGCGAAATTGCCAGCGAACTCGACAGATTTATTATTGGTCAAGATAAGGCCAAACGTGCGGTTGCTATTGCACTGCGTAACCGCTGGCGTCGCATGCAGCTTGATGAAGCGCTGCGTCATGAAGTAACCCCAAAAAATATTTTGATGATTGGACCTACAGGGGTAGGTAAAACTGAAATTGCACGTCGTTTAGCAAAATTAGCCAATGCACCTTTTATCAAAGTCGAAGCCACAAAATTCACTGAAGTGGGTTATGTAGGTAAAGAAGTCGATTCTATTATCCGCGATTTAACTGATTCTGCTGTTAAAATGGTACGTAGCCAAGCGATTGAAAAAAATCGTTACCGTGCTGAAGAAATGGCAGAAGAGCGTATTCTTGATGTACTGATCCCACCAGCAAAAAATAACTGGGGAGTCACAGAATCAGCATCATCCTCAGAGCCTTCAGCAGCGCGCCAAGCGTTCCGTAAGAAACTCCGTGAAGGCCAATTAGACGACAAAGAGATTGAAATTGAATTAGCGGCCACCCCAATGGGTGTTGAAATTATGGCACCTCCAGGCATGGAAGAGATGACTAATCAATTACAATCCATGTTCCAAAATTTAGCGGGACAAAAGCAAAAAGCGCGTAAGATGAAAATCAAAGAAGCGTTTAAACTGATTGTCGAAGAAGAAGCCGCTAAACTGGTTAATCCTGAAGAGTTAAAACAACAAGCCATCGATGCAGTTGAGCAACATGGTATCGTGTTTATTGATGAAGTAGATAAAATCTGTAAACGTGGTGGTCAAAGCCCTGGCCCTGATGTTTCTCGTGAAGGTGTACAACGTGACCTATTACCACTGGTAGAAGGTTGCACCGTATCCACTAAGCACGGTATGGTGAAAACAGATCATATTCTGTTTATTGCCTCAGGCGCATTCCAAGTCTCTAGTCCTTCTGACTTAATTCCTGAGTTACAAGGCCGTCTGCCTATTCGTGTTGAACTACAAGCACTGACTGCAGAAGATTTTGAGCGTATCCTTACTGAGCCAAATGCATCATTAACAAAACAGTATCAAGCTTTAATGGCTACCGAAGGGGTAAGCATTAACTTTAGCCAAGACGGTATTCGCAAAATTGCCGAATCTGCATGGCGTGTAAATGAAACCACTGAAAATATCGGTGCACGTCGTCTACATACGGTATTAGAGCGTTTAATGGAAGAAATTTCCTATGATGCGAGTGAACGTCAAGGCGAAACTATTCTTATTGATGCAGAATATGTGAAACAGCATCTGGATGAGCTTGTAGCAGATGAAGATCTGAGTCGATTTATTTTATAATCAACTTATGCGATCCTTAATCAGCAATATTAACGTGGGAGGCTTGCCTCCCATTCTTATTTTTATAATAACAACGAACATGAGTATTGAATTTCAGCATGAGCGCTCAACATTCCATTAGCCGGACACAAGCCTGGCTTGAAAGTTTACGACCCAAAACCCTACCTTTAGGGTTAATTGCTATTGTGACTGGCTCCGCCTTAGCGTATTGGACGGGTCATTTTGAGCTACCTATTGCATTACTGGCGATTTTAACTGCTGGCACACTACAAATTCTCTCTAACTTAGCGAATGACTATGGCGATGCCGTTAAAGGGACAGATACTGAAGAGCGATTAGGGCCACTGCGTGGAATGCAAAAAGGGGTGATCACCCCTGCTCAAATGAAAAAAGCCTTAATTATCAATGTGATTATCTCCTGTGTTTCAGGTATCGCCTTGATAATTGTCGCCTGTAAAAAACCCGAAGATGCTATTGGCTTTTTAGTGATGGGCTTATTGGCTATCGTGGCAGCCATTACCTATACCGTAGGGAAACGCCCTTATGGCTATATGGGATTGGGCGATATTTCGGTATTAATTTTCTTTGGCTGGCTGAGTGTGATTGGCACTTATTATTTGCAAGCTAATGCTTTTAATATTGTGACACTACTGCCTGCCACCGCCTGCGGACTGCTCTCGGTCGCAGTACTTAACATTAACAATATGCGTGATCTTGAAAACGACATTCAAGCCGGTAAAAATACCTTGGCGGTGCGTTTGGGGGCTTCTGGCTCACGGATTTACCACACCTGTGTGATTGCCATAGCCATTATCTGTTTGATTGTGTTCACCCTGATTTATATGCACCGTTGGACGGCGTGGCTATTTTTATTAGCCGTTCCCATGCTATTACTGCATATTAAACGCGTTAATGCTGATCTTAGTGGCGAAGCCATGCGACCACTGCTTGAACATATGGTCAAAGCGGCGCTGTTAACCAATATTCTTTTTTCTTTAGGTTTAGTTTTAGAGTAATTTACCGCTATTGTTGATTTGACTCACTGAATTGTCAGTGAGTCTTTTGCCAACACCCCCTGTTAAGGGATATACTGGACTTTCCTGAGGCAACCTGACGTAAATCCTATGAAATATGATACTTCTGAACTCTGTGATATCTATCAAGAAGATATCAATGTCGTAGAACCGCTTTTCTCAAACTTTGGTGGTCGTAGCTCCTTTGGTGGACAAATTACCACTGTCAAATGTTTTGAAGATAATGGTCTGCTTTATGACTTACTAGAAGAAAACGGTAAAGATCGTATTCTATTAGTTGATGGCGGTGGCTCTGTCCGCAAAGCGCTAGTCGACGCTGAATTGGCGCAACTGGCGGTACTCAACGAATGGGAAGGTATTGTTGTTTATGGTGCAGTACGCCAAGTGGACGCTTTATCTGAGCTTGATTTAGGTATTCAAGCGATGGCTGCCATTCCTGCAGGTTGCCCAAGTGAAGGCATCGGCGACAGTGATATCCGCGTAAACTTTGGTGGTGTTACTTTCTTCTCTGGTGATTACCTTTATGCTGATAATACTGGCATTATCTTATCTGAAGAGCCTTTAGGCTTAGATGATGACGATTTAGATGATGATTTAGATGATGATTTATTAGAAGAATAATAGACCATTCTCTTATTAACAAAGATAACGCATAAAGCGACAAAAGCCACTTTATCAGTGGCTTTGTTTTTAACTGGTGAAAACGGTGGACGATTATTGTACGTCTTCCATTTTTCCTAGCAGAGCACGTAAACGCTCTTGCCAGCTTGATTGCTCTTGTTTCAGCTCTTCGTTTTCACGAACCAAAGCTTCTCTTGATTCTCTTGCGCCCTGCACTTCTTGATTCAGTGCATCATTTTTCTCTTTTAGCTCTTCAATTTCCATCTGTAATAATGTGATGGTATCTAGTGCTTGTTGTACTTTTGACTCTAATTTTTCAAAAACTTCAAATGACATACTGTAATCCCCCATATAATCGATACTCCCGATTGTAAGTAGCCTATCAACAACTGTCTAGCATCTTCCGTGGAATTACCTGCTTTTTTCAATTTAACAAAAATACTGGTCTGATCACACTCCTAGTGTTGTACAAGTCACTATTTAAGAGCGTTTTCACTCATTTTCATGATGGGACACACAAAATTCAATTTCGCTTATTCTCGTTTACGCTCATTAACGATAAATTTACAGTTATCTTTTCAATACGAAAAGAATACTAACAATTAAAATCACCCTCTTTCAGGATAGAATATATGAGCCAGACGAAAACCTCTCTTATGGGTCAATGCATTTCCGAGTTTATCGGTACTGCATTGCTAGTCTTCTTTGGTCTTGGTTGTGTTGCAGCAGCACGTATCGCAGGCGCTCAACTCGGTCTTTGGGAGATAAGTATTATCTGGGGCTTAGGTGTTGCCTTAGCCGTTTACCTTACTGCGGGTACCTCTGGTGCTCACCTCAACCCGGCGGTCACAGTCGCATTCTGGTTGTTTGCGTGCTTTGAACGTAAAAAAGTTATCCCTTATATTGTTGCACAAATGTTAGGTGGTTTTTTTGCCGCCGCTGTTGTGTACTTTATGTATTACAATTTATTTATCGACTACGAACAGGTCAACGGAATTGTACGAGGATCACAAGAAAGCCTCTTTACTGCGGGCGTCTTCTCTACTTACCCAGCAGCCCAAATCTCTGTGATCCACGCATTTTTTATCGAAGTAATTATTGCCGTTATTCTCGTTGGCTTAATTTTAGCCTTAACAGATGATGGTAACGGTGTACCTCGTGGGCCTTTAGCGCCATTACTTATCGGTATTCTGATTGCGGTTATCGGTGGTGCATTTGGTCCATTAACTGGATTCGCCTTAAACCCTGCCCGTGATTTTGGGCCAAAATTAGTCGCATTCTTTGCCGGATGGGGTGATATTGCTTTAACAGGTGGACGCGATATTCCTTATTTCTTAGTCCCACTCATTGCTCCAATGATTGGGGGTATTTTAGGCGCACTTGCTTATCGTAAACTTATTGGCCGTCACTTACCTTGTGATACCTGCAAAATTGAAAACGACAAATAACGATGCAAGCAATATCGTTGATTATGAAAACAGGTTACTAACATGACAACAGAAACAAACAAATCGAATAGTGAAAAAAAATATATCGTTGCTCTGGATCAGGGAACAACCAGTTCACGCGCTGTCGTAATCGATCATGACGCCAACATTGTTAGCATCTCACAACGCGAATTTACCCAAATTTATCCTAAGCCCGGCTGGGTTGAGCACGATCCAATGGAAATCTGGGCAACTCAAAGCGCAACGCTAATTGAAGTATTGGCCAAAGAAGACATCCCTTCTGATCATGTTGCCGGTATCGGTATTACCAACCAACGTGAAACGACTATCGTCTGGGAAAAAGAGACCGGTAAACCTATCTATAATGCTATTGTGTGGCAATGTCGCCGTACTGCAGACTTTTGTACTCGCTTAAAAGATCAAGAAGGGGTTGAAGAGTACATTCGTCAAAATACTGGGCTTATGGTTGACCCCTATTTTTCAGGCACCAAATTAAAATGGATCCTCGATAATGTTGAAGGCGCTCGTGAACGAGCAGAAAAAGGAGAGTTACTCTTTGGTACCGTTGATACTTGGTTAGTCTGGAAAATGACACAAGGTCGTGTTCACGTAACAGATTATACCAACGCTTCACGTACTATGTTGTTTAATATTCACTCTTTAGATTGGGATCAAAAAATCCTCGATCTGCTGAATATTCCCCGCAATATGCTACCTAAAGTGGTGCCTTCTTCTGAAGTTTATGGTCAAACCAACATTGGTGGTAAAGGTGGTACACGTATTCCTATCGCCGGTATGGCTGGTGACCAACAAGCGGCACTCTATGGTCAGCTCTGTGTACAAAGCGGTATGGCAAAAAACACCTACGGAACAGGCTGCTTCTTGCTGATGAATACAGGTAAAGAAGCCGTGCGCTCTAACCACGGTCTATTAACCACTATCTGCTGTGGCCCACGTGGTGAAGTAAACTATGCCTTAGAAGGTGCAGTCTTCGTCGGTGGTGCTTCCATTCAGTGGCTACGTGATGAGCTAAAATTAATTGATGAAGCAACTGACTCAGAATACTTTGCCACTAAAGTTAATGACACCAACGGTGTTTATGTCGTACCTGCATTTACTGGCTTAGGCGCACCTTATTGGGATCCGTATGCCCGTGGCGCTATCTTCGGTTTAACCCGTGGCGCTAACCGTAATCATATTATTCGAGCTACTTTAGAATCTATCGCTTATCAAACCCGCGATGTCCTTGATGCGATGCAAGCAGACTCCGGAGCACGCTTACAAGCACTACGTGTAGATGGTGGTGCCGTTGCCAATAACTTCTTAATGCAGTTCCAATCTGACATCTTAGGTACCCGTGTTGAACGTCCTGTGGTACGTGAAAGTACTGCGTTAGGGGCTGCGTTCCTTGCAGGCCTTGCGGTAGGTTTCTGGTCTGATCTGGAAGAGGTAAAAAATAAAGCCGAGATTGATAAAGAATTCCGCCCAGGTATTGAAACCACAGAGCGTAATTATCGTTATAACGGCTGGAAAAAAGCGGTTGCCCGTGCACAAGAATGGGAAGATCGCGGTTAATCGCTAATTCCCCCCTATGAGAGAGAAGTCGCCTAGGCGACATAAAACAAATGCCGATAGTAGGTATTACACTATCGGCATTTTTATTGGCGAAAACTTAAAGGTAGTCATTAAACCGTATTCTGCTGATGACTAAAACGGTGTGATAACGGGATCCAACACAACATAATAGCCACTGACATAATAAACATAATCATTCCTAAGCTAAATTGATTATGTTGTGGCAATAGTGCAGAGAACCACGTTGCTATCCCTGAGCCAACATTTTGCAATCCGCCCACCAACGCACCAGCCGCTCCGGCTAAATAAGGGAATGGCTCCATCGCCCCTGTCGTTGCCAGCGGAAATAGCATCCCAGCGCCAAAGAAAAACAGGGCAGCGGGCACCAGTAAAGTCCAAATATTAATAATATTCAGCCAGCCGGGAAGCCACATTAAAATACCTGCCGCTACACAGCAAAATACGGAGTGCCACATCAATTGCACAAAGGTTTTACCTTCACGCCCTGCGTACCACGCACCAAAGAAGGCCGCGGGAATAGGTAAAATAAATAGAATACTGATAGTAATACTATTTAAACCCAACACGCCTCCCATCAACACACCGCTGGAAGCTTCAAATACGGCAATACCTGATAATGCACAAATCAACATGATCAAAAAGGCACTAAAAGTACTGTTGGACAGCAATAAATAAAAAGATGACAACATACTGCGTCTTTCAGCCTGTACAGGTCGGGTTTCTGGCATCCAGTGATACATACTAAAGAGTACACTTCCTCCTAATAATAATAGGAAGATATAACAGGCATGCCAGCCAAAGAAGTGCGCCACCACCCCACCGATCATCGGCGCTAAGAGTGGGCTGACTAACACCCCCATATTTAATAAGCTATTGGCATAGCGTAACGCAGTACCGGTATAGAGATCACGAGGCTGAGTACGGGTCATTACCCCTGCGACCCCAGTCCCCATTCCTTGTAAGGTACTGGCGATCACTAAGGTAGTTAAGTTCTGTGAAAAAATAGCCACGATCGTCGCTAAACAGAAAATACTCATCCCCACTAAAATAACCGGACGACGCCCTACTCGGTCAGAAATAGGACCATAAATTAATTGTGAAAAACCATAAGAAAACAGATATGCGCCCATTACTTGCTGTACAGCACCTGTTGGCTCACCAAAATAGACAGCCATATCAGCAATCACAGGAACATAAATCGTCTGTGTCATTTGACCGACAGCAACCAGTGCAATAATCAGTAATAACAGATTTGCATGTTCTAACTTTCTCATTTCTTTTCTTTGCTCAGAAATTAAAAATTAACCGATTAACGGACAGGAAAGTGCTACAGAGCTTTGATAAAATAAACTCTGCAAAATGCACTTGCGCTAAATAATGAGACTAAGGTAACAAATCTAGCAAAATTTGCGAAGTAGTCAGCCATTTTTATCTCGTCAACGATGTCAGTGAAAAACACCATCGTTGTCAATATAAATGTACATTTTGTATTAACGATTAACGAAACTACAGATTAATATCGCCATCACATCATCTTGATAAATAAAAACGCCCTTCCTCTTTAGAATAAATTATCGACATAAGCGCTTTCCTAAAAAGGAGATAAGAGATTATGGCAAATTGGGTCACTGGAAAAGTCATTCAAGTTAGGTATTGGACAGATACATTAATCAGTTTAGTTGTACACGCCCCTATCGATAAGTTTACAGCAGGTCAATTTGCCAAACTGGCACTCGAAATTGACGGTGAACGTATACAACGCGCCTACTCTTATGTTAACTCCCCGCAAGATCCCAACTTAGAGTTCTATCTAGTCACTGTACCTGAAGGTAAACTCAGCCCACGCTTAGCGGCGTTAACCGTTGGTGATGAACTCTTAGTGACAGAACAAGCCAGTGGCTTTTTTGTTCTAGAAGAGATGCCTAGCGCGAATACCTTATGGATGTTATCAACAGGTACGGCGATCGGGCCATTTCTCTCTATTTTACAACTTGGTGATGATCTCGACCGTTTCGAAAATATTGTTTTAGTCCATGCTGTACGCTACGCCCGTGATTTAAGCTATCTACCATTAATGGAGCAGTTAGCTGAACGCTACCAAGGGAAACTGCGTATCCAAACTATTGTCAGCCGTGAAAACCATATAGGCTCACTAACCGGACGCATTCCAGCATTAATTGAAAGTGGTGCATTAGAAAAAACCGTAGGATTAACCATTTCCCCAGAAGAGAGCCATATTATGCTATGTGGTAATCCAGAAATGGTAAGAGACACGCAACAGTTACTGAAAACACAGCGTGATATGAGAAAACATTTACGCCGTAAACCGGGACATATCACCAGTGAACAGTATTGGTAATGATAATATCAGGGCTGAATAGCACTTTATTCAGCCCTGACTGTTTAGCAGTTACACACTTTAACGAAAACTTGAGTAGTCGACCTTTTCAGTCGTGGCACCAAAATAGTTTTCTCCTTGGGTGCCAATAAACACCCCACAATCTAACAACATGATCATCATAATAAATGAAGGGAGAAAACGACCTATCGCCCACTGCCAAAAGGGCTCTAAACTACTGGTATCAGTCAATCCTAGCATCACCGCCAGCAACAATAATAACAGCCATGCACCACGTTTATTTCTATCGTGAAGTCGCTTAGTAAAAATGGCACATAACGGATATAAAATAGCCAGTGAAATTATCCCCACCAGCACAGCAGGCAATGAATAGTGCTGATTAACTGTATATAATCCGCAAAACAGCACAAAACAGAGTGCAAAACCCGCCCAAAAGTCACGGCGTCCAATTCGCCCTTTGAATGAAAAGGCCCAATGTTGTAAGGTCATTAATAATTTCTCAATATAGACTTATTTTAGTGAATTAAGCTGTCCATTTAACATCAAATAATACAGAGTGATTTTATAATATTCTATCGCACAACAGACCAAGGAGGACAGATGATAAAAAAAAGCACGCTTACTCAGTTAGCGCTTATCATAATAAGCATTGCTTTATCTTTGCCAACCCTTTCTATGGCAGCGTCGCCCTCTATTGCTCATCAACCCCCAACTAAAGATGATATTCTTTACCTTAAACAGGATGCCCCTGTTTTTGAAACCACCATTCCGGAGATAAGAGCTAAATTCAATCAAAATAATGCGTCGTTATTTCTCAATGAATATAAAATTATCACCAACAACGATATTACTATTCCGTTAGTCAGGGCCGCGACACGAATAACCCCTTATTTATACTCATCAGCCGTATTAGAGCGTGGCAGTGAAAAAATTAAGAGTCTACAGCTCACCCTGATCCATACACTTGATACGCCACAAATCGAAAAAGAGCATCAAGATACTGCAATGCGCTATATCACTGCATTAGTGACACAGTTTGATCCCTCCATTAATGCAGCGCAAATTCAAGAGGTGCTCAATTTATTTGCTGTTAAACAAGATGTGCCTGCTTATATTAGCCATAATGTCGGTGCTATTCGCTATATTATTGCCCACGAGGACAATCAACTAACGACCTTTGCCATTGAACCGATTAAGCTTTCACTCAATAGCAATATCGATTCAGCTATTCCGTGATAAAAAACAAAGCTATTCTATTCAATGTTCTCTATACTGTTGTGCATCAACAGAATTTGAGTTTATCGATAAATTAAATTTAAACCACTCGGTTGGAGGAAAAGTTATGCGCCATCCATTAGTCATGGGTAACTGGAAACTTAACGGCAGCATTCATATGGTTCATGAATTAATCGCTGCATTACGTAAAGAAATCAGCGGTGTTGCTGGATGTGATGTTGCTATTGCACCACCAACAGTTTATCTGTGCCAAGCTCGTCATGAAATCGGTGGAAGCCGTATTGCGTTAGGTGCCCAAGATACCGGTGTTAACTTATCTGGTGCTTTCACTGGCGAAACTTCCCCAGAAATGCTGAAAAACGTTGATGTTAAATACGTGATCATCGGTCACTCTGAACGTCGCACTTACCATAAAGAATCTGATGAATTTATCGCACAAAAATTTGGTGTGTTAAAAGAATTAGGCTTAACACCTGTGTTATGTATCGGTGAAACAGAAGCAGAAAACGAAGCTGGTAAAACACAAGAAGTGTGCGCACGTCAAATCGACGCGATTTTAAATGCACATGGTGCACAAGCATTCAAAGATGCAGTGATCGCTTATGAACCTATTTGGGCGATTGGTACAGGTAAATCAGCAACGCCTGCACAAGCACAAGCGGTACATAAATTTATTCGTGATCATATCGCTAAACAAGATGCGGCTATCGCTGAGCAAGTCATTATTCAATACGGCGGTTCAGTCAACGATAAAAACGCAGCAGAGCTATTTAGCCAACCTGATATCGACGGTGCATTAGTTGGTGGCGCGTCACTGAAAGCGGATGCCTTTGCTGTTATCGTGAAAGCGGCAGCAGAAGCAAAAGCGAAAAAATAACTTTGATAGCAAATAGTTATCTTACCGATAAATAACTATCGCGAAAATCACCTTACTGTGTCTTAACAGAAGGTGATTTTTTTATGCGTTACTCGCTAATCACGTCGGCTGATTTCATCAAATATTCCCCCGGTGGCAAAATGAGTTTGTTGTGCTGATTGCCAATCGCCAAAAAGCTCATCAATAGTGAATAATTGCAGGGTTGGAAAACGTTTTTGATATTTCTCAGCAATGCTTTTATCTCTTGGACGATAATAGTTTTTAGCAGCAATTTCTTGCCCTTGAGGTGAATAAAGATACTCTAAATAAGCGGTTGCCACTTCCCGCGTACCTCGCTTATCAACCACTTTATCCACCACAGAGACGGTTGGCTCTGCCAAAATAGAGACGGAAGGGGTGACTATTTCAAACTTATCTGTACCTAACTCATTAATCGCCAATAACGCTTCATTTTCCCATGCAATTAACACATCACCAATACCACGCTCAACAAAAGTATTTGTCGCGCCTCTCGCGCCTGAGTCTAATACTTCAACCTGTTGATACAGTGACTTTACAAAGGCTTTCGCTTTTTCACTGTCTTGCTGATTGGCCTTTAATCCATATCCCCATGCAGCCAGATAATTCCATCTTGCCCCACCGGAGGTTTTAGGATTAGGCGTGATAATCGATACACCGGGTTTAATTAAAGAATCCCAGTCGGTTATCTGTTTGGGATTACCTTTTCTCACTAAAAAAACAATGGTTGAGGTGTAAGGTGCTGAGTTATCAGGTAAGCGGGTGATCCACTGCTTATCTATACGCCCTCTTTGTGCAATGGCATCAATATCATAAGCTAATGCGAGGGTGACAATATCCGCTTCAATACCATTAATTACGGCGGTTGCCTGTTTACCAGAGCCACCATGAGATTGACGAATAGTCACATGATCGCCGGTTTTTTGTTGCCAATATTGATTAAATGCGTGGTTATATTGTTGATAAAGCTCTCGAGTCGGATCGTAAGAGACATTTAATAACTGAATATCCTTCGCCCAGATGCTTTGTGTAAACAGTGCCGTCAGCGCTAGCGTCGTCAATAATCCCCATCGTTTTAACATCGTTATCTCCCCCTATCCTATTTCTAGTTGGTTTATTTGTTTTGTTTAACTAGGCTGACAGAAAGATTTATAACGATGAAATAATAAAAAACAGACTGTTATACGTAACAGCTATATAGTTGATAAAACGGGGACTCACACAGTCATTACCCATCAGATAAGAGAAGAAAAGCGCGTAGAATGAAATGTTTTCACTCGGGAAGCTGTTCTGATACAAGCTGATATTGCATCAGAACAGTCCACGAATAAGGATATAACTCAGAAAGGCTCTGGTAATAGAGTAAAACTATGGCTTAATACAGTTTTTTCGCAGTTTCATACCAATCGGCTTTAAAGACACGTTTCATATTCATAACCGCATCAATAATATCATGGTGAACCAGTTTTTCATTTTGGATCCCTACACAACGACCACCATAACCTTCTAGTAGCAGTTGTACCGAGTAAGCACCCATACGAGAGGCTAAAATACGATCGTAAGCAACCGGAGAGCCACCACGTTGAATATGGCCTAATACAGTGGCACGTGTTTCATGTTTGGTTTCTGCTTCAATAAAACGTGCTAGCTCATGTACATCACACACATGTTCAGTAATTGCCACGATAGCATGACGTTTACCACGCTCAATACCCGCTTTAATTTCTGCTAATAATTCATCACGATCAAAAGGTAATTCGGATTCAGGCAACACCACGAACTCACAACCACCCGCAATAGCAGCGGATAAGGTTAAATCACCACAATAACGTCCCATCACTTCAACGATAGAGATACGTTTATGCGATGTTGAGGTATCACGTAAGCGGTCAATCGCTTCTACCGCCGTTTCTAACGCCGTGAAATAGCCAATAGTGTAATCAGTACCCGCAACGTCATTATCAATGGTGCCCGGTAAACCAATACATGGGAAACCCGCTTCAGTTAATTTTTTCGCCCCCAGATAAGAACCATCACCTCCGATAACCACCAGTGCATCTAACTCATTTTGCTTCATATTTTCAATAGCAACGGCACGCACATTATCTTCGCGGAATTCTGGGAAACGCGCTGAGCCTAAAAAGGTACCACCACGGTTGATCATATCTGACACACTAAAGCGATCGAGTTTTTTCATACGGTTTTCATATAAGCCCATATAGCCATCAAAAATACCGTACACTTCTAAACCTTCGCTGAGTGCTGCACGGACAACACCACGGATCGCGGCATTCATACCCGGTGCATCACCACCACTTGTTAAAACCCCAATTCTTTTGATCCCATTAACCATGATTACCTCTGATTCTTATTCGATATCATTATTGCAATATATTGTTGGAATAACTGTTATCTTAATACCGGCTTCACGAACGTAATCCACCGATATCTCAAATGCTGAATTGATTCAACAACCCCATTGTACGCATATTTTTTATCACTTCATCATCAACGTACATTTTTTTTTATAAACTTGATACGCATTAAATTAATTGAGTAGCCTGTATAAATACTATACTAGTCTATCGTCTCTGTATTACACCGATAAGTTAACACTTTTTATACAGATACTTTACAGCCTTTTGCTATCTATCTCAAAAAACAGTGTGTTAGCCATATATAGCTATCAACATATCACATAAAGTGTAATGGGCTTATTGACTGTTTGCTTAACACTTTGCGCGCTGTTATCGATACTTTTGTGTTATTCGGCATAAATAGAAAAAGCGCTCACCCTACACAATTGTGACTGATGACAAAAATTTTGCGTTAATTTACCGTTTATACAATAAGGCTGATACAGTATAACAAACAGTACAGTAGGAGGTTTTATGTTTGATTTAACGGGTAAAATTGCTTTAGTTTCCGGCGGAGCAAAAGGTATTGGTAAAGGCATTGTTAGCGCATTAAAAAACAGCGGTGCACAGGTTATTATTGCTGATATTGATGATGTAGCAGGTAACGCAACCAAAGAAGCACTTGGTGTTGATTTTATGCACCTTGATGTCACCTCTCAAGCAGCCTGTGAACAAGTAGTCAATGATGTTGTTAAACAGTATGGCAAACTCGATATTCTTTGCTCTAATACCGGTATTTTCCCCCAGGCGACAATTAAAGAGATGACCGAAGCTGATTGGGATAAAATGCATACCGTCAATTTAAAAGGGATGTTTTTCTTAGTAAAAGCGGCCCTTGCGGTAATGGAAAAACAACAATATGGCCGTGTGATCATCACCTCTTCTATTACAGGCGCCATTACTGGCTATCCGGGCTGGAGCCATTACGGAGCAAGCAAAGCAGGTCAGTTAGGCTTTATGCGCAGTGCTGCACTAGAATATGCACGCCACGGTATTACCATTAATGCCGTTATGCCCGGCAATATTTTAACCGAAGGCTTACAAGCCCAAGGAGAGACGTATCTTAATCAAATGAAGGCCTCTATCCCAACCCATACCTTAGGGGAGCCTGAAGATATCGGCTATGCCGCTGCATTTTTTGCCTCTAATGAAGCAAAATATATTACCGGTCAAACCATTATTGTCGATGGCGGCCAGATTTTACCTGAATCTCCAGAGGCGTTGTTGTAATATATTTAAGGGTAGAATAATAACCTACCCTTATTTTTAATTATAATTATATAAATTTTTGAGTTATAACGGCTTAATTGAATTATTGCGTTTTTTAATAAAAAACAGGCTTAGTATCATGAAAATACTTCATTTAATTAATTTACAAGGGTTTGGTGGTGCTGAACGTTTGTTTATTGAATATTTAAAAAATAGCTCATTTCAAAATGAGGTTTTGTGCACCAGTAACTCTTTAAATAAAAACCTGATCCCTGAGCTTAAGCATTTCGATATAAAATACGCTAATAAAATCGCTTCTACTAAAATAAAGTACCCTGCTTTTTTAAGAAAACATGTCTTAACAAAAAAAATAGAAGCAAGTAAAGCCGATGTCACTCTAGTATGGGATTTCGTCCCTAGATTATCTAGAAAACCCAAGAATACTAGCTTAGTCTACTATGATCATGGCTGTTCTTGGCGCTATCCTCTTAACAAAAAAACATTAAGCTTTTTTAGTATGCTCAATAATGCTATCGCGATATCTACAGCATCTAAACGTGTTATGGAGTTAAGATTCAATACGACATATACGCCTAAAAAAGTCATTAATCGTCTACCACTAAAGTCTAGTAACATAGCTAAAAAACTGCACAATAATAAAATTACGCTAGGAACAGCCTCTCGCTTAGTAGGACTGAAGGGGATCGGAATTAGTATTCTCTGTTTATCAGAATTAATAAAATTAAATATAAAGGCAAAGTTAATTATTGCTGGTGATGGTGAACAAAGGACAGAATTAGAACAATTAGCAAGACAAAATAATGTACAAAACCATATCAGCTTTATTGGCTATCAATCAGATATGGATAAATTTTATTCAGATATCGATATTTATTTAAGTACACCAGTAACAGAGCCTTTTGGTTTATCTTGCATTGAAGCTTTAGCTCAAGGTATCCCTGTTATCTATCCTAATATTGACGGACAACCCGAAGCAATAAAAGATAAGTATTGCGGTCTAGGTATTGCTCCCAAATTATCTATTGATGAATATCATAAATTAACAAATTTAGATATCAACTTCCCCTATAAAGTTTATGATCCTATCTCAGATACATTAATTTTACCCAAATTAATATCTCCCCAAAACTGTGCTACGGCTATAATAGAAATAATGAATAATTATACTAACTTTAGCCAGAATGCGATTGAATGGTCAAAAGAAACGACAGATTACAATCTATTTATTAAAGAATTTGAAAGTACGATAAGAGATAGTCAAATATAGCTAAAATATAAAGAATAGAATAAAGGATAATAATATCCTTTATTCATATCAACTCAACTTTAATGCAGATAATAAACGATTTGCAAAGTTTTCATCATTAAATTTAGTAATAGCATTTTTTATTTCATTATGCTTAGGCAATAAACGCCCATCAATAATACTTTGTAAGTGATTAGCTAAACTAGCTACATCCTTTACTGGGTACAGTAATCCATTCGATTCAGGCGTTATAATATCTTCAGGACCGGTTGGGCAATTAGAGCTAATACAAAAAATACCATAAGAAGAAGCTTCACATAACACCATGGGAAACCCTTCAGATATTGATGTCAATACTAATGTAGACGTATATTTTATATTCCTCTTAATATATGACCAAACATCTTTTTGCCAACCATGCCAGTTGATCTTAGTGGCTATTTTTAATTCTAGTGCTAAGCTTTTTAAAAAATCGGTATCTTCTCCATCCCCAACAATATCAAGCGTCCAATCGCCATTCAATTTGGAAAGCGCATAAAATAATTCATTAACATTTTTAGGAGCATACGCAACCAATCTTCCAACATATAGAAATCTTATCTTATCATTTCTTGGTATAATTATATTATTTTCTGTTATGGGATTATAAATAGTAAATATATTCTCTCTATCTATCCCCATATCAAGCATATACCGAGTTATACCCGAACTAATCGATAAATGATAATCAGCCTTATGTAAATAAATTGATTTATATAAATTATTTAATGAAAAATGTATCCATGAGTAAATATAAACTTTACTTCTAACAATTTTTCTTGCTAAATTAGCAATATAGCAACACACCGTATCATAAGAAATAATAATGTCTGGCTTTTCTTGTTTAAGAATTCTTGCTAACTGAACTGCATAGCTCATCCTTCTTAACTTAGTATTTTTTATCTTAGAAGATAGCCTTCTATATTTACAATCAACTAACCAATCATCATTAACTTTATTATCCCCTTCATTAAAAAAGATAAACTCCGAGTGGATAGCATGCGATGCCAATATATTTATAGATTTTTTAAAAACGGTTTCCATACCGCCAAATCCACCTAAATTATAACCAATAATTAATACTTTTTTCATTATAGAAATAAACCATACTTAAAAATATTTGTTGATTATATTAGAACTCTATAGAGATTACTATTTCAACGCGTTATATGTATTGAAGGGCAAAAAAAAGCCCCTCTCCAGAGGGGCTGCAAAAGACAGGGATGGTGTCCGAAAATAGAATTTAACACTTTGTTTTTATTGAAGTCTAATATCGGACTGTCCACCAACTGTCCACATCCACGAAAAAAACGACCACATTGATATAAAGACTAGCCCCTTACTTTAGGGGCTTTACTTACCACATTTCGTGTCTCATCATTAGAAATTCTTAAGATTCTTCTGTTTATCGTTAGAAAGGAAAAAACATGGAATTTCTATTCATTGTATCAATTTTTTTATTTTTAATATCTGTCGTTTGCATAACTCTAGGCATGATAAAACCTAGCATCATCAAGTTAAAAAACCGCAAACAATCATTTATTGCTTTTCTTATTACCTTCGTCTTATCAATCATTGGGGTTCTTAATTTCGCTCCCGATACCCCTAACAACCAAATCACCGAAACACAAGAAACAATAACCGATTCTTTTGTATGTAGTAATAAAAATGCAATTTACCCTTCAATTTCTGCCATGATAGAAGATTTTAACGACTATCCATCAGATATGAATGGCTTTGAGCTTATTAGCGAAAAACCATTAAAAATTAGATTATCCGCTTTTGCTTTAGATAATGATTTTAGTGATGTTAAAGATAATTTAGCTAAACGAGCTCTTGTTTATGGCATATTCCGTACATTTATTAACACAAACAATGATAGTATCACTATCGTTTCTAATTTAGTTGATTACAACAATAGTTATAAAAAGCTAAAAGATAGTCCAGAATACACAGCTACAATTACCAAAGATCAAGCTCTAAAAATTACCCAGAAATATATTCCAATCAATTCATTGAATGACTTAATTGATGAAAACTGCTCATTCACAAAACAGTTTAATGAATTACGTTATGACGATAGCGGCAAAAAAGGTTTTGATAAATTCTTTAATGAATTAACGGCAAATAAATAAAACAACGCCCGGAATACTCCGGGCATTTTCCTCAAATCGCTAATGCCTGTTGGCAACACTTATCTACATGCGGCTCTACCCGCTCAATCAACTGAGGCTTTGAAATAAACCGCGTTACGGTTTCATGGCTGACGAACGTCGCGCCACAATTGATATTCTGGCACTGGTTATAACGTTCTTTGGTATCGGAAGATATTTGTTGACTACTACGAGTATGAGCGGCATGACCACAAACAGGACAAATCATCATAAACGGGTTACCTCTTTATGATGTGGAAATTACCTGTAATTATACACAGGCACTATTCCTTATCCATATCTATCTCACTGCTTTTTACCTCTAATTCTAACGAGGTGGTAAATCCGCTATTGTTCAATGAATGACTCACCGTGACTAACGTCCAATAGGCCTCATCAATCTCAGGCTTAAATCCGCTAACCTTTACAGGCAATTCAGGAAAGAGATCCGCACGCCCTTTCGCAAGGGTAATACTAAAAAAGGCAACACCTCGCTGTATTTTTTCCCACGCGGCTTTCGCGGCACGTTCAGCATTGGTTTTACTCGCATAAGTATGAGACAACACCATCACATTACCTTCTTCACCGACAAGGTACTCCCCTTGTTTCTGCTCTTCTTTTTTCGGTTTATTGGTAGTGGGTTTTCTACGGCGAATTTGTGATTGTGTTTTTTCTTGCGGTTTACGGGTATTTAAATAATTGGCCGTCACACCGGTGTAAGCGCCCCTATCCACTAATGAAAAACGGTGTCCATCACCCACACTTCGGGTAATTTGTACTAGCGGTAATACTTGACCACTGGCGGTAGTATTGCCCCCTTGTACCATAAACAACAAATTTCCGTTTTTAACACAAGCGGTGGCACCGTTTAATTGTCCTAAGCGCGTTAAAAAACTACCGTCTGACTCATTAGTCTGATCGATATGTTCAATCTTTACCGTATCAAGACCAGGATCAACCACTGCCGTGACATTATTACGCCCTGCAATGGTTCTGACGATATCGCCTAATGTTTTTTGGTGGTAAGACATTTCACGGCGCACATTCAGTGTTGCCCTAAAATCGGCACTACGAGCGCGCAATGTCATTTTATCGGGTACACCTGAATGCTCTATCTCATCAACTGTAAATGAGCCTTTATGAATAAGGTTTTCACCCTGCCAACCAAGATGCAAGGTCAACACCTCACCGCGTTTAGGCATCATTAATGCGCCGTCAGAATCATCTAACTCAATATCAAGCCGGTCAGCTTCAAAGCCCCGATTGTCCGTTAATGAAAGCGAAATTAATCGCCCTTGAATTTTGGCACTGATATCTTCATCACCAGCAATTAACACAAAAGCCGGTATGCTACTTTTACCGGTGATCATTTCTGGCAACATTATGATAAAACTCCTTTCATCGCTTCACCGGCACCATTGGCCATCATGCCTAATTGGTCGCTTAAATCTCCCAACATCTGACTGATGGAGTCATCCACCCGTTTTAGTGTCAGCGAGAAATCAATTTTTCTGGCTGCACCATCTTGGAAAAATTCGGTATGGGTACGTTGTAAATCGGTGATCACAAACATGCCATGAATGGTACCCGTACCATCAATAAACGACCATGCTTTACCGCTATCCGCCATGAGTTCTAGAGCCAGCAACGACACTTTACCGCCAGTTAATGAGGGATAAAGCGCCCCCGATAAGGTGATCACATCGGTATCAGGGCCAATAAATTGTTGTGCCGGTCGGCGTGCGACACGTTGAGTAAAACCATGTCGCCACGTTTGTTGTTTTTGTAGGGATTGATAAGGTACGGTGCGTAACTCGAACACAAATACCCCAAGTGCTGCCATCATTACCACACCTCACTGTCTTGATAACGGCTATTTAATCGTGCTTGTTTTTCACGCTCACGGCGTTCGATTTCCGCAATAACAAGCTGGGCAATATCTTGCGCGGATTGGTTTGGTTGAGGATGAATATTAATTTCATAATGTGCCGGCGCGCCTTGATAACGCTGTTGTTGAATACTCACATTAGCCGGAGCAGGACGATAGTTTTCAACGGGCAAACTGTGTGGGTGCAACGGGGCATTTTGTGCCTGTAACGAAAAGGCGCTGCCTAACGATAATGCGGCAGCCGCTAACATCGCAGTGTGTTTACGACTGGTGATATTCGCAGGGCCTTCGACAATTTCCGGGCCATTTTCTCCCGCAATACCAAATTTACCACGCGGGATATAACCGCCGGAATCATACATACCGGCAAAGTTGCTGTTGTAAGAATCTAACGCAGACTGCACTTTCGGATCATTACTTTTCATAAACTCAGGGGTGAGTGCTTCTTTAGCTGCGGTTGCCAATTCCCCAATGCTATTTTTAAAGTCCGTCCATTTGTTTTTGATCCCCTGAATAATGGCATCAATCAGGTCACTACCAAACTGCAAAAATTTAGCCGGTAATGCTTTGGTGTCTTCGACAATTTCATTCCATTTTGTTGATATCGTGGTTTTAATTGTTTCCCACGTTTCTTGTACAGACTTAACAATATTATTCCAACCGTTTTTAAGTGTTGTTTTAATTCCTTCCCAAACATCTGAAATTTTAGTTTTTATCATCGTCCATGTTGTTTGGGTGTAGCTGACTATCGAATCCCAATGTTTAATAATGAGCCCAAGCGGTGTCCAATTAAAGAATATATACTTAATGGCCTCCCATGCACTCTTAATAGTATCTTTTAGCGCTTGCCATGCGATAGCAGTATATCTTTTAACGGTATCCCATACCTTGTAAACGTAGGGGCCAATGGTGTCCCAGTTTTTATAAATCAGATAAACAGCAGCCGCAATAGCGGCAATAACCAATAAAATAGGGTTAGCTAACATGGCTTTACCCAACCCTAAAAATGCACTACCTAATAATTTTATCGGTTTTAATAACAGTGTTAGCGCACTACCGCCTTTAATGCCTAAAATTGACAAGCTTAATTTCGCGGCGGCTAATGGCCCTAACATTGCCGCAATGGATAACGAGAGAATGCCCAGTGTGGTAATAATGCCTGCAATGGCTAAACCGATCATCGTCAGTGTTTTAGCCAATTCAGGGTTTTCTTTCATCCACACACCGACTTTAGAAATCACACGGGTAATGCTTTGTGATATCTGACGCAACGGGCTATCAATACCGTCAAAAATCTGAATACCTAAATCTTCCCATGCAGATTGCAGGTTTTTCATATCCCCGCTTAAGTTATCCGTCATGGTGCCCGCCACTTTTTGGGCTTCACCTTTTGACGCCTTGAGTTCTGCTATTAATTTTTGTAAAGAGCCTGTGGATGCCTGATCTACTAAAACCATTAATGAGCTAAAAGCTTCTTCACCGGCTAATTTTTTAAATAAGCCAGCGCGTTGGGCATTACCCATACCTTTAGTTTTTTTGTCTAACTCGACCAATATCTCCGTGAACTCTCTAAAATTTCCTTTTGAATCGGTTGTTTTTAGATTTATTTCTTTTAACGCTTTAGAGACTTCCGAAGTTGGTGCGGCAAGCCGTCCAAAAATAGATTTTAAGCTTGTACCTGCCGTACTTGCTTGAATCCCCGCATCCCCTAACTTGCCAGCAGCGGCGGCAGTAGTTTCTAAATCAACACCTAATGAAGATGCAGGAGGAGCAACATATTTCATGGTATCACCGAGCATTGCTAAATTAACATTAGCTCGTGTAAATACCCCTACCAGCGTATCACTCACTCGACTCATTTCATCAGAGCTTAACCCAAAGCCGGTTAAAATATTGGAGCCGATATCTGCCGTAGTACCTAAATCAATATCACCTGCCAATGACATTGCCAGCGTGCCCGGCATAGCATTTTTAATTTGCTCAGGCTTAAAGCCCGCCATTGCATAGAATGCCTGACCTTGCGCCACTTGGTTGGCGGTAAATGCCGTGGTTGCACCTAGCTCTCGCGCTTGTTCACGCAACATCTTAAATTCATCGGAGTTTTTATCTAAGCGCGTTAATGCCTGCACCTTTGACATCCCGACATTAAACTCGTACCCCGGCATTAAGGTTTGTTTCGCGGAATACAACATACCGGCACCGGTTGCCGTCATGGTGGCACCAGTGCCCGCCATTTTATTTCGTACATCGAGCGTCTTTTGATACTGCGATTTAGCCGCTACCATGCGCCGCTCTTGTTCAGCACTGCGCCTTAATTGGTTTTCTTGCCGGCGGAGCTGTTGCGTAGTGCGTTCAATATCACCATTCAGTCGCCGTTGCGCTTGACCGAGTTGGTTTGTTGAAATGCCATTAGCTTGTAATGCTGAGCGCTGTCGCTGTACCGACTGCTGTAACTGCTCATACTTAGTTTTGAGCTGCCCCGCTTCCCGTTGCGCTTTTTTAAACGCCTCTAACTGTTTTTTTGTGGGATTTTCACTGTTGGCAATTTCTTTGGCGAGAGTGGCAACACGTTGTGTGGCGGATTGGTACGCTTGCTGTGTGGAGGTTAACTGCTGTTTAATCTTGCGAAAGCCGTCAATTTGTGAGGCTTGCTGATTAAGGGTTTTTAATGAGTCACGCGACTGGCGTACAGCGGACGCCAGTCGTTTATTACTTTCTTGCGCACTGCGAAACGGTGCGGTTAATTTATCAACCGCACTCAGTACAACTTGTAATTTTAAGTTATTACTCATCCTGTTGTCCGCTACGTTTCGCCGCTTGATAGCGCCATGACAATAATTCTGAAAGGCTCATTTTGCCGGTGTCTGCCGGTGACCAATGAAAAATGACGGCAATATCTGCCGCCAGTTCATCGGTGGTTAATTCGCTTGGGAATCGGGCATAACCGACTTCGGTAATAAAAAATTGACCACCTGCACACTTAGGTTTACCAAGTCGCCCGCGGCTAAAGACAGCACATCGTTTTTGGTTAGCGTTGGCATAGTGATGCGCGGTAGCACCTGCATCATGCTATCAACATCCATATCCATTAAAGGCTGTAAACGCACACCGCGTAATGCGCCTGAATTGGGTTTAAGCACGGTCACTTTGTCGATTTTGGTTTCACCGCGCATAATCGGTTGTTCTAAGGTCACCGTGGCTTGGTCGCCATTAACAACAACCCACTCAACTTGCTCTTTGTTCTGTTCTTCGATTGGCTCTTTCATGTTCTCTTTCCGCATTTAATTAAAGCCCCAGCGCGTCACGCTGTGCTTGTAACAGGTCTTTACCGTCCACTTTTTCCACCATATTGACGATATCAATCTCAATGATTTCTTGACCGTCCATCACTAACTTGTAGTAAGTGGGTTTTACGGTGACTTTAGTTTGCGTGTTATCACCCGATTTCCAGTTACCCGGATCGATTTCGCTATAACGGCCACGCAGAACCACCTCTACAGCAAGCACTTCCCCCGTATCATCACGCTGATAAGCACCACAAAAACGCAGTTGTACGGCATCAATGGTTGAGGCACCCCATTGGCGGTAAACGTCGATATCAGCACCACCGAGGGTAAACTCACTATCAAGCGCACCATCATCAAGGCCCATATCAATTTGCACCGAACCATTCATACCGCCCCCGCGATAGGCTTCTAACTTGCGGGTGATTTTGGGTAATGTGAGTTCTTCCGCAACGCCCACATAATTGGTGCCATTCATAAATAAATTAAAATTCTTTAGCTTGCGTGGTAACGCCATGATTTACCCCTTGATTTTGTTACCGAAATCCATCAGGTATTTATCGCTAATACGCTGACGTAACATCAGATTTTCCATTGGTGGCACTGGCGTATAGTCATAATCCAGTGTGAGTTTGCCGTCTTTAAGTGCTTCTTTGCTATTTGATGTCGGGTCATACCAACATTCACCGCCTAACAAATAGCCCTGACTGACCAGTGAACGTAATTTTGCGTTGATGGTTTCAACGATATCCCGCGCCAAAGACGGTGTTAACGGTTTATCAATCGCCCACATTTGCCCTTCTGCCATGGTGTCAGCTAGGACTTGCGCAGTTCGGGTATAAGATTCAAAGGCAAACAGCGGATCATCCGAACAGGTACGAGAACCCCAAAAACGAAAACCATCACGGCGGATAAGCGTAGTGACGCCTTTTTCATTCAGTAAACCGGCATCGGTGGCAGGGTCTTGTAAATCCCAATAGATATCTTTAGAAATACCCGTCACACCATTAACGGTGATATTTGATAGGGTTTTATGCCAACCAATATCATTGTCTAACTTGGCACGCAAACCTAGCGCACGCGCAGTGGCGTAAGCGGTTGATTCGCTGTTGGTGGTGCTATCCCATGACGTGAAATCAGGGAAAATCACCATCAATTCACGCTGACCAAAGTTGTCACGGTACTTGATTGCTTCGCTGATATTTTTACAGTCGTAAGCAGACACATAACCAAAGGCGCGGAGCTTTTGACAAATCACCGCAATCTCATTGGCAACCGCTAACGTATCGTGACCGGGCGCGCCAATAATACGAGGCTTAATGCCGTGTTGAGATTGAGAGGCTAGCAGTGCTTGTAATCCTGTTTTTAGCCCTTCTTCGGTAGTGCCACCGATAATATTAGTGGTGGTTTCTGCCTCTTCTTCACCTTGAGCAATACGTACTACAATAGTGATGGGTTTAGCCTGATCTGCAATCGCCTTTAACGTGCTGGCTAAAGTACCAGTTTTCCCTGCTTTACCGATCGCTTGTGATACATCGGTCAATAAGACGGGCTTGTTTAAAGGAAAGGTTTTTTCGTCCGCATCATCAGCGGTGCAAACCACGCCGACAATAGCGGTGCTGATAGTGCGAATGGGGCGGGTGCCTTCGTTTATTTCAATAACGCGCACACCGTGATGATAATCTTGTGCCATGCTCACGGACTCCTATAACTGTGTCCGTGTAGCATGAAAAATTAGCGGTTAAATTGCACGAAAGCGGGATTGTTTGAGGGGTGATACAAGGGCTATTCTGACTAATCTAATAGTATGATTTTATATAACCCACAATCCATGGATGTTACTGTGATTCGCTTACCTCCATTAGTGATTTTTAATCGACAAAAAGCCGTAGCACCACGATGGACTTCAACCTCTATATTATCCATAGTGGGGAAATACGTTAATGCATAAATTTCAACATTAATATTTGTTGCAATAAGCGCAAACTTTCCACGAATATCTTTAGGTAAGTCAACAACACCTCCACTGCCGACGAATTTATTCCATATTAATTTTGATTTAGAATTTGTTCCTTTAGTTTGGTATCTAGCATCAGCTTGCCCTTGAGTTAAAGCACCCACATCACCCGCCGTTAAACTAATATCAGCACTTAGTGGCTTACCATTTACTTTACGCGTGTTAGGCACCCGCCCATTGGCATTATTGTTAGCATTGTTTGCGGCAGTCTTGGCCTCATTCACTTGTGCCGGTGTTGCAGCCCCTACATCACTCGCATTTAAACTAATATCTCCGCTCAATGGCTTGCCATTCACTTTACGCGTGTTAGGCACTCGCCCATTGGCGTTAGTGTTAGCATTGTTTGCGGCAGTTTGTGCTGTGTTAGCTTTGCTTACTGCATCGTTAGCTGTTTTCTGTGCGGCATCCGCTTTGCTCACACCACTGTTTGCTGTGGCCTGTGCATTAGATGCGGCGGTCTTGGCTTCATTCACTTGTGCCGGCGTTGCAGCACCTACATCACCGGCAGTTAAACTAATATCAGCGCTTAATGGTTTGTTGTTAATTTTACGGGTGCTAGGTACACGACCATTAGCATTAGTATTGGCATTATTTGCGGCAATTTGCGCGGCGTTAGCTTTGCTTACTGCATCGTTAGCAGTTTTCTGTGCGGCATCCGCTTTGCTCACACCACTGTTTGCTGTGGCCTGTGCATTAGATGCGGCGGTCTTGGCTTCATTCACTTGTGCCGGCGTTGCTGCGCCCACATCACCCGCAGTTAAGGTAATATCGGTACTCAATGGTTTATTGTTTACTTTGCGAGTGTTAGGTACGCGACTATTGGCGTTCGTGTTAGCGGCATCCGCTGATTTTTGTACCTTACTTAATCCCGTGCTTAATTCGGCTTTGGTGGCATAAAGCTTAGCGACTTCCTCCAATGTCTGTTTTGAGGCACTTTCAATAGCATCATTGACAGATTCACGGGTCGCCAATATCACCGAGGGGTCAACCTTTAACTCGACTGACTCGGTATGACTAACGGTTAATATCATGCGAATAGTCTGTGTGCGCCCGCTTCCCTCTTGTAATTGGGGTTTATAGGTTTCGGGGCAATTACCTACAGCAATTAAACTGCCTTCATCATCAAATAAACCAATCTCACGTATCCAGTAACCGCCCTCATTTTCAGGGATCACTTGTTCAGCAATAATCTGGCTGTCGTTTTTTGGATCAACAAATAAGGTATTTAATCCCGCGCGACGTTTTTCGCCTACGAGTTTAGTTTGTTGTGTATCGGGTGTTGGCAACATTCCGCCACCGTCACCCACGGCCATTTGGGTAATTTTTAAGGTAGTGCCTAGTGCCGTGGCTTTTGCCAATTTATTGGCACCAATTACCGTTAATAAGGCAAAAAATTTAGCGCTCATGTGCGACCTCAACTTTATCAATAATGTGTACTCCGACCGCCGTTAATGGCGCACCAGACACGGTAATTTCTTCTGCAAAATAGGGGTAAACCGTTAACTCATCACCGCTAAACGTCGCGGCAGAAAGATAAAACTCACCTTGCGAATCAAGATTGATAGATAACCCCAAGAGATGCCGACTAACAGGGCGTGCATCAGCGATCAAACGCTCTAATTCGTCATAAATTTCTTGAGTAATGCCGTTTTCTTGCACGCCCACATCAAGGCGAAATGTGCCCGGCGGATCGTCGGTTTGCCACCACTCAGTGACTTTGATGATGTAACCTAACGGCTCGACCACGCGCTTAAGTGCGCCAATAGTGCCCTTGTGTCGGTGAATAAACATCGAATCCCGTACTACTTGGCGCTTAACGGATTCTGACCAGTTTTCATCCCATCTATCAACCGACCAGGCCCATGCGAGATATGGCAATAACTCAACGGGGCATGTGCTGGCGTTCCATAATTGGCGTAAAGGCACGTGCAAGGTTTGCAAGGATTGACAGGCAATGGCGGCTGCCTTTTCTAATGGGCTACTGCCTGACGGTAACAAGCTATTCATCCGAACCACCAATGGTTAAGGTGCTTTGGGTGCAATAGGAGGCTTGCGTTTTATCCAGTACCACATCTTTAGTGGGTTGTTTTAATTCCACACGTTGCACGCCTTCCACATGCAACGCGGCATAAATCGCTGACAGGCGAATATCACGCCCTAAGCGGTGTTGCTCTGTGATGTATTGCGTCAAACGTTGATTTGCTTCTTTGCGTATCGGCTCCGACTCAGGCCCCGGAAATAAAAACAACGTGGCATCAATTTGATAGGGAATAATTTTGGCAGATTGCACTTTGATGCGATCAGCAACTGGTCGCACATCTTCATCGTTTAACGCGTGCTCAACAATGCGCAGTAATTCTTCCGATGCGGTGCCGTCACCCTCACGAGATAACACCGAGATAGTGACATTTGCCGGCGTTGGGCTGATCGCGGACACATCGGATACCCGACCATCGGCACTACGGGCATGAAATTCATAACTGCCCACCGGCCCCGCAACACTTAGCCCCTCAAACGCGGCGGGAATGCGTAAACGCAAATCATCGTCAGATTCTAAAATCGCCGGTGTAGGCGGAATAGTGTTGTTATTGGCAGGGCGTAACACTAAACGCGATAAATTATAATTCGCCGCTAACTGATCTAAATCCGCCCCTTTTGCATACGCCACCATCACCGCGCGGGCAGACTCATTGATACGCTGGCGCAATAACAACTCACGATAGACGTTTTCTTCTAACAACTTGGTCAGTGGTTCAGACTCTAACGATAACGTGTTAGCCACCGCATCACGTAAATGGACGGGCATTGCGGCAATCAATACCGTTTTGCGTTCGCGTAATAATTGTTCTGCATCTAACGACTCAATCACATCGGGCGGTGTTAATTGGCTTAAATTAATCGTTGGCATGTTATGTCACCGGTAGAGAGAAATTAATCGGTTGTTGGTTATGGGCGTAATAGCCGGTGATATCGACAATCACCTGTTCCTGTTGGCTATGAATATCAATGGCCGTCATCACAATACGCGGCTCCCAACGATAAACTGCGGTGTAACACGCTGACATTAATTGCAATCGCATCTTGGCGTTAACTGGGCCATCAATTAAATCGGCAAGCAAACTGCCATATTCACGGCGCATCAATCGGCTACCAATGGGGGTGTTAAAAATATCTTTAATAGACTGGCGAACGTGCTCAATATCGGTAATACGTTCACCGGTTTGTGCATTCATGCCGAGATAGTTCATTGCGGTTGCCCCGTATTATCATCACCGGTACGCACACCACCGTGGGTATGGGCTGAAACCACCACGCCATTAGAGGACATTTTCCCACCAACATGGGTAATATCACCGGTCATGGTGCCGCCTTTTTGCACCGTCAGTGATCCCGTAGTTAAGTTGTTGGTACAAATAACGGTAGGGGTATCTAAGGTGATTTTGCTTGTCGCGACACACGTAATGTCAGGTGACGTGACTTTGACCGACTCGCGGACTTCAATCACGGCGGTTTTAATTCCCGTGACTGTTAGCGACCCTGTTGCCGGCTCATATTCAATTACTGCCCCGTCTTTATACTCATGACGATGCGCGGTTAATGAGGTTGACGGCTCTGAAAAATCATCACTAAATATCGCCGGCAACACAAACGAGGTAGTTAAATCGCCACCGATTGATAGCAATAACACTTGTTCGCCAACACTGGGCGCCCACCATGAGCGCGAGTTACCAGCACGTGCAGTCAGCCACGGGCGCCAGTCGGTTTCATTGTCGCCCGTTTTAACTCGACAGCCTTTTTCCGCACTGACATCAATCACAACGCCAGTGCGGATCAAGTTTTGTATTTTTCGGATAAGTTCTGCGATATTCATACCCGCAATGTGCAACGGGAAATAAAAAAACGCACGGGGTTGGGATTGTTTCAACGACAGGACAATTAACGGGAAAGGAATTCCAGTAATTGATTTTCGATATGTTTGATATCCGCTGATGAAAAGCCTAGTAACTTTCTTTCAGGGTATTGGATTTCTAATGACTTGCCCCGCACACGCTCTTTTAAACCGTAATGATGCACCGCAGCAATGCCTGCAACTTGCGGGGCAAAAGAGAGGGTGACACCTTTATCATTTGCTGACATTCGCAAATAACGGGCAGTGGCTAAACGCTTAAACATGCGAGTCTGTTTATTGGGCTTTGCGGTGCTAATTTTGTCTTTTTTTACTTCAATAAAACGCAGAATATCGCGCTTATAAAAACTACGTTCGGCTTTCTTTTCCAAATCGTAACCGGTGATCACCTCACCTTTTTTTGTTTTGCGTAATCGCCAGTTTTTTAAACTACGTGGTTGCCCTTTCCAGACAAATTTCATTCCTCGCAACACGGTAACCGTTGATGCTTTACGTTTGGTGAATGCCGTTCCATCGGGATTTTTTTGCGCACGGATACGTTGTAAATTGCTTTTGCGTAAATCACGGGCAATTTCACGGGCTAATTTTTTACGTTCATTGGGTGACGCTTTTGCCAATATAGCGGCTAATGCTTGGGTTAACGGGCTGAAATCATCAGCGTTCATGAGCCACACTCTCCCAACTTTCAAACGGATCAGCCGGCTCTTCAATGGCACCAACAACCAATTTATCCGCTTGCACATTAACGAGGACACGCTCAGTCAACTTTAAATCAATGCTAATACTGGCGGTCTGGTTGCTATCAATAAAGGCGTCAAAGGTAAAACTTTGGCGTTTATCGGGATTCAGGAAAATATCAGGCTGATGTTGTTCAATCCAACCAATGATCACCGCCATTAACACATCTTGGTCACCTGGATAATCATCAATAATAATATTGAGATTGTATTGATACTCATAAGATTGACTGCTTGCACCCGTTGCCACAATCGCCCCGCCGTCAATAAAGGTGTAGAGCCTATCGGGGTTATCCCCTAAATAGCTTACCTTTTTAATTAATGCATCACGCAGGTTTGCAGGCTTTTTCATGGTTTAACTCATTGATGTATTGCAATAATCGATTTGTATAATCAATCAAATATTCCGTTTGTGCCTTATTCTCCGCCATCATTTCGAGGAGACGTAAATAATCTTGTTGAGCTGTTTCGGTAAGTCGTGCGGAGGTTGCATTACCCATGCCGGCGGTGGCGGTGGTGTGATTATCGGGGTTGGGGCAATCGGCTTTGATGTACACCCGTTTAGTATTATTGCGCAACTCATCATTAAGCCGGCTAATATCATTTTTTGCATCGGTTAACGCCTTTGTGTGTTGTTTATCCAATTCTGATAAGCGGGCAAGTTCTTCCTGATAATGTTCAATGGCGTCTTGATGACTGATAACACTTTTCTTAAGGGCGAGATTATCACCCTTAAGCTGGCTATTCTCAGTGAGCAAAGCATCAAACTTAAATATCAGTAGCAAGCCCATCACACCCGCCACAATAATAAGCAGTACGTTCCTTTTCATCGTGGGATCTCAATATGAGGATAATCAGGAAAGCGGGTTTCAACGGGTAAACTGGGATCACTTTTCCAGTTTTTACCAAAACGTAATGTTACCCCTTCTTCATCTGCCGCTTGCTTAAATGCCATTAAAACCGGCTCAAAAAAATGCGGGTGCCATTCCATCCCTGGTTTAATCGCAGAAGGCAAAATATCAATGGCATCGCCTGTTAAATGACGGCTGTCTAATGTTTTTGAAACGCCTTTTTTCACATTTTCTTTTTGCTTTTTAAGTGTGCGAACACCTTCAATCACTGCAAAGTCCGCCGTAGAAATGTCTAACGCACGATAAGCAATTTTCACTAATAGCGGATTAACGCCACTAAGATTATTTTTACTGCGCTGGCTAAAGATAAATTTATTCACCAGAGACCTTCCTTAAGAATCTTTTTTCTAACGCACTGACCAATGCAGCACCAGACCAGCCCGCCATACCGGCAATAGCGCCGGCAATTTCAGGTTGCCACTGGTAATAACTTGCACCGAATAAAATCAATGCCCCTGAAAACATAGAGACAACAATTTGTGCAAATAAGATGGCAAAGCGGAACGGTTCCCCTTTCACTATTTTATTGGCATAACTGGCAATACCACCAAAAACCGCCATACCGGCAATTAATAAGGCAGTAAACCAATTCATATTATTTGGATCTTTATAGGGCATCTTCTTCATACCTTCCCCCTTAAAGGGGTTAATCCCAAAGTTGTAAAATCGGTGTGGTGCTGTGTTGTTGAGGCGTATCCGGTAACTCAATCGCGGTGCCGGTGGGTAATATTGCCCCTAATTCAACCAGCCCCGGATTGGCTTCTAATACTTGTTCAATCATGCCGGATGACTGACCAAAGTAACGCCAACAAATATCATCGACGGTATCCCCTTGTTGGGTATAAATCCGCATCAGATAAGCTCCACCGTGTTATGGGTTTCCCCTTTGATACGTTGTAACGCCCACTTGCCATCACGCCACACTTCATCAATAGCCGGCGTCATGGTGTCGGCTTTTTTATTACCTTGTGCGGTAGTATCAATATCGCGATAACGTTCGATTAAACTGGCCTTTGCAAAACAGAACACCGCTCGCTGATATAAAATCATCAATTCACTTTCACCGTTAATCTGTTCGGCAGGCACCTCTTTTAATGTTTTCGCAGTTTGACCAATACGCCACTGATACAATTCACGATTCACTTCAATCATGGCGTTCAATAACGTACTTTTCAGCCGTTCCGGTGTCACAGTGCCATCGACGCGAGTTTGCAATTGAAAATCACGAGTTTGAATATCAGGGAAAAAGCCATTATTTTTAATGGTTTCGTCTTTTTGTGGCACAGGGTTAGCAGAAACATAATCCATAAGAAAACCTTAAAATAGGTGGGCGGTGGACGAAAGAAAGCAAATTGCTTTTTCCGTGCCGCCCTGACGTGGTGTCACTATGCTTTTTCAGCGTCACGCTGGGCTTTAAGCACTTTGTCGAGTTGTTTTAATTCGGTTTTCACACCGATATTCATGTTTAACTCTAAGGCTCGACTTAATACGCAGTAGCTTTCTTGTGGGCGATTATTATCGCGTAGCACTAACCCTAAGATTTTGTAGAGTTTTGCCCTCACTTCATCAGGCATATCTTCATCATCGGTCAAGGCACGTGTACGCTCTAATGTTGCCAATGAAACCGGTGATTTCACGGCATACGCTCGCATGGCAGAATCGGCGATTTCTTCGGCAATCACGGTGCCAGTGGTGCGGTTAACACCGGGGATCACTAAACGGTTAGCTAATGCGTAAACGGCAATATCTAACGCCCCCTCATGATCCCCCGCATCAATTTTCCACAGCAAAATCGTCATTAAGACATCATCTTGCACACCGCTACCACCGGACAATGCCCCATCAACCCACGGCTGATAATTGGCTAATATCTTGCGCTTATAAGCTTCTTTGCGTTCGCGTGACTGAAAATGTTTTAGCTCTTTTTTATCTGTCGCAAGACGTAACAGCATCATGTGATAGCCCTGTGTATTGCGGCTAACATGCCCACCCAATTGGCTGGACTGTTGCGCGCTAAGGCTCATGCGGTGTTTTTCCCACGGAGATAATGCCATTATTTCGCCTTTTTATTTTCAGTGGGTGTTTCTTCTGTTACTGCTTTGTCGTCTTTGACGACTTCATTTTCAGAAGCTACTCCCTCTTTTTTTGTTTCTGGCAATTTCTCTTTTACATCTTCAAAAACAATATTTTCGACCAGTGCCACACCGCGAAAATCTTCAACCACAAAATCTTCATTGACGGACTCGTAGTTTTCGATGCGATCGCGTTTTGGGTTATCTAACACTTGACGACGACGAGAATCCGCAAGGAAATAAATCGACAAGTTATCAAGGCGGGTGATAAAAAACGCATTGTCAGGAAAGAACGGCGCACGTACAGCCGGTAAACCGCCAATACGTTTCTGGCTGATAATGGTATCTGCCGCCAGTTTTTCACTGTTATCTTGGTCTTTATTAACCAGTGGAAAATATTTATCTGCTAATAATTTACGGCCACAAATCACAACAAGACCGGTATCGTCCTGATATTCAGGATCAATCGCAGTATCGACCGTATCTTGCACTAATGCGTCAAGATTTTGGTAGTCTTGCCCTTTACCGACCAGAATAGGCTTCGCTGTGGTTGCGCCGTCTTTCGTTTCACTGCCCATCACATGCTCTGGCGCACGCTCGCGTACTTTTTGTAACCAGCCTGAATTCACATCTTGCAGTAAGGGGTATTTTGTCCGATCAGAATTATCAGCGCGGTGCGTACCATTAAAACCAATCATAATGCGGTCTAATGCCTGACGGCGGATAATCGCATCGCGGATACGGGTTTGAAAGTCGGTAAACTTCGCCCACATATCAATTTTGGCGTAATCAAGGTGGCTGTCGTAATTGGTTTTCTGGCAATGATAGCTATTTTTGGTCAGCTTGATCGGATCACTTGTTTCGCGCTCTTTTGCTGTTGTATCGGTAGTGCCTGCGATAGTTGAGCCGATACCTAAACCGATGGCCTCACCCACTTGCTCATCAACGGGCACGATATTAACGTGTGTTAAAAATTCTGCTGACTGCTGAATATTGGTTTCCAGCGTTTGCGCGGCAGACGGTTCAATTTGAACCTTTGTATCACTAAACGCTTGTGCGCTAACACCGTAAATTTTACCGAGTTGCGTGAGGTACGCATTAAATTTAAAACGAGTTTCTTTTTTCATGGTCTGTTCACTACCTTAGCAATCCGTCAGCACTTCGCTATTATTTTCGCCACCCGTGGCCGGCGGACGATGTGAGAACGAGGCGTCTGTATTTTCAAATTGGTTTTTTAATTCCGTGAGTTGTTGCGTGAGTGCTTTTACCGCTTCGCTTTGGTCGGCGTTTTTTAATGCGGTAATTTCTGCAGAAAGGGTTTGTACTTCTTGGGCGCACAGCTCCACCGCCTGATGCACATCGGTAAATCGCGCATCATCACTGTGTTGTTTTTTAGAAAACATCTCTTTAATAATGCTAAAAAGCCCTGGCTTCTCGCTCTGCGGGTTTTCATCAATAAATTCAAAGTGATTTTCTTCTGCAGCAGTAAAAACGTTATCTTTGCTTTGTTTGCGCTCTGAAAGCGGGCTACTTTGTGCATTAGCACTAAATTGCAGCATTTCAGTGCCTAAACTCGCGGGGTTATCGGTGACCGCCAGCCCAACTAAATACGCTTCGCCGGTATCTGAAAAACTCGGGTCAATTTCAACAGAGGTATAGACTTTTTGACGTTTTTTATTGAGTTCAATTAAATCAGGCGTCGGATTGATCACACCATACAGTGCCAACTTACCCGCCAGTGCCCCTTCTTTAATTTCCTCGGTATACACCGACTCCACATCACCAAAGCGTGGTGCCCATGAATAGTTATAGTGATCGATATTGACTCGCGCACCATAAACCGTGGGATCAAAGTTTTTCGCGATTTGGGTTAACCATTCCCGATCAACTCGACGCCCATCCGTTGTCGCCCCTTCAACACAAAGACGAACCGGTTTTGATTTCTTCGACATGCACTACTCCAGACTGCATCCGTTTATTCGTTGGTCTGTATGTTGTCGGTTAAAAGGGGCGTTAAACAATGGATAGGGTTTGTCTGAGATATGGCACAACGGGAATAAAGCGAATCGGTGATCAGCGGTCAATAGACTAGCCGTAACTTAAGCAAGAAATCGTGATTGTGCAATGACTATTACAGAAACATTTGATAACCGAAAAAAAGCAATGCACCTGTATTTTGCCGGTTACCGCATTGCTCGCATAGCGGAATCGCTAGGCGAAAAGGCGTCCACTATTCACAGTTGGAAACGCCGCGATAATTGGGATGAAATCAGCCCTACCGAACGCGCAGAGCTAACCGTTGAGGCACGTTATTGCAATCTAATTTTAAAAGAGAGCAAAGAAGGCAAAGATTTTAAAGAAATCGACTTATTAGGACGTCAACTCGAACGTATGGCGCGGATCAGAAAATATCAAAACGGCGGTAATGAAACAGACCTTAATCCTAAGATTGCTAACCGCAACAAAGGCGAACGCCGTCAGCCAGAGAAAAACTTCTTTTCAGAAGAACAAATTGAAAAACTGGAAGATATCTTTCGTGATACGTTGTTTGAATATCAAAAGGTGTGGTATCGCGCCGGTCATCACCGTATCCGCAATATTTTAAAATCCCGTCAAATCGGCGCAACATTCTACTTTGCCCGAGAAGCCTTTATTGATGCCCTGACCACCGGACGTAATCAGGTTTTCCTCTCCGCCAGTAAAGCGCAAGCCTATATGTTCCGTGAATACATTATCAAAATGGCATTGGAGGTTGATGTTGAATTAAAAGGCGACCCATTGATGTTAAGCAACGGTGCAACGCTCTATTTCCTTGGCACTAATGCACGCACAGCACAAAGTTATCACGGCAATTTATATCTGGATGAAACCTTTTGGATCCCGAAATTTCAGGAGTTACGCAAAGTGACTTCGGGTATGGCGATACAAAAACAGTGGCGACAAACCTACTTTTCAACACCGTCAACCATGAGCCATGAAGCGTACCCCTTTTGGTCAGGCAAGCTGTATAACCGCGGGCGCAAAAAAGAAGACAGAGTTGATATTGATATCTCACATGAAGCCTTAGTCAATGGACGTTTATGTGAAGATGGGCAATGGCGACAAATCGTCAATATTGAAGATGCACTACGAGGCGGTTGTGATTTATTCGATTTAGAGCAACTCAAAAAAGAGTATAGCCCGGACGAATATAACAACCTGTTAATGTGTCACTTTATGGATGATATCGAATCCCTATTCAACTTTAACATGATGCAAAACTGCATGGTGGACAGTTGGGAAGTATGGGACGACATTCAGCCATTAGCGTTGCGCCCTTATGGTTATGATCCGGTTTGGGTAGGTTACGACCCCAGCAAAGGCGGTGAAAATGGTGATAGTGCCGGTTGTGTGGTTATCGCGCCGCCGAAAGTACCCGGAGGAAAATTCCGCATATTAGAACGCCATCAATGGCGTGGTATGGATTTTCGCGCACAAGCTGACGCCATTAAAAAAATCACCGAACGTTTCTATGTGGAATATATGGGTATTGATACCACCGGCTTAGGGCATGGGGTTTATCAGAATGTTATCCAGTTTTTTCCTGCTGCGCGTGAGTTTATTTATAACCCGAATGTCAAAAATGCCTTAGTGATTAAAGCCTATGACGTGATTAGTCACGGACGTTTAGAGTTCGATGCACAGTGCGTTGATATCATTCAATCTTTTACTTCCATTCGCCGTACCACCACCGGAAGCGGTAACCGACCTACTTATGAAGCCTCACGCAGTGAAGAAAGCGGACATGCTGACCTTGCATGGGCAACGATGCACGCCCTTTTCAACGAACCATTAACCGGCACCACCGAGAACAGTAATAACATTGTGGAGATTTATTGATGAGCCGTAAAAATAAAAAAAGTTTTAAAGCACAACAAACGGCAACCGCCAATAACAGCATGGAAGCCTTTACCTTTGGTGATCCCGTTCCGGTATTAGATAAACGAGAAATTTTTGATTATCTGGAGTGTGCGCAAATTGATAATTGGTATGAGCCACCGATTAGCTTTGATGGATTATCAAAACTGTTTCGTGCGGCGACGCATCATAGCAGTGCGATTTATGTCAAACGTAATATCTTAGTGAGTACGTTCCAGCCTAACCGTTTTCTCTCTAAGTTAGACTTTAGCCGATTTGCCCTCGACTTCTTAACCTTTGGCAATGCCTATCTTGAACGTCGTAATAATATGGTGGGTAACTTATTAAAACTCACCCCCGTTCTCGCCAAATATACCCGCCGTGGTGTTGCTGATGATAGCTATTGGTTTGTGCGCTATGGCTATGACTCAAAGCCGTATGAATTTAAGCCCGGTAGTGTATTTCAGTTATACGAACCAGACTTAAATCAAGAGCTATACGGGTTACCAGAATATCTGGCCTCCACGATGTCAGTGCTACTGAATGAAGCTGCAACCTTGTTTCGTGTTAAATATTATCGCAACGGAAGCCATGCCGGATTTATTTTATACGTCAGTGACGCCTCACAAAACCAAAGCGACATTGATAAAATCCGTAACGCAATGCAAAACTCAAAAGGCCCCGGCAATTTCCGCAACCTGTTTATCCACGCGCCGAACGGCAAAAAAGACGGTGTGCAAGTTATTCCATTAAGCGAAATTGCGGCAAAAGATGAATTTCTCAATATCAAGAATGTCAGCCGTGACGATATGTTAGCGGCGCACCGTGTACCGCCTCAAATGATGGGGATCATTCCACAGAATACCGGTGGCTTTGGTGATGTTGAAAAAGCAGCAAAGGTTTTCTTTCGTAATGAGTTGGCACCACTACAAAGCAAGATATTACAGATTAATGATTGGCTAGGTGAAGAAGTGATTAAGTTTGATAAGTACACATTAGATGATGAGTAATAAAAAAGCGCTCAACATTTTACAAGTTGAGCGCTTTTCATCATTAACAAGCTACACATGAATATTCTCTGTTATATTCTGGATACACTTTCTTTAATTGAATCTCATTGTCACGACGTTGTATAACTTTTGCAATACTTTTTAGGATTGCCGGTGAAGCATTCCGAATTTTTAATTGATTTAAAACACGTTGCTTACCAAATTTGATAACTAGAACACCAAAGATTTCATCTGAATAAGATTCAGATATTGAAAAAACTCCACTCAAATCTAATTCCACAAGATTATTATCATTAATGATTGATTCAATTTTATGCCGTTGGGGGATAGCTTGATTACGTGAAGCTAGGTCACCAACAGGTAACTTATATGCTAATTTTCTCATTTTACTCTCCTCCTAACGCCCTCATAATATCCATAAGCTGAGGGTCATCATCTCCATTGTCATGTTCCTTCGCCAATTCACTAATTTTAAAACGACAAGAAATGGCGACACCGGACCACATAGAATCTAGCTTAGTATAGCTCATTTTACCATCAATTACATCTAAGCATACATCTCCTGTTGCAAGATGCAATTCTCCATTATAGTTTTTTACTAATTCAATTAGATGATATAAACCAAGTCCTTGATGGTTATTATCTTTTTCTTTTATTGCGACGTCAGCACCAAACATGCTCCCTCCCATAAAGTCTTGGGGGAGTTGTTGAGCCCAATCATCCTGTAAATCAGCATGTTTAGATGAATTTCCTTGCTGTATACACCATTCAATAGCTTCTTGATGTGTGCGAATATTTGGAATCTTAGCCCGTTGAAGCTCTTTAAGGAAACCGAGACCACAATCAGCTAAAGAAAACTCAAGGTAGTACTCCTCTCGATTGGTTCTAGGAACTGCATATTTTTGTGCAAAAGAAAAACCCGTTGATTTTCCATGTGACCAAACATTATCATGAAGCTCTCCGATAACATGGGTTAGATCAAGTAGTCCTTGAGGATAAAATTCTGGCGAACGATCGGGAAACGTTAATCGCCTCACACAACCATTTATAGCTCCTGTTGCTGTATCTACAGCTTCAACACTTTTCAGAGCCGTTACTAAACTATAATTTGTACCAACATTTATACGTTCTTGAGGGTATTGATCAGTACCCCATAAAGCTCCATGCAAATTAATTGCTTGCATATACTCCAAATTAGGTAAATCACAATTTTCTTCTGTTATTCGATGATAATTAATATATGCCGCTAAAACAGAAATAAAACCAGGATACCAATGGCCTCTAAATAAGTTTAATTTATTAGTGTTTTTTTCATGAAAAACATTCACATATCTAATCGCATCTTTTAACCCTAACCCCATAACATAAACCTATTTTAATCAATTTTTCTTATGATATAACGTTGATACTTTTTAAGCAAAATTAACCGAAATAAAGTCTATTAAATATTGGGAAGATTTAGTATCTCGAGCCTCTCAAAACGCAATCGTGACCCCGCCACGCCCGCGCACTAAATCGACCTCTTTTTATGCACCTGCATGAGTGCCACAAAAACCCGTGATAGCTATCACAATTAATTAACTTTAATTCTTTTTTAAGCTTGCAACTTAATGCAAAATCTTGCAGAAAATGGCATAGTCAAAAAATCATACATTTTATGTTGAATAAGGTTTTGTATGTTAGAAATAAAAAGTATTGAGCCAAACCAAGTAAGAGATAATTGTTTAAAAGAAAGAATTAAAGGTGCATCTCATGATACAAGTACTGAGTACATTGCACTTATGAACAATATAGAAGTAGGATTTATTTCCCTTGTATTTTGGCCCACAAATACAACTGCATTTATATATGAAATATATGTGCTACATAATTATCGAAGAAAAGGAGTTGGTGAAAAATTACTTACATTTGCCGAAGATAAAGCAGCTCAGTCTCATCGTAATCCAATTAAATTAGAACCAAATAATTTCGATCGCACTATAACAAAAGAAAAGCTAATTTCTTGGTATGAAAAGCACGGCTATAAAAAAGACAACACTTCTAATGAATATTGGATAAAAAGTCTTTTCTGAAAAGAGAGAGGTAAACTATATAAACCTCTCTTTAAATTTTTAAAGCTTAACACTTTCAATATATATATTTCTAATTATAACAAAACTGGCATAATATCATTTCATTAAAATAACCATCACCCATATCATTTCTTACCATTTCCATATTAAACAATTCACGACATCCTATATCAACGGATGGAACAACATCCCAATACGTTTCCTCATTAAAAACTTTATGATGTTTAAAATAGTCATTATCAACAATATGGCCATTATCTGACTTTGAACGACTTGAATAAAAAGTCCTTCTCCATTTTTTATTTGAACTCACTGATTTAACTAGGCTTACAATGTAAGAAGGGTCTTGGAACCAGCTCCATTCTGAAACATAAATGTCACCAATGATATCAACCCACGACTTACGATTCTCAGGTAAAAAATACAATACTGCACCATTATCTAATCCTATTTTTGTTATAGAATTATTGCTTTTTATACCTAAAAAATATTTAACAATCTCCATTTCATTAGAGATAAACTCATCATCTGGCCCACAAACATGGCTTATATATATTTTATTTCTTCCTGTTAAACAGGCATCTAATAAACCCTCTAGAGCAAAGAAATAACTGCTACCTATTTGACGTCCTTTATGTAAATATCTATTTCTTTCAAACCTGTGGTTATACCAACGTGTTTGCCATGGATATAATTTATCTAACTTGCTATATAAACTTATCAATAAATCAGTTGTTACCTTGACTTTCATTTTATCTCTCCTCACTCATACCAATAAATTTTCTATATTTCTCTGCAATAAAAAAATATGGCGCAATAAAAACATAAAGAGGCCATAACGTTGAATAATCTATCGCTTCGCCAAAACTATATTTATCGTGATAACTCTTTTTTGATTTAATAGTCCTGTATATAAAAAGAGTTACCGATACCAACAAATAAAACAAAATTAAATATTTAATCATTTATTCCTCTCAATTTATTAACCTTAGCCATTACCCTATCTCGTGTATTTGAGATATTCTTTTGCTTCACTTCTTCAAAATTAACTTTTTCACTTTTCGCTGATGAAATTTGAATCTTCCCGTTCTCAAACCAAATCACTTCATCGCCATAACTAAGGCGCATACCGTTCATCACCATTGACCACATTGTGTCTGGTGGTAAATCCAATCCCATTTTTTCGGCAAAGGCTTTGAATTCAGGTATCAAACGTTCCTGATTTTCACTTAATGACACCGTTGAAATTATTCGCTGACTCTTTTTGTGCTCTAAAACCTCGCCAAATGATTTCTCCCAATCGCTATATTGTGAACGTAGGTCAAAAACATCAGGCTCAGAAATCCCCCATACGGGCGATTTTAAGCCCCTTTCGTGTGGATTTTTAATATCGGGTGAACTGCCCGATCCACAGTTATTGACAGGACTCCGAGGCGCGCTGATCGCGCTTTTTAAAGTCAAAACCCGACCCGTTTCTGACTTACGCTTATGCTCAATTGCCTCAATATCCTGCTTAGATTTACGAACTAAACGATACTGACGCTCACGCGTTTTTACTAAATCACCGCTTTTCAATGGTGAACATAGCCCAATAACGCGCATCACTTCTTCATCATAAGAATTCGGCTCATCGGCAACAGTACGAGCGACTAATAACGTTTGTAGGTTACGCTTAACGTTAGGGCCTCCTTGGTGCTCGATATAAGCGGCGAAATCTCCTGCATCGGCAGACGCTCTTACTTTTTCCGCTATATCACCCAATTTATCAGCGATACTCACACCACGAATACGACGACACTCACGCCACACACCTTTAGACGGCAAGCCAAACATGTGAAATTGAGGAATACGCCAAGTAGACGCCCACGCAGTAACGGCTGATGCAACCTCGGTTAATAATTCTCCCGATTCGTCATCAACTTCGCCCTCTAATGCATAACCGTCGATATTTTTTGAGATATATTTAGCGAGATAACCCGTAGCACCGCCTTTATTTAAATGCTTTGCTTCAAAACGATGTTTCTTTGCGCCCCGTTCTTCGCCGTCTTCTTCAAGGGCATACTTACGCATGATCTCAATCGCTGATGCACGTTGAGATTTATCCAGAAACATCATCATATGCCAATGGGGTGTAGCGTCATGATGAGGTTCAACAACTCTGATCCCGTAAACGTTAATATCGTTATCTTTAAAAGCAGTGCGAATTTTCGCCCATACCCTCACTAAATAACGTTGACCGTCTTTCGGAGTGTATGCGCTGTTATTCCATTTCTCGTTAATGAGAACTTTTTTCTTTTTCTCATCTTTAGAAACATTAATTTGCTTGGTGGGATGGTATTTTGAAGGGGTGGTTAACGTAATAAATAAACCAATATCACCCCGTTCTTCTGCGACTTTTTGAATACCTGCGGCTTGTGCCATTAATTCCATACGGCGAATTTTAGGGTTAGCGATACTCGCTAATACTTTTTCCATTAAATCGAAGCGATCACCCGATTCAACGTCTTGAATATCCATCATTTCAAGATAATTCATATTCGCTAAACGTTGCGCTCTGACTTCACGTACTGCATTTTTACTGGCGTAAGGCGTCTTATCTGAATTCACATCACCAAAAGCAATATGCAAAGACTCACGCCAACGCTGACGATGAGCTTTTAACTTTTTAAACCACCAATCTTCATTCGTTAACCGACTCAATCCTGATAGTGCATCTTCGGGTGTCAATTTCCCTTTTTGAGCTTTTCCCCAAAACAACGGTGTTACATGTAAATAGGTAATTAACTCTCCTAATTGATGATAAATAGGGTTAATCACTTTTAGGTTAAGTAACACCTCACGATCACCGTTATTTTCAGCAATTGCCTGATCAGCCAATTCATCGAATAAGTTGTCACACGCGTTCGCAAATGACTTCGCCATATGACGCAATATTTTGTCATGTGCATCGGGCAAGCGATTAAAGAACATGGCTTGATCAAAATCTCTATCTAATAAAAATTGACGTTTATCTTTCGCTAAACCATAGCGCGCATTAACGGCTTGCAAACGCTGATAGACGCTTTTATGGAACTTAAAGACCAGCCAGTTATGAACTTCTTTCGGCGTTTTCTCTTTTTTAAGATGTTCGATGTACTTAAATAAGCGAGATTTAAGAAAGCGAGGCAGTTTTTCAATATCGAATAAAATCGCTTGCCCCTGAGCCAATTGCTCACGGGTAAGCGGTCTTTCATAAACAACTGGCTCATGCTGTTTCCTATTCCACCAATATGTCCATTGCATATCAGCAGGATAGGAAACCGGAGGCTGAGAAAAATCAATCAGACGGCTAGCCATTACCGCACACCGCCTAAATGCTTCGGATCAATAATTTCAATGGCTGTTTCGCACAGTTTAGCAACGTGAGTCATTACGTCTATCAATTCAGAGATAGATTTAATTTCAGCACTAATAACACGACTCACATGTGCACCAACAACGCCAGCCGTCACATTTACCGCAGAGTCATACCACGCAATCACTTCACGGCGCACACGACCATCAATCACAGTGACTTCAATTAATCCAAATTGTTTTTTCCAATAAACGATAGCAAAACGAGTGCCGGTAATATGCACCCCATTTTTTGGATCTTGAATATCGACATAGCCCTGTTCCATCAGCACACCTCCGGCAAAACGGCGATAATCTCTTTTGCTGATTGGCGGTTTCCATTTGCAGAAATAGAACGAGGCGCATCAATCTCGTGAATAATAAAACCGAGATCGGCATACAGCTCTTTGGCGTGAATGGAATTAGAGACAGTAATCGGGTTACCTTGTGATTGATTTAATGCCTTTAATGCTTGAGCTAACTCAATTTGATGAGCGTGAGTAAAATCCGTGTGATGATATTTAGTAAAACTACCTTCATCTCCCATATATGGAGGATCACAATAAACACCATCACCGAAATCAACGAGTGACAAAGTATCTTGCCATTCTAAACAAGCGATAATGGCATTAGTGGCTTTCTCAGCAAATTGTCTGATTTCCTCCTCTGGAAAATAAACACGGGCATATGTTCCGAATGGCACATTAAATTCACCCGAATTGTTATATCGACATAATCCATTAAAGCAATGACGATTTAAATATAAAAACCGAGCAGATTGTATATATTGATCACACTCGTTTTTATCTAATATCTTAATTGAATTAAATAACTTTCTAATAGCAATGTAATCATTTTTATGATTGTTTTCTTCCCACGCATAAAACTCTTTACGCGCCATTATTTCAGTATGTTCTACGACATTACGATATAAACTAATTAAATCCTGATTAGCATCAGCAATTAAATATTCGTTATATTCTGTATTCATCATCACAGCACAAGAACCGGCGAAAGGCTCAACTAAGCGCTTTGCTTTTGGCAAATGTGGAATTAATTTATCCATGATACGGACTTTTGACCCCGCCCATTTCAGAATGGTTTTATTCGCCATTTCACACACTCCGATAATGCTTAGATTTCAGCTCGTACACTGTTTGGCAATCTGCACAGCGGGTGCATCCCATTACTGCAATACGGCGCTTTTCTGGGATTTCACGACCGCAATCTTCACATTCAAACGCTGATACACCGACGTAACGCCCTGTTACTGCTTTTATTTGTTTATCAAGCAATAACTGTGATTGTTCAGAGGCTAAATCCATTTCTTTAGACATAATTCCATTCCTGCGCTTGATGTTCGATATTCTCGATTTCCCCTTCCACTAACTGAACGATTTCAGGGCGTTCCATTTGTTCGCTTGTTATTTTTGATATCAATGAATGCAAACGAACTGCATAAAAAACCGCCCGAGATTTTCTTTCATCTTCTCGAACGGCATTAATTAAATCGGTTACATCACTTTCTTTAGACATAATCAGACCTCTGATAATCAGATATAAAAAGTCCTGACAAATAAATGTCATTTATTTTTTAGGTGTAATTAAATAGGCATTGCTAATTTATTTGGGATTAATGCGCTCAATACTTTTATTTGATGAAGTGCATTAATGATTTTTATTTTATCTTTCCTCTTTAATAATAAATAATCTATTCCGTTCTTTTCTTTTTCTATCTCAGCAAGGTAATAAATCATCTGATATATACGATTATTTTCATTTCTTAAATAATCAAGAAACTCACCAATCAAAATATCATCACTATTTTTATTTAACTTACTTAATAAATCAGCCCTAACTTCGGCTGTTTTATTCATACCACTGACGCGCTCATCAAATGAAAGACCATCATTGCGATAATGCTTTACCACTTTAGACTGATAAAAATCATCATTGCCTTGTAGTTGCTCTCTTGCTTGAATAAGCTCCGCAGCATTCATAACAACACCTAGATAGAAACTTTCACAAGAAACGAAACAATAACAATGGCACATAAAGCCAGTGTTACTCTATCCGCTTTTGAATACTTTTTACTTTTATTAGTAAAAGATTCACTGCTTAATTTATATTTATTTCTTTGCTTAATTAATTGGTTCATTGAATGTCACCTTTTAATAAGTCGATATAGTGAGTTGCTTCTGCCATTGCATCAAACTTACCGAATGACTGATCATCTAACCAAACATGATAACGAGTTATCGGTGTTACTGCTTTTCTTGGCAGTTTAATAATGGTGAAACCTCGATACATAAAACTATGCTCTGTAATTTGTTTCACCTGCATCTTATAGCCCTACCCATAAAAGCCATGCATCACGTAACTCTTTTGGCCTATTTTCAAATGCATCTCGCATAGCACGATTGAATTCTGGGATATAAACCCAATTCTCACCACGAGTTTTGGTATTTCCTTTGTTATCTGGATTTTGCCAAGGAATAAGCGGTAATTTATTGTTATCAACCATGTTTTTAACTGCGGTTGGAGTTTTCCCAATTAGCTCCGCAAACTTTTGATAAGGCACGGCATCAATTGGGTAATAGACCTGCATATAACTTTCTGCGTTCTTCTCACTCATATGTCATAATCCTTTTCTTGAATGCTTATAAATGCTTCTTTTTGCATCTTTAGGCTTTTAATAGTTAGACACATGTGACCAACTAAAGAGGATATTAGACACATATGACCAACACGTCAAGACTTGGAGATAAAATTCGCTTAATACGTGAAGCGGAAGGACTTAACAGAAAAGAGCTATCAGAATTGTTAGGTATCTCTTATGGAACTCTCAATAACTATGAAACTAAAGGAATTCAGCTTACGGAGTCATCAATAGTCAAATTTACTAATCATCCTAGATTTGAAAAATACACTTTATGGCTTCTAACAGGAAAGACTAACGAATCCATTGGGCAAATTAGTCCGTCTCTCTCCCCTGATGGAGCAGATTCAACAACATTACCCCAATCAGAGAAGAAAACTGGCTAGACCTACATTTAGATTTTATTGATTGGATAGATAGCCAATCAATTTGCCACATCGGAGGGCTTTAATATGCCTATTAAAAAAACCGATGATGGCCGTTATTTAGTGGATATAAGACCTCTTGGACGACAAGGATATCGAATCAGGAAAGTCTTTAACAAAAAAGCAGAAGCTATTGCATTTGAAAGATACACAATGGCTAATGCGAATATTTCCGATACAAAAAAAGATCGCCGGACATTAAGCGAATTATTAGATTTATGGTGGTTATATCATGGCGCTAACCTTAAAAATGGTGAGATTGAAAAACGCCAATTAAACAAGACTATTGCTTCCCTAAAAAATCCAGCAATAAACCGCCTAAATAAAAAAGTATTGCTTGAACACAGAACAGAGAGGCTTAGCAATTCCGTTAGTGCATCAACAATCAATCGTGACATGTACCGCTTATCCGGTATGTTAACTGTTCTGAAAAAATTTGAGTTATTCAACGGTGACAATCCAATTAAGGGATTACCACCATTAAAAGAAAAAGAGCCAGAAATGACTTTTTTATCTCGAGAGGAAATACGTCAGTTATTAAATGTATTAGATGGAGATGAAAAACGAGTAGCACTACTTTGCTTAAGTACAGGCGCGAGGTGGAGCGAAGCGGCTAATTTAAAAGGCAAGCAAGTCATGCATGGACGAGTTACCTTTTTAAAAACCAAAAATGGTAAACAGCGAACTGTTCCAATCTCAGAGGAGCTGGAGAAACTCCTAAGAAGTGAAACATCTGGTGCTTTATTTAAAGTTGATTATGAATCTTTCAGAACGAAACTAAAGGCGGTAAAAAGCGATCTACCGAGAGGACAAGCAACTCATGTATTAAGGCATACATTTGCTAGTCATTTTATGATGAATGGGGGGAATATTGTTGCACTACAACAAATATTAGGTCATGCAAGCATAAACCAAACAATGGCATATGCTCATTTAGCGCCTGATTATTTGCAATTCGCCATTTCACTAAACCCACTAAAAGGTAAAGTGGAAATTTAGCATTTATAAACCTTTAAAAGTGTCCACAAAGTGTCCACACTTGAGATAAATTTAGATGCTTTTAGAGACTTACCGTTAGATCTCATAAATCATTATCTATTTGTTTTATAAGGATTTAAAATATAATAGATAAAAAAAAGCCCCTCTCCAGAGGGGCTGCAAAAGACAGGGATGGTGTCTATGGCAAGGAAAAAACTTCGTTGTTGCTACTTACTCTCTAACTAGGTACTGCTTTACTACACTCTTACTACATTACTAAAGGACTTTACTTAATCACTAATTAGCTTTCTCTTGAGTTTGCTGGTTTTGCTGGCTAACAGAAGAGACACGCTGTTGATAATTCTTTTCTAGCTGCGCTTTTTGCTCAGGGGTTAATAGCTGATACATTTGATTATGAACTTTCGCCATTTCAACTCGGCGCTCTATTGCTTGTTTGTCCATATCTTGTATTTGCGCTCTTACCGCTGCTTCATCAAACTTATCCGCGGTAATTAGCTTATGCATATTTTCGTGACGCTGACGAAAATCACTGTTATTAAAACGATCTTGATGATGCTGGCGCATTAAATCGCGCATTTGAGTACGTTGTTGCTCTGTTAATGTAATACCATTAAACATACGCGACTCACCGAAATTATTGTTACCCATCATATGACCACGTTGTCCACGATGACCTCGATTATCTCGTCCATCATGCATACCGTAACCGTATCCACAATTGTAATTATCATTATACTGTTGTTGCCCAGCAGGCTGATTATTTGTATTTGATGTTTCAGCCATTACTACCGTCGGAGCTACTAAAAACATTGATGCTAGTGCAACCATTGCTACTTTACGCATTGTCCCACTCCTCATTCGGTTATAATACCGACTTATTAATGCTGACCTAAATATGTGTAATTGTTCTCGATGTGGATTACTATACCTTTACGGCTGCAAACTAGCGTCAGAGCGTGTAAAAGAACGTAAAGTCATAGATTCGCGCTATTTATTATCGTATTTTTCTCTTGGAGGAATTGACGAATGCATAAAATCTTATTAGTGGATGACGATCGCGAATTAACCTCGCTATTGAAAGAACTACTTGAAATGGAAGGCTTTAATGTTGTGCTCGCCACTGACGGCGAACAGGCCTTAAAACTTCTGGACGCGTCTATTGACTTGTTATTACTGGATATCATGATGCCACGTAAGAACGGGATCGAGACACTTAAAGAGTTACGCCAAAATTTCCAAACACCTGTCATTATGTTAACGGCAAGAGGCAGCGATCTTGATCGTGTACTTGGCCTAGAGCTGGGAGCAGATGACTATTTACCTAAGCCATTTAACGATAGAGAGCTAGTTGCACGCATTAGGGCTATTTTACGTCGTTCCAACTGGAGTGAACAAAAACAGACCGATGGCAACACCTCACCGATATTGCAAGTTGATAAATTACAACTTAATCCGGGTAGACAAGAGGCCAGCTTTGATAATGAACCATTAGAGCTAACAGGTACTGAGTTTACGTTACTTTATCTACTTGCTCAGCATTTAGGACAAGTGGTATCGCGCGAGCATCTCAGCCAAGAAGTGTTAGGTAAACGCTTAACACCTTTTGATAGAGCGATTGATATGCATATTTCCAACTTACGTCGTAAGTTACCGGAAAGAACAGACGGGCAGCCTTGGTTTAAAACATTACGTGGCCGTGGTTATCTTATGGTTTCAATAACTTAATAAAAAATCTTTATGATAAACAGTTTGTCAGCGCGTATATTCGCCATATTCTGGCTGACACTAGCATTAGTTCTAGTGCTAGTTATGATGGTACCCAAGCTGGACTCGCGCCAGCTTACCACTTTACTTGAAAGTGAATACCGTCAAGGTGTTATGCTAGAGCAACATATAGAAGCCGAACTAGCGCAAGATCCGGCTAACGATCTGCTATGGTGGCGGCGATTAATCCGCGCCATTGACAAATGGGCGCCACCTGGTCAACGTCTTATTATTGTCACCAGTGAAGGTCGTATTATTGGTGCTCAACGTAATGAGATACAAGTTGTCAGAAACTTTATGGGGCAGTCTGATAACGCAGACCATCCGAAAAAGAAAAAATACGGTCGCTCTGAGATGTTAGGCCCCTTTTCCATTAGAGATGGTGAAGATCACTACCAACTTTACTTAGTGCGCCCATCAAGTAGCCCGCAATCTGATTTTATCAATTTATTATTTGATAAACCGCTTTTATTACTGATATTCACTATGCTTATCAGTACACCGCTACTGGTTTGGCTCTCTTGGAGCTTGGCAAAACCGGCCCGAAAACTCAAAAATGCGGCGGATGATGTGGCAAAAGGTAATCTGCGCCCTCACCCTGAACTGGAAACCGGCCCGCAAGAATTTTTAGCGGCAGGCACCAGTTTTAATCAGATGATCAGCGCCTTAGAACGCATGGTTGAAGCGCAACAGCGATTGATTTCTGATATCTCCCATGAGTTGCGCACCCCATTAACTCGTTTACAGCTTGCCAGTGCATTACTACGTCGTCGTAGCGGTGAAAGTAAAGAGCTAGAGCGTATTGAAACAGAAACACAGCGGCTAGATGGCATGATCAATGACTTATTAGTGCTTTCCCGCAATCAATATAAAAATGAGTTATTACGCGAAACCGTAAAAGCGAATGAGCTTTGGAACGATATTTTAGATAATGCGAAATTTGAGGCTGAACAGAGCAATAAAACTCTAACAGTAACCGCCCCGCCAGGCCCATGGACGATTTATTGCAATCCTTATTCATTAGCGAGTGCCTTTGAAAATATAGTTCGCAATGCCTTGCGTTATTCACATTCTCGTATTGAAGTGGCTTTTACCGAACAAAATCAGGGTATCACTATTATTGTTGATGATGATGGCCCAGGGGTTAGCCCAGAAGATCGCGAGCATATTTTCCGACCTTTTTATCGTACGGACGAAGCACGTGATAGAGAATCCGGCGGTACAGGACTAGGACTGGCAATTGTTGAAACCGCAATTAGTCAACATCGAGGCCATGTAAAAGCTGACGATAGCCCATTAGGGGGGTTAAGAGTGGAGATTTGGTTGCCGAGAGGGAGTGTGGTAAATAAATCACAACACGCTTAATTCAGTAATAAAATTACTACATTAAAATATTCTGCCATCTATTGAAGAATAGGTGGCATATTCTTTTCATTCCCATCTTTATAGATATTTCAGAATGATCTTGCTAATTCAGTCGATATTCCGATATTTATATATACCTAATCAATGTTAGAATACCCATCAATTACTTGACCCGCGGGTTTGAAGAGTCTAATCTCAGAGCGGTTTTGCGTACTGTTAAAGTATGCTTATATAATAAAACTCTTATATTACAGATAGATAAGGGTTTTGAAAGAGAAATTTTGGCGCTCTGGGGGCCGTAAACCCAGTGCGGTAGCTTTATTTTTACTTAAATAAATATCTAAAAAAAAAGATAAATATATTAAAACAAATATTTTATAATGAATATGACATATAATATAAAAAATAAAATAATAATAAAAAACACATTGTTTTTATATTTTAGAATGATCTTAACCTTAGTAATAACATTGTATTCTTCTAGAATAGTATTAAAAACATTAGGTGTAGAAGATTTTGGTATATACAATATCGTTGGTGGTGTTGTTACTATGTTAACTTTTATTAGTGGGGCAATGACTTCAGCAACACAAAGATTTTTATCTTTTGAAATAGGAAAAGATAATAAAGAAAAATTATCAAAAACATTTATAATGAGTATAAATATACATATTATGATTATAATATGTATATTTATAATTGCTGAAACAGCTGGTCTATGGTTAATCAATAATTATTTAATAATTGGTCCAGATAGAATCAAAGCTGCTAATATTGTCTTTCAATATTCATTATTATCATTTTGTTTTACAATATTAAGTACGCCATATAAAGCCAATATTATTGCCCATGAGAAAATGAATATTTTTGCTTATATAGGTATAATCGATGTTTTTCTAAAATTAATAGCAGTGTTAATGCTTGAATATATTTTAGGTGATAAACTCATTATTTATTCTATATTAATTTCCATCATCAGTATCTCAATTTACTTAATATTATTAGCTTATAATAGGCTCCATTTTGATACTACAAAATATAAATTTTATTGGAATAGAAAACTTTTTTTCTCACTCTTTAGTTATACTGGTTGGAATTTGTTTGGCAACATGGCTTCTGTAGGAATGAACCAGGGTATTAATATATTATTAAATATCTTTTTCGGACCTATAGTTAATGCCGCTAGAGCAATATCATTTCAAGTCAACAATGCAATTAATGGATTTGTAATTAATCTACAATCAGCTTTAAGTCCACAAATTGTAAAATCTTATGCAAAAAATGATATTTCTTATCTAGAAAATTTAGTTTTACTTGGCTCCAAATATTCATTTTTTCTTATTTTAATCCTATCACTCCCTATTTTATTAAAACCAGATATAGTTTTAAGTCTTTGGTTAGGTAACTATCCTGCATATACATCAATATTTTGTCAGTTAATTTTAATTGATTCATTAATTAATAGCTTGTCTAGTTCTTTAATGACTGCATTTCAAGCATCAGGTAAAATAAAAAAATATCAAATTACTATTGGCTCAATCTTACTATTAAACATTCCTATTTCGTATTTTTTACTAAGCTATGGATTTGAAGCGACAATAACATTCGCTGTTAGTATTGTTTTATCATTGATATCTTTAATAGTACGTTTATTGTTATTAAATGAATTATTTCCTGGTATTTCTGATAAATTTTATAAGACAATTTTTTGGAGAGTAATTGCGATATTTTCTATTTCTTATACTTTATCTTGGTTTATTACAAAAGATCTTAAAAATGATTTGTTTAATTTTATTTTAACTTGTATTACTAGTTGGTCTTTCTTAATTATTAATATTATATTTTTAGGATTAACAAAAAATGAAAGGTTAAAAGTAAAAAATATTTTAGTCAAAAAATATATAAAATTTAAAGAAAATAAATGATGAAAAATAATCAATGTTGTAATGTTATTAAATTAGTAGTCAATAATAATTTATGTATAGGTTGTGGATTATGCGTATCAAAATGTAAAAATAACTCTTTAATTATGTCAGAAAATAAATATGGATTTTATGAAGCAAGGCAAATAAAAGACTGTAGTTGCGATGGTGAATGTTTATCTGTGTGTCCATTCAATCCATATCCGAATGAAAAAGTAAAAACAGAGAACGAAATATCAGAATATTTTTTCGATAATCAAAAGAAACATCATCCCAAAATTGGCTATTATATTTCAACATATGCAGGTTATTCTCATAAACATAGAAAGAGCTCATCTTCAGGAGGTATAGCAACATATGTATTAGAAAAACTTTTAGATAATAAAACGATCAATCATGTTATATCCGTTAAAGCATCCCAAAATGGGAGCACTCATTATGAATATATAATAAGTAGTTCTAAAGAAGAGCTCTTCAAATCTGCAAAAACAAAATATTATCCAGTGACATTATCTTCAGTTCTAAAAGAAATAAATGAACTAGATGGAAGTATAGCTATTGTTGGTGTTGCTTGTTTTGTAAAAGCAATTAGATTAGCACAATTAAATGATCCGATACTGAAAGATAAAATAAAATTCATTGTTGGTATTATTTGTGGTGGTATAAAAAGTAGTTTTTTTGCAGAATATTTAGCAAGCAAAGCAGGAGCTAATCCTTATGAATATAAAAATCCTGAATTTAGAATTAAAGATATTAATAGTAAAGCAAGTGATTATTCATTCGGATGTTATGATAAAAAAAATAATATAAATTTAATAAAAATGTCTGCTGTAGGTGATATGTGGGGCACAGGATTATTTAAATCAAATGCTTGTGATTTATGTGATGATGTAACAACAGAACTAGCCGATATATCAGTTGGAGATGCATGGATGAAACCTTTCTCTGATGATGGGAAAGGAAATAATGTCATAATTACAAGATCGGAATTAGCAAATGACATTATTACTTACGGGATAAAAAATAAAGAGTTAAACATTACTAAATTGTCAACAGATGAATTTTTAAAATCTCAGCAAGGTAGTTTTACTCATAGACATAATGCCCTACCTTTTCGTATAAGAAGGTTTAAAAAATTAGGAATTTTAATTCCCCCCAAAAGAATATTTAATTCAAGAATAGATATTCTAGAGAGATTAATACAAAGAATGCGAATGAAAACCAGAAGAAAAAGTCTCGAACTATGGTTAAAAGAAAAAAATCATATAACATTTGATAAAAAAATGAAACTTGATCTAACCATATTGAAAATATTAACAAAATTAAATCATCTTAAAAGAAGATTAATAATTAAAATGAAAGGGTAGTCTATGAAAATAGGTATTTTAACTCAACCATTAGTTACTAATTATGGTGGATTATTACAAGCTTATGCTTTACAAAAATATCTGATAAAAAATGATTTTGAGGTATTAACAGTTGATATTCGTCCTAAAAAACCAAAATTATGGGGAATAAAAAGTATAATAGTAAATATAATTAAAAAATATCTACTTAGGAGAAAAAATATAACTATTCTTCCTATATCTAAAAAAGAAAAAAAAACAATTCGAAAATATACTTCTAAATTTATAAATGAAAATATCAAAACAACTGAAAAAATAAAATCAATAAAAGAGATAAATAAACTTAATAAGTATAATTTTGATGCTTATATAGTTGGTAGTGATCAAGTCTGGCGTCCTGCATACTCACCTAATATAACAACTTATTTTTTAGATTTTTTAAAAAACGATATAAAAACAATTCGTATTGCTTATGCAGCTTCTTTTGGATTAGATAATTGTAATGAGTTTACTCAAAAACAATTAAAAATTTGTTCTGAATTAGCAAAGAAATTTCATTTAATATCAGTCAGGGAAGATTCTGGTGTTGAATTATGCAAAAAATATTTTAACCTAAATGCTCAACATGTTTTAGACCCTACAATGTTATTAAACAAAGAGGATTATATTGAGTTAATAAAAAAAGATAATATATCTAGAAACACAGGCAATATGATGACATATATTTTAGATTCATCACCAGATAAAGAAAAAATAATTAATATTGTAGCTAAAAAATATAAATTAACTCCGTATTCGGTAATGCCTGATAAAAATAACAAAGTATATCCTCCTGTTACACAATGGTTGCGTGGTTTTTGGGATGCTGAATATGTTGTAACTGACTCATTTCATGGTGTTGTATTTTCGATTATTTTTAATAAACAGTTTATAGCTATAGGTAATATAAACCGTGGATTAGCTCGTTTCAGTTCTATTTTAAAAAAATTTAGCTTAGAAAATAGAATCATTTTTTCTTCTAAAGATTTAAATGATGAGTTTTTTAATCATAAAATAGATTATTGTTTAATTAATGAAATATTAGAAAAAGAAAAAAACATAGCATCTTTAACTTTAAAGAAAGCACTTAATACTAATAAATAGGCCTTTCCAACTATGATATCTATCATTATTCCATGCTATAATGATTGGCAATCGTTAGAAAAAAATTTAGATTCTTTACTACTATTTGCAAAAAAAATCGATGGTGAAGTTATCATTATTAATGATGGTAGCTCCGATAATATAGCTAGAGATATAAAAAATATAATTAATCCTCAGTTAACTTATCTTGAACAAGAAAATAAAGGTGTTTCGTCAGCCAGAAATAAAGGGATCTTATTTGCAAAAAAAGAAAAACTTTTATTTTTAGATAGCGACGATTATATAAATTTTGATGAGTTAATTAAACATTCGGAAGAAATAAAAAATTTTGATTTAATATATTGGGACACAATAAAAGTATTTCCAAATAATAAGAATATAATTTACAAGACATATTTAGAAAAAGACGTAAATGATTTAGTTTATGCATTACTATGTAGAAAATATTATTTATTCATGGGGAGCTTTATAATTTCAAAGAAAATTTCTCAAAAAATAATGTTTGATGAAAACTATAAGTATGGAGAAGATTTGAAATTCATATATGAATGTATAGACAGCATTAATAGTTTTACTAAATTGGATAATATTAATTTATTTTATATTCAAAGATGCAATTCGGCTATGTATACATTTTCTCATAGAAGATTTGATAGCGTTAAAGCTTTAGAAAGTATTTCTATAAGAAACAATACGCTAAAAAAAATTGATTTAGAAAACTTCATAAAAAAGGATAAAAAAATAATTCTTAATAATTTTATTCGCTCTTTTCCTTTAGGGAAAATTTATTCTAAGAGAAAAGAATTTATTGAAATAAATAATATAATTAAAAACATTTTTGGAAAAAACAAATTTATTTATGAACTAAATTTCTTCCTATACTTAATTATCTATAAATTTTATTTGCTAAAAAAATAATATGGCAATATACATTATATTTATAATAACAAATTTAATTTTGTTATCTATACCATTTAGATCTAATAACAATATTTATTATCCTTTAAGTTTTATATCTTATATATTAATATTATCATTCTCTGGATTTAGGTATGGAATAGGTACTGACTATTTTAATTATGAAAGTATATTTTATAACATTCATTATGATAATAGTTATAATAGCGGACTAGAATATGGATTCTACTATTTATCAAAATTATTACCACAAGAAAAAGAAGGCTTTTTTAGTCTTATTTTCATAACTTCTCTAATAACAAATTTCACTTTATTTTTAGCCATAAAAAATAGAATTAAGAATAAATCACCTGAAGAAAGGTTTCTTATAATTTTATTCTTTTTTATTAGTAACTTATATTTTTTGCCATTTAATGGTATCAGGCAGGGAATCGCTTTCTCTTGTACTTTATTATCATTTACGTTCATAAAACAAAGACGTTTTCTTTATTTCCTAATATTAATTTTAATAGGTAGTTTATTTCACAAATCAATATTATTATTTATTCCGTTTTATTTTGTATATAAAATAAATATTAAAAACTTGTATTGCTTTATTATTGTCTCCATTTCTTTTATTTTAGTAAAGTCAGGTATATTTAGTTTAACAATAAATAGTTTGATTAACATTCTTGGTGAAAAATATGCCAGATATTTGGAAAATCCTGTTGACTATGGAGGTTCTGGGCTTGGTGTTTATTTATACGTTATATTATTCCTATTTATTTATTTTATAAAATTTGTCGTCAGAAATGAGAAAATGAAAACCAAAGAATATAATTTTTTATTTCTTATGTTTTCTATAGGCATTTCATTTAGAATACTAGCATTAGATAACATTATATTTGTCAGGCCATCATATTACTTCACCGTTTTTGATACTTTTTTCATTCCTTTCTTTATTATGTGCTTTAATAAGAATAAATTTATTATTAGTATTGTAATTACTTGTTTCTATCTAATAAGTTTCTTGGCTTCATTATCAAATTCAAATGGGCTTTTACCTTACCAGAATATATTTATAAGCTAGGTTAAAAATGAAAAAAATTGCTATCTTAGTACCTAATCTAAAAGATAATGGAGTTAGTAGAGTTGCAGCTCTACATTCCATCATGTTTTCAAATCAAGGTTATCTCGTTGATATAATCGTAGAAGAAAATAAATCTGTTAAATTCCCATTTTCAGGAAACCTAATAAATTTAAATTTAAAAAGAAAACGGGGGGTATTTAAAATACTTAACTTTATTAAGTTATATTTAAAAATAAAAAAAATAAAAACTTCTAATAAATATGATTTTTTTATTAGTCATATTCCTCATTGTGATATTATAAATTCTATAACAAAAACAAAAAACAAAGAAATTACGATATCGACAGTACATAATAACGTTGAACTAAGATACTCTAAAATAACAAAATTACTATTAAAAATAATTATTTTAAAAAAATCAGATGCCGTTGTCACTGTTTCTGAAGATTTAGCTTCTCAGCTTAAAAAAAAATATTCAAATTATAATAAAATAATAAACATTCCTAATCCTGTTGACTTTAATTTAATAAAAAAATCATTAAACGCTCAGTTACCAGAATATCTAAGCAATAAAAAATTTATATTAAATATTGGTCGATTAGATTCACAAAAAGGTCACTGGCATTTAATAAAAGCATTTTATTTAACATTAAAAAAGCAACCTGATTTATATTTAGTAATTATTGGTGAAGGACCAGAGAAAATAATATTAAAAAATCTATGCAAAAGTTTAAATATAGATAAAAAAGTAATCTTCGAGGGTTTTAAAGAAAATCCTTTCATATATATGAATAAATCATCAGCTTTTGTTTTCCCTTCTTTATACGAAGGCCTTCCTATGGTATTAATAGAAGCAATGGTTTGTAGAACTCCTATTATTTCTAGTGACTGTTTTTCCGGCCCCAGAGAGCTTTTAATTAAAGATAATATTACCTATGGGAAATTAATACCAAATTATGGAACTACTTCTTCATTATATACTAAATCTATAGGTGATTACGATAGATTGATTTCAAATGAAATATTGCTTTTATTGAATTGTGTAGCTAATAAAAAAAATTTAGATTTAGCTGAAAATAGAGCTAAAGAGTTTAATTTAGAAAATATTTTTTTAAGATGGAAGGATTTATTTGATGAGTACATCTAAAAATTTTAGAAATAAATACCTTTTTCATAGAATATTACATTTTATAAAAGGAATTTTGTTTTCAATATATTATTCATATATATATACAAAAAGAAAAAAAACTATTATATTTAATTCTGCATGTAATCAAGAGTTTACATGGAATGCTAAAAGTTTATTTCTTCATTCTAGAAATAAACTTGAAGCTCTAGGTTTTAAAGTATATTTTGTTATCAATGATAAAAATAAAAGAGAATATCTAACATCTCTTTATGGCAACTATTTTATATGCAATAAGAAAAAAACCAATGTCATTAAAATATATACTGCGGCTATCTGGATTTTAAGTACATTAGAAACACCTTGTTCAGGAATTTTCTTAAATAGGAAAAGATTTGTCTATCATTTAGGTCATGGAACGCCAATAAAAAATATAGGATTATGTGAAAATAATTTAGGTTTCTTAAAAAAATCTTTTTATAGATTAAACAAGAGTAATATTTCATTATTTTTAAGCTCTTCACATTTTTTTAAAAAATATATGGCTAGAGCATTTGGTGTTAATGAAGAAAAGATTGTTGTGGCACCACAGCCTAGAATTGAAGATTTAATAAATAAAAATAAAAACATAAACTTTTCTTTTCAAAAGGATAAAAAATATATACTTTATGCTCCTACTTGGCGTCATTATGACGATGTTAAACTATTTCCTTACATTAAAGATAATATCGATAATTTGAATCGAGAACTTCAACAACTTAACATAATTATTTTATTGAGATTACATCCTAGATTTGAGTCTAATTTAAATAGTTACCTAAGAACTAATATTTTAAATTTTAATTCAAAAATTTGTGAAGATATCTCTGATGCTCTATATTTTACCTCTGGTCTTATAACTGATTATTCTAGTATTTACTGCGATTATTTATTATTAAAAAAACCAGTTGCATTGTTACCTTATGATTTAGATAAATATGTTAAGGAAATAGGTTTTTCATTTCTATATAAAGAAATTTTCCCTAAAACCATAATAAAAAATCATACTGACTTTATCGATTTTTGTGCACAAGTGTCTAATGATTGTTTTAATATCGAAGAACAAAATACTTTAGCAGAAAAATTAAATTTTATCCCAGATAATTGTTCAATCACAGACTACAATATATCTATCATTATGAAGGAGTATAAAAAAAGATGGCCGTCAGAATAATAACTTTTGGAACATTTGATGTCTTTCATATAGGGCATATAAAAATACTTGAAAGAGCTCGAAGCTTAGGTGATTATTTAATTGTAGGGGTATCGTCTGATAAGTTAAACTTCAAGAAAAAAAACAGATACCCTATATATAATCAAAACGATAGAATTGATATTATATCATCATTAAAATATGTCGATGAAGTATTCATTGAAGAATCTTTAGAATTAAAAGAATATTATATTAAAAGCTTTAATGCTGATATTCTAGTGATGGGAAATGATTGGGAGGGAAAATTTGATCATTTAGGAAAAATATGTAAAGTTATCTATTTACCTAGAACACCGTCAATATCAACTACAGAAATTATTGAAATCGCTAAAGCAAGATAAGTATTACTCATTCCTTTCTATTGCTTAACGTATATTGCAATATATTCCATATGGTTTTAATATATTATGAAAATCACCATCTCAGGAACCGGCTATGTCGGTCTATCTAACGGGATACTCCTTTCCCAGCACAACAAAGTTGTTGCATTAGATATCAATAAAGAAAAAGTCGAACTATTAAACCAAAAAATCTCTCCTATCTCTGATAAAGAAATTGAAGAGTTTTTAGCCACTAAAGAGCTCGACTTTACGGCAACTTTAGATAAAGAATTCGCTTATAAAGATGCTGAATTTGTTATCATTGCCACTCCTACTGATTATGATCCTAAAACTAACTACTTTAACACCTCTTCTGTAGAGTCGGTTATTCGTGATGTTTTAGAATATAATCCAAACACCACTATGATTATAAAATCAACCATTCCAGTTGGTTTTACTAAACAGATGAGAGAAAAATATCATACCGATAATATTATCTTCTCTCCTGAGTTCTTACGTGAAGGTCGCGCCCTTTACGATAACCTTTATCCGTCTCGTATTGTGATTGGTGAGCAATCTGCAAGAGCAGAGAAATTTGCTGAGCTTTTACAACAAGGGGCATTAAAAAAAGATATTGATGTTCTTTTTACTGATTCTACAGAAGCAGAAGCCATTAAGTTATTTGCTAATACTTATCTCGCACTGCGTGTTGCTTATTTTAATGAACTCGATAGCTACGCCCAAGCTTACGGTCTAAACGCAAGACAAATTATTGAAGGTGTTTGTTTAGATCCGCGTATTGGTAATCACTATAACAACCCATCATTTGGTTATGGCGGTTACTGCTTACCAAAAGATACTAAACAACTGTTAGCCAACTACGAATCAGTGCCTAATAATATTATTGGCGCCATTGTGGAAGCTAACCGCACTCGTAAAGACTTTATTGCTGATTCTATTATCGCTAAATCACCGAAGATTGTTGGCGTTTATCGTTTAATTATGAAATCAGGCTCTGATAATTTCCGTTCATCTTCAATCCAAGGGATTATGAAGCGTATTAAAGCGAAAGGGATTGAAGTGGTGATTTATGAGCCAGAAATGAAAGAAGAGACTTTCTTTAACTCAAAATTAATTCATAATTTAGATGAGTTTAAAGCAATGTCTGATGTCATTATTACCAATAGAATGGCTTCTGCACTAAACGATGTTGAAGAAAAAGTTTATACTCGTGATCTCTTTGGTAACGATTAAAACTAATTTATATGCTCAATATCGTCTTATTTGAACCCGAAATTCCACCGAATACGGGTAATATTATCCGCCTGTGTGCCAACACAGGCTTTCATCTTCATTTGATCCAACCATTGGGTTTTACTTGGGATGATAAACGGCTACGCCGTGCAGGGCTTGATTATCGTGAGTTTGCTGATATCAAACAGCATCACGATTATTATGCTTTTTTAGCAAGTGAAGGATTAAGCACTGATAATGCACAATCCCCGACAGGTGCGCGGTTGTTTGCATTAACCACTAAAGGTACCCCCGCCCATAGTAATGTAAGTTATCACGATGGGGATTATCTGCTATTTGGCCCTGAGACACGAGGTTTACCACCTTATGTGTTGGATAATATGCCAATACAACAAAAAATCCGTGTGCCAATGTTAGCAGATAGCCGCAGTATGAATCTTTCTAATACGGTTGCCGTGGTTGTTTTTGAGGCATGGCGTCAATTAGGCTATCCGGGGGCATTATTAAGAGATTAATTTATATTTTTAATTTATAACCATAAAAAATGACCTCTAGACTTCATTGTCTCGAGGTCATTTTTATGTATATGCTTTGTGCTAGTTTTAGCTTTTCTTGTTTTATATCTTCTTTGTATCTTTTTTATATCTTTCGGTTTTATTTCTTAGCTTTTTTAGTTATTTTTCTTATCAAGAAATACCATCTTGCACTTACTTTTATTAAAAATGATGAGAAATCAGTTACTAATATCTTTCTTTCTAATAATCTTTTCTTAAATTCATTTTTTTGTATTAACTCTTTTCGATACTCTTTAGCATTAAATTGTTGGTTAATCTTTTCAAGTAACCTTTTACAGCGTACTACTTGCTCTACTGTTTTTTTATCATTATCCAATAATAATGAATAATCCTCTTTATTCACGTTAATGCCAAAATACATTAATAATTTTTGCCCTACTCTTTCCGCGGTATCTTTTTGTATCGCTTTATATTGCGAGCGATCGACATTTGGATGAGTACGATAATAAAGAAGTGGTACAGGAAGATTATGGAGCTTAAATTTTCCAGCAATAATTAAGTTCACCCATAAACCATAATCTTCTGCATAGAGGTCTGCTTTATCATATCCACCAACAGATAATATATCTTGCTTACGATAGATAATGGTTGGATGCGCCAAGGAGCAATCATAAAGACTAGAAATCACAATATCACTATGTGTTTCTGGATAAGTATTAATTCTATTTGGCTCTTCTTGGTAGATAAAAGCACCACCACAAACACTCACTTCAGGATGTTGTAACATAAATTGATATTGCGCTTCTAGTCTGGTTGAAACGGCAATATCATCAGAGTCCATTCTAGCAACTAAATCACATGAAGCTAATTGTAATCCTTTGTTTAAAGAAGCGATCAATCCGATATTTTGTTCATTAATAATCAGTTTTATTCTGGGATCTTTTTTGGCATTTTCTTTTAAGATAGATAATGAGTTATCCGTTGAGCCATCATTAATGATAAGAAACTCAAATTCTTTAAATGTTTGATTTAATATAGAATCAATAGACTCCTGAAGGTATTTCTCATCATTGTATACCGACATTAATACGGTAATTTTGGGCATATTGTTTTTCATTATCTATTTTCAGCAATATTTATTAATTTCAAAATTCATCTTATTGATATACCGACACCCTTCTCCCACATCCTTTAATACTAATGCATGGGCGCCAATAATCGCATTATCACCAATCTTAATCTCACCACCAATAATGGACGAATTACAGCCAATATAAACATGGTTTCCTACTTGGATATTGGCTTTTCCCCCTTTCTCTTTTACGCCAATAGTCACCCCTTGCATAATAGTGACATATTCCCCCAGTTGACAGTAATTAGTCAGTACAATGCCAATCGGGTGTGGTAAAGAAAGGCCTTTACCAATACGGGTTTTTAACGAGATATCATTACAGTACTTACGATTATTGCTAGCACCGATCCGAATACCTAATTTATGTAAAAAGCGATGGGGAGAGAAATAAAAATACTGTGCTACCCGCCACCAAAATAGGTAACGGGAACGCTGGCAGAAAAATACTCGATGAAATAGTCTTAACCAACTAAAGGGTTTTTTATCACCAATATATTCAGCCTGTAAGCAATCTTTTAGTTCAGCAAGGGTAACCTTAGCTTGAGCATGCATAGTTAAATACCATCACCACACTCAAAGCCGGGTACAACACCATTAAAGTGTTGATCCATATCGAATGACGGTTTTTCACTATCAGGACGACCGACAATGCGGGCAGGCACCCCCGCCACCGTAGTATGAGCCGGTACTTCATGTAATACTACCGAGCCAGCACCAATTTTAGCACCACGACCAATCTCGATATTACCAAGAATTTTAGCTCCTGCGCCAATCATTACCCCTTCACGCACTTTCGGGTGACGATCGCCTCCTGTTTTACCTGTTCCCCCTAAGGTCACAGATTGTAAAATGGAGACATCATTTTCAACCACCGCCGTTTCACCAATCACAATACCTGTCGCATGGTCGAGCATAATACCGTGTCCAATACGTGCCGCAGGGTGAATATCCACCCCAAAGGTGACTGATATTTGGTTTTGTAGATAAATGGCTAGCGCTTGGCGATTTTGTTGCCATAGCCAATGGGCAATACGGTAGGCTTGTAATGCATGAAACCCTTTTAAATAGAGCAATGGGGTTGAATATTTATCTACTGCGGGATCACGTAGGCGTACCGCGGAGAGATCACAAGCGGCCGACTCAATCATTGAGCTATCGTGACTATAAGCCTCTTCAACAATTTCTCGTACTGCAATGGCTGGCATAGTCTGAGTTGCCAGCTTATTGGCCAGCATATAGCTTAATGCACTACCTAAATTTTCGTGTTTGAGAAGTGTCGCATGAAAGAAACTGGCTAACATTGGCTCACAATCTGCCAATGCACGCGCTTCGCTTTTAATATGATCCCAGACTCTTGTTAGTTCTTCTAGCGACATACTCACTCTCATTTTTTACACCAAAGCCTAAGTAAATACTTAGGCTTTGAATTTTCAAACAAATGGATAGTTAAAACAGATACCCTAAGAATATTATTTAAAATAAACTTACAACAGGCTGCTGTCTATCTCATCTTTGGTTGCTCGCCCTAATAAAGCCAATGCAGCCTCTTTTACATCTTTATGTTGATATAAAATTTGGTAAATCTGTTCGGTGATTGGCATCTCTACACCCACTTGTTCGGCTAATGCGCGAACTTCTTTGGTGTTACGATAACCTTCGACTACCTGGCCAATTTTCTCTTGGGCTGTATCAACATCTAAACCTTGACCTAGCATCATACCAAAGCGACGATTACGTGATTGGTTGTCAGTACAGGTTAAAACTAAATCACCCAAACCAGCCATGCCCATAAAAGTTGCCGCATCTGCACCTAAGGCTTTACCTAAGCGGCTCATTTCGGCCAGACCACGGGTAATAAGTGCAGTACGCGCATTAGCGCCAAATCCCATACCATCAGACATACCCGCACCAATAGCAATCACGTTTTTAACAGCGCCCCCCAGTTGCACACCGATAAAATCAGGGTTTTTATAGACTCGGAAGCTTTTACCACAATGAAATAGCTGTTGTAACTGCTCTAAAAAGAGATTGTCTGTCGAGGCCACTGCAATCGCGGTGGGCAAACCCGCGGCAAGCTCTTTAGCAAAAGTAGGGCCAGATAATACTGCGAGCGGGATTTCATTACCTAATACTTCACGGGCAACATCTTGTAATAAGCGACCAGTATGTGCTTCAAGACCTTTTGTCGCCCAAACAACACGTGCATCCTGACGTAAAAAGGGTTTGATTTGTTGCAGTACTTCACCAAACACATGGCTTGGGATCACCACAAGAATATTACGGCTCGCTTCAATCGCTTTTTGCAAAGAAGCTTCCATATATAAACTATCAGGAAAGGAAACATCGGGCAGAAAGGCTTGATTACAGCGCGCTTGTTCTAATGCCGCAACGTGCTTGGGATCATGCCCCCACAGCACAACATCGTGCCCATTACGCGCTAAGGTAATCGCTAAAGCGGTGCCGTATGAACCGGCACCGATAACTGTCATAGAAGCGTTCATTAAGCTTCTTCAACTCCTGAGTTTGCTGCATCCTGTTGCTGTTGTTGCTGTAAGTAGTTCATAAACAACGCATCAAAGTTAACAGGTGCTAAGTTTAATTGTGGGAAAGTACCACGACCCACTAAGTTGGTGATACATTCACGTGCATAAGGGAATAATACGTTCGGGCAGTATGCACCTAAGCAATGTGCTAATTGTGTACCTTCGATACCTTCAACAGTAAAGATACCTGCTTGTTGTACTTCACACAGGAAAGCGGTTTCTTCTTCCATTGTTGCCGTAACAGTGACACGTAAGATAACTTCATATACATTTTCAGCTAGCGTATTAGAAGAAGTATCTAAATCTAATTTAACTTCTGGTTGCCACTCTTTTTGGAAAACTTGTGGGGCATTTGGCGCTTCGAAAGAGATATCTTTTGTGTAGATACGTTGAATTTGAAAAGTCATCTCTTGGTTTTGCTGTTCTGACATAATAATCTTACCTTTTTATATCCTTATTAAATTGAATAGCAGTAAGTATAGAACTCAATCTGCCCGCTCGTTACTTTTTACCTTTTGCCAGTGGCAAATTCTCACCACTCCAACCTGAAAGACCATCTTTTAAAATAAAGACTTTTTCAAAACCTAATTTGATAAGGCTTTCAGCAGGTTTTGCACCCTCAATACCTGATGGTGATACCACAATCACCGGCTGTGATTTATATTTCTCCAGCTCAGCAATATTGTTACTTTTGATCTCAGAAGGCGTTAAATTGATAGAATCGATGATGTGTCCTTTACGGAACTCATCACGGCTACGGATATCAACACAAACCGCATTCTCTTTGTTTATCAAAGAAATCGCTTCTGTACGGGAAATATTTTTCGTTTTAGAAAAAAGGCCTTTAAAGGTCAATACAATGACCGCCACCAGCAGCGCAATCCAGATAAAACTTAACAGGGTGTGCCGGCTAAAAAATTGCATTACTTCTTGCAGCATAGGATGCAATCACTCTCGTTAGTTAAAAATAGTATTAAAGAGCCAAAGTATACCTTTGTCATGGCGCAATTACAGCCTATTCCTTCGTTTCTCTTTCAGTTTTTGCGGAAAGTTTCTCAACAATCATTTTTTTTATTGACGGATTTATGTACCATTAGCGCCGAAAAATCCTGTAAAACAGCGTTTAAAAGAGTCTCTCTTTTCACTTTACCGGATCTCTCTTCAGGTAAGCTATTAAGAAATCAGCATTCATCATCAAAGCCTGTGACAAAAATAGTCACTCGTACGTAGAATTTCACACCTGTCTGAGATACAACCACTATTTGTTATTTATTAAAAGTATTGAGAACACGAGCATGTCGCAAACAAATCAAGTGCCTAAAATTGGATTCGTTTCTTTAGGTTGTCCTAAAAATTTAGTGGACTCTGAACGTATCCTCACCGAACTGCGTACAGAAGGTTATCAAGTTGTTCCTACCTATGATGATGCTGATTTAGTCATCGTCAATACCTGTGGCTTTATTGATAGCGCAGTACAAGAATCTCTTGAAGCCATTGGCGAAGCACTCGATGAAAACGGTAAAGTTATCGTCACCGGTTGTTTAGGTGCCAAAGAAAATCAAATCCGTGAAGTTCACCCAAAAGTGCTGGAAATCACCGGCCCTCATAGTTATGAACAAGTGTTATCACATATCCATCACTATGTTCCCAAACCTTCTCATAATCCATTTACCAGCTTGGTTCCCGAGCAGGGCGTTAAATTAACCCCTCGTCATTACGCTTATCTAAAAATTTCTGAAGGTTGTAATCACCGTTGTACTTTTTGCATTATTCCTTCAATGCGAGGTGATTTAGACAGTCGCCCAATTGGTGAAGTGTTAAATGAAGCGAAAAGATTAGTCAATGCTGGGGTGAAAGAGTTACTGGTTATCTCACAAGATACTTCCGCTTATGGGGTTGATACCAAACATCAAACCGGTTTTTGGGATGGTATGCCAGTTAAAACCAGTATGGTCAGTTTATGTGAACAACTGGCAAAATTGGGGATTTGGGTACGTTTACATTATGTTTACCCTTATCCACATGTGGATGAAGTTATTCCATTAATGGCAGAAGGCAAAATTTTGCCTTATTTAGATATTCCGCTACAACACGCTAGCCCGAAAGTGCTGAAATTAATGAAGCGCCCAGGCTCTGTTGAGCGTACTTTAGAGCGTGTAAAACGTTGGCGAGAAATTTGTCCTGAATTAACGTTACGTTCAACCTTTATTGTCGGTTTCCCGGGGGAAACAGAAGAAGATTTCCAAATGCTATTGGATTTCTTGACTGAAGCTCGTTTAGATCGCGTGGGTTGTTTTAAATATAGCCCCGTTGAAGGTGCGAAAGCGAATGAATTACCTGATCAAGTTCCTGAAGAGGTAAAAGAAGAGCGTTACCATCGTTTTATGCAACTACAGCAACAAATTTCCACCGAGCGTCTGCAAGAGAAAATAGGTAAAGTTTTACCGGTTATCATTGATGAAGTGGATGAAGAAGGTGCTATTGGCCGTAGTATGGCGGATGCGCCGGAAATTGATGGTGCTGTGTACCTTAATGAGCAGTTTGATGTCGAGCCAGGACAGATCGTACGTGTGCTGATTGAGCATGCCGATGAATATGATCTGTGGGGTACCATCGTCGAACAATAACTTATCCTGTGTACAGCGTGATAGCTATTCTATTGCGCTGTTACACATTGTGCTGCTTTTTTCCTCTTTCCGACTATTATTGCTTTATTATCATCTCTGAGTTCATTAGATTAACTGTTAGGTATTATCTGAAATTACGACTTTATTTCCTGTTAACTGGTCAGTTGATTAGCGACATGAAATAATCTTATAAACTGTTATTAAAGGTACTTTGGTCAGATGGCAGAGAAAAAGGATCTTCAGAACACAACACACCGTACTTACCGTGTATTTTCTTTACCGTTAATCACGCTACTGATTAGCACATCTCTGTTTTCTGCAACCAGCGCTTTTGCCAATACATTAACGGATAATCGTAGTCAGTTAAAAGATCTGCAAACCACCATTGCTGAAAAAGAAAAGCGCGTTCAAGAGCAACAAAAACAGCGCACGGCTTTACTTGGACAACTCAAATCACAAGAGACGCAAATCGCTAATGCCAGCCGCTCTGTGCATGAGACGCAAAACCGCTTACAAACCTTAGCTAAAGAGATCAAAACCATCACCGCAAATATTGCCCGATTGCAAAAGCAATATAACGAGCAACAAGCACTGCTAGCACGCCAACTCGATGCGGCTTACCGACAAGGGAAACATCAAGGTATTGAGTTACTGTTTCGCGGTGAAGAAGGTCAGCGAGAAGAGCGGATCTTAGCCTATTACAGTTATATAAATGAAGCGCGTAAACAGTCAATGGAGCAATTGGCGCAAACTTCCAAAGAGCTACAGGCAGAAAAAGACGCCCAACAAGCGAAACAGAACGAGCAAAAGCAGGTACTCACCAAACAGCAACAAGAGAAACAAAAACTGGATAATGCGCTAGTTGCTCGTCAAAAAACATTAACGCAACTAGAATCAACCTTAAAAGAAGATCAACGCAATTTAGCCACCATGCGTGCTAATGAAGCACGCTTAAGAAATAAAATTGCTCAAGCAGAGCGTGAAGCCAAAGCGCGAGCTGAGCGTGAAGCACGGGAAGCTGCTCGTATTGCCGCCAAGCAACGTGAAGCGCAACAGCGTGGTTCGACCTATAAACCCACCGCAGAAGAACGCTCTTTAATGTCCCGTACTGGCGGATTGGGTAAACCTGCAGGTCAGGCTATTTGGCCTATTAGAGGCAGTTTATTACACCGCTTTGGTGAGTCTATTTCCGGCTCGGGTGAATTACGTTGGAAAGGAATTGTGATCCCCGCAGCACAAGGCACTGAAGTAAAAGCGATTGCGGATGGTCGGGTGCTGTTAGCCGACTGGCTACAAGGGTATGGTTTAGTGGTCGTCGTTGAGCACGGTAAAGGGGATATGAGCCTTTATGGCTATAACCAAAGTGCGTTAGTCAATGTTGGTCAGCAAGTCAAAGCTGGACAACCTATCGCCTTGGTAGGAAACAGTGGTGGACAAGAGCGTTCAGCGCTCTATTTTGAAATTAGACGCCAAGGAAAAGCAGTCAACCCAGTTCCTTGGCTTGGGAGGTAGTTTTGCATTTACTTGGCACATTACAACGAAATATCGCGCTAACACTTAGTTTAATGTTGCTAAGTTTTCTATTCAGTGCACCTGCTTTTTCGGCAAAGTTGGCCATTGTTATTGATGATTTTGGTTATCGAAAAAAAGAAGATAACCAAATCTTACAACTGCCAACAGCCGTTTCTATTGCCATCTTACCCAACTCGCCCCATGGTAAAGAGATGGCGACAAAAGCCCATGCCCAAGGACGAGAAATTCTTATTCATATGCCAATGGCACCCATTAGTAAACAGCCATTAGAAAAAGATACCTTAAAGCCTTCCATGGATCAGGCTGAAATTAATCGTATTATTCAAAATGCAATTAATCGTGTGCCTTATGCTGTGGGTATGAATAATCATATGGGGAGTGCGATGACATCGGATAGGCAAGCGATGGATAGAGTGATCAAAGCCCTTAATTATTCTGATCTCTATTTTCTTGATAGTGTCACTATAGGCAATACGCAAGCGGCCACGGCAGCCAAAGCGGCTGGCGTTCCTTCTTTACGCCGGCATGTATTTTTAGATAATGTGCAAACAGAAGCAGAAACCCGACAACAGCTTAATCGTGCTATTAATTTAGCGCGTAAAAATGGTTTTGCTATTGCCATTGGTCACCCCCACCCTTCAACCGTAAGGGCATTACAACAGCAGTTGCCACTACTACCTGCCGATATTCAGCTAGTCGCACCCAGTGGTTTGTTAACCCCTTCACCAAACAGCCCAATGGTACAAGAGCCACCCGCTGTTATACCGCCAACAGAACAATCTAAAGAGCCAAAACCTGCAACATGGTTAAAGCCAGCACAACAAGCCATTATTTCAATGAAAAAAAGTACTCTTATGAAAGTACTTACTAAAAAATTAATGACCTTCGAACAAGATAAGCAATTCCCTTCCCAGCATTTAGAAAGCAACAAAGATAAAGTCGAATAAATAAAAATATTTAGTGGAAAATATTCAGATCAAATTAGGTTACTTGAAGAAAAAGAAGATGATATTAATTTCTATTTTTTGAGAGGACTAGGCTAATTGTTTTGTTTATTATATCCCCAAAAGACAAATCCCAAGGTCTGCTAACTAAAGCTCGCCTCGGGACTCTAAGTAGATTGTTTAAGGGCGCATAACAACACAAGTTGCCAGTGGGGCCAAAAAACTGCTCTGAAAGGGATTATAGAAAAACATGGCGGAAAGTCAACAACCTTACCCATATACAGAAATAGTTAACTTAAAACAAAAAGCACAATGGATTGAAACAAGCCTATCTATTGAAAGACTGCTTCCTTATATGAGGAGCGCTGGTTATGATTACGAAAAAGCATTTCATCAATATCTATATAATGCTAGATTATCAAAATCTCTGTTGTTTCCATTACATATATTAGAAGTAACTTTACGAAATCGCATACAGTGGGTACTAAAAGAAGCATTCAATCGTGATGATTGGCATGAAGATCCTAACTTTATTGATATGCTCAAACCCAAAAGCAAAGATAGCCTACAAAAAGCAAAGTCAAACGCAAAATCAAACTCTATCGACGATGTAGTCGCTAGTAGCACATTTGAGTTTTGGACATTCCTACTTCACGCTGATTACAATAAATTTTGGCGAACTAATTTCTCTAAATTTAGCTATAGTAACCTATCCCTATCTCGAGGTGAGTTTTTTGCTCTTATAAAGAAAATCAATGATTTTAGGAATCGAATCGCTCATTATGAGCCAATTTTAGACCAACCTTATAATGCACGCTATCAAGATATTTTAAAGGCTATAGGTTATATCAATAATGAAGTTCAAATTTGGGTGAAATCACATTCAACCGTTGAGTTAGTTATTGCATCGCAACCAGCACCATCTGGACAACCTAAACCCCTATTAAAAGATAAAGCGGATATCGATTTTACTATTGTCCAAAGTTCAGATGCCTTATTACCAATTCCTAAAAGCCGCTTTATCTATTGTGAAGACAAAGAGCTCATCGTAGATCTACGAGAAATTGCTCAATACTTCCTTTCCGCTGTTGATAAAGATAAAACTCTTATGATGGATCTTAGTACATTAACTATTGGTGACATCGTTACTAATAGAAGAATTAAAAAGAATATTGCTATTTTTGGTGATTCTGAAAGTTTTCTTCATGCAAAGAAAATATTTCAAAGTAAAAAAATAAAATATCTAGTTGTTACAAATTCAAATAATCTTGTTAGAGGAATAATAGAAAAACCTCATCGACAAATATAATACAAATCTATTTTACCCTCAATATAGGTATTTATTTAAAAGAGGTAGCGCCCTTTCACCGTTCAGGGCGCTTTATAACTCCTACTGCCAATCTAAAATTACTTTGCCCGATTGACCTGAACGCATAATATCAAAGCCTTTTTGGAATTCATCGATAGGAAATTGATGAGTAATAATCGGTGAGAGATCAAGACCCGACTGGATCAGCGCCGCCATCTTATACCATGTTTCAAACATCTCACGACCATAAATACCTTTAATAAATAATCCTTTAAAAATGACTTGTCCCCAATCAATAGCCATATCTGAGGGAGGAATACCCAGTAAAGCAATACGACCACCATGATTCATCGTACTAAGCATGGTGCGAAAAGCCGGTGGCGCACCGGACATTTCTAATCCAACATCAAAGCCTTCGGTCATACCTAATTCTTTCATCACATCTGTTAGATTTTCTTTGCTAACATTGACTGCACGGGTGACACCCATTTTTTTAGCCAGATCAAGGCGGTATTCATTAACATCGGTGATCACCACATGGCGTGCCCCCACATGTTTACAGATTGCTGCCGCCATAATACCAATGGGTCCCGCACCTGAAACCAGTACATCTTCCCCCACTAAATCAAAAGATAACGCCGTGTGTACTGCGTTACCAAAGGGATCAAAAATAGCCGCCAGTTCATCCGGAATATTGTCAGGAATTTTAAATGCATTAAAGGCGGGAATAACCAGATATTCCGCAAAACAACCGGGACGATTTACGCCAACACCAATGGTATTACGGCATAAGTGTGTACGCCCACCACGGCAATTACGACAATGACCGCAAGTAATATGCCCTTCCCCCGAGACGCGATCACCAATATTAAAACCTTTAACCTCTTGGCCAATAGCAACAATCTCACCAATATATTCATGGCCAACCACCATGGGAACCAGTATGGTTTTTTGTGACCATTCATCCCAGTTATAAATATGAACATCTGTACCACAAATGGCAGTTTTACGGATCTTGATCATCACATCGTTATGACCAAGCTCAGGTACGGGTACATCGGTCATCCAGATACCGGGTTGTGCTTTTAATTTTGACAATGCTTTCATATTAGAACCTTATGCAATCACATTAAGTTGCTTACCGATTTTAATAAATGCAGCAACAGCACGTTCAATTTGTTCTGGGGTGTGTGCCGCTGACATTTGTGTACGAATACGTGCTTGCCCTTGTGGTACTACTGGGTAGAAAAAGCCGGTGACATAAATACCTTCATCAAGTAAACGTGCTGCAAATTGTTGCGCTAATTTGGCATCTCCTAACATCACAGGAATAATCGCGTGATCAGCCCCCGCCAAAGTAAAACCTGCTGCCGTCATTTTTTCACGAAAAAGTGCTGCGTTACGCCATAAACGAGCGCGCAGTTCATCCCCTGATTTCAGCATATCTAAAACTGCAATAGAGGCGCTCACAATTGCAGGGGCTAAAGAATTTGAGAATAGATAAGGACGAGAGCGTTGACGTAACCACTCCACCACTTCTTTACGAGCTGCGGTATAACCACCCGATGCGCCACCTAAAGCTTTACCTAATGTTCCTGTGATGATATCGACGCGATCTAATACATCACAATACTCATGAGTACCGCGCCCTTGTGCGCCGACAAAACCCACCGCATGCGAGTCATCCACCATCACTAATGCGCCATATTCGTCAGCCAAATCACAGATACTTTTTAGATCAGCAATCACCCCATCCATAGAGAACACCCCATCGGTGGCAATCATAATATGGCGGGCATTATCTGCTTTGGCCTGTTCAAGTTGGGCACGTAACGCCACCATATCGTTATTGGCATAGCGATAACGCTTGGCTTTACATAAACGAACACCATCAATAATCGATGCGTGATTTAGCGCATCAGAAATAATTGCATCTTCAGATCCCATCAGTGTTTCAAATAACCCACCATTGGCATCAAAACAAGAGGAGTACAAAATGGCATCTTCCATACCCAAAAATTCAGCAATGTTCTTTTCTAATGTTTTATGTAGATCTTGCGTTCCGCAGATAAAACGCACCGACGCCATACCAAAACCGTGGCTATCCATTCCCGCTTTCGCCGCTGCAATAAGTTGTGGGTGGTTAGCTAAACCTAAGTAGTTATTGGCACAAAAGTTAATAACATGACTACCATCAGCAACCGCAATATCGGCACTTTGCGAAGAAGTGATGATCCGCTCATTTTTAAATAAGCCATCTTGACGTGTTTGTTCGAGTTGTTGATTAATTTGTTGATAGAAAGAGTGAGTAGACATGCTTTCTCCTAAGGCAGAGACGAAAAGAGATAAGAGCTAGAGTTGACTATAATATAATCATTATTGTTTCTTATTTTATGCTTTTGTTCTATTAAAAACGACAAATGTAAATAAATAATGTTATTTATGTAATTAAGATCACTAATCATCACTGCGATTTTCAAGAATTTCAGTCTACTCTTCTATGATGAATGCTACCGTTCATGCTGTTCAGTGTTATTATAGTTGCAGAGCTAATTTTTAGATTTTATATAAAGGGGTAGCCATATGATTATCGTCACTGGCGGTGCAGGTTTTATCGGCAGCAATATTGTTAAAGCATTAAATGATGAAGGTTATACCGATATTTTAGTGGTTGATAACCTAAAAGATGGCACAAAATTTGTGAATCTTGTCGATCTTAATATCGCTGACTATATGGATAAAGAAGACTTTATTGCCAGTATTGTAGCCGGTGATGATTTTGGTGATATTGATGCCGTATTCCATGAAGGGGCATGCTCTTCTACTACCGAGTGGGATGGCAAATATATGATGGATAATAACTATCAATATTCTAAAGAGTTATTGCATTATTGCCTCGATCGCCAAATTCCTTTCTTATATGCCTCTTCTGCTGCCACTTATGGTGGCCGTACTGATCATTTTATTGAAGAAAGAAAATATGAAGCCCCACTTAATGTGTATGGCTACTCTAAATTCTTATTTGATGAATATGTGCGCCAAATTTTACCTGAAGCACAATCTATGGTGTGTGGTTTCCGTTATTTCAATGTGTATGGCCCCCGTGAAGGGCATAAAGGCAGTATGGCCAGTGTTGCCTTCCATTTAAATACACAAGTCAATGACGGGCAAAATCCAAAATTATTTGAAGGTAGTGAAACCTTCCAACGTGACTTTATTTATGTGGGTGATGTGGCTGCGGTTAATTTATGGTTCTGGCGCAACAATGTCTCCGGTATTTATAATTGTGGTACCGGCCGCGCAGAATCGTTCCAAGCCGTGGCTGATGCAGTTATCGCTTATCATAACGATAAAGAGCTCTCTGTGGAGCATATTGAATTCCCTGAGAAACTCAAAGGTCGCTATCAAGCCTTTACACAAGCTGATCTGACAAATTTACGCAAAGCAGGCTACAGCGCACCTTTTAAAACGGTCGCAGAAGGTGTTGCTCTTTATATGCAATGGTTAAATCAGGATAAGTAATCGCGGTTTATGAAAATTTTTGTGGTAGGGCCTTCTTGGGTTGGGGATATGATGATGTCCCAAAGCCTATATCGTACATTAAAAGCGTTACATCCCGCGGCAACTATTGATGTGATGGCACCCGCTTGGTGTCGTCCATTATTAGAGAAAATGCCCGAGGTCGATAATGCCATTGCTATGCCTTTAGGTCACGGTGCCTTAGCAATTGGTGAGCGTCGCCGCTTAGGTAAACAACTAAAAGCCAAAGGTTATACTCATGCTTATGTTTTACCTAACTCATTTAAATCTGCTTTAGTGCCTTTCTTTGCCGCTATTCCTAAACGTACTGGCTGGCGAGGAGAAATGCGTTATGGATTATTAAATGATTTACGCCCATTGGATAAAGCTGCATTTCCATTAATGGTAGAGCGTTATGTCGCGCTAGCTTACGATAAACAGCAGGTACATTCAGCCGCTGAGTTACCAAAGCCGTTATTATGGCCAAAACTGGCTGTCTCTGACAAAGATATCACTACCACACTTAAGCACTTTTCATTATCTACACAGCGCCTTGCTATCGGTTTTTGTCCGGGGGCGGAATTTGGTCCAGCTAAACGCTGGCCTCATTACCACTACGCGACATTAGCCCAGAAACTTATTAGCGAATATGGCTATCAGATTTTCTTATTCGGTTCACAAAAAGATAAGCCTGCAGGGGAAGAGATCAAACACGCCTTAACCCCCGATGCCCAAGCTGCTTGTATTAATCTGGCCGGTGAGACTACTCTTGAGCAAGCCGTTAACCTCATTGCCGCTTGTAAAGCCGTGGTCAGTAACGATTCTGGCTTAATGCATGTCGCCGCAGCATTAGAGCGTCCATTAGTTGCCCTTTATGGCCCAAGTAGTCCCGACTTTACCCCCCCGTTATCTGATAAAGCCCGTGTTATTCGTTTAATTACTGGCTATCACAAAGTGCGTAAAGGCGATGCTGAACAAGGTTATCACCAAAGCTTAATCGACATTCAACCGGAACAAGTCTTTAGCGAACTCGAGCAATTACTCGCTACGGAGCCATCGCTATGAAGCGGGTACTGATTGTTAAAACCTCTTCCATGGGGGATGTACTGCATACCCTACCAGCATTAACTGATGCAAGAGCAGCATATCCTGAGATCTGTTTTGATTGGGCCGTTGAAGAGGGTTTTGCACAAATTCCAAGCTGGCACCCAGCTGTTGATACCGTTATTCCTGTCGCAATACGCCGTTGGCGTAAAAACTGGTTTAGTGCGCCTATTCGCGCTGAGCGTGCACAATTTCGTCACGCGATACAAGCACATCATTATGATGCGGTGATTGATGCCCAAGGTTTACTAAAAAGCGCTTTTTTAGTTACACGCTATGCGAAAGGCACTAAGCACGGCTATTCTCGTCAAAGTGCTAGAGAGCCTTTAGCGAGTTTTTTCTATGATATTCGCCACAATGTCAGTAAAAAAATGCATGCGGTAGAGCGTATCCGCCAGCTATTTGCCCTCAGCCTTAATTACCCACTCCCCACCACTCAAGGGGACTATGGTATAGCACAGCATTTTCTCTCATTACCCGCTATTGATAAACGCCCTTATTTAGTCTTCTTACACGCCACTACCCGTGATGAGAAACATTGGCCCGAGACCCATTGGCGAGAGTTAATTGCATTACTGGCGAATTCAGGTTTACGTATCAAACTACCTTGGGGCGCAGAGCATGAACATCAGCGTGCAATACGCCTTGCTCAAGGTTTTGACTATGTTGATGTATTACCCAAAATGTCACTCGCAGAAGTGGCTCAAGTGATTGCCGGAGCGCAAAGTGTCGTTTCTGTCGATACCGGATTAAGCCATTTAACCGCAGCCTTAGATAAGCCGAATATTACCCTCTTTGGCCCTACCGATCCGGGATTAATCGGCGGTTATGGTAAGGCACAAAGGTCGTTAAAAGCAGCAGGTGGGGATATTGGGGAGATCACGCCTCAAAAGGTTTTTAATATACTTAATATTTAACCCAATACCCTAAAAGTTATTTATCTTTTAGGGTGTTATTTACTGCAGTTAGAACCTCATCAACAGTAATCAAGTCCATCGAAAGTGCTCTATTTTCATCTTGTTGCGGGATCTTATGGATAATAGTATGAATATCAAGATCTTGATAAGGTCCTGTCCACTTTGGATTTGCGGTTACAAATAAACTTACCGTAGGTACTTGTAATGCTATTGCCAAATGTAGCGGGCCGGTGTCTCCCGTAACTAATACCGCCATGGTTTTTATTTGACTTAACAGATCAGGTAGTGAGGTTTTTCCTACCAGATTTTCTATATTTTGATGATATCTTTCAGGTAATAAAGCAAAAAACTCTTCTGGCAATTCCAGCTCTCTCGATGAACCTATTAGCTTTATTTGTAATAATGGCGCACTATCAATTAATTTTTTCGCTAATTCCACAAAAGATCCAACAGGCCATCTACGCTCTTGTGTTGATGCTCCCATCTGAAAACCAACAATGCTATTGTTACTTTGAGCTAATGGTTCTATTTTACAAGGGAGCTCCATTCTAGTATCAGAACAATCAATTCCTAAATAACGAATAATATTTAATTTGCTTTGGATCACATGATATTGAGAGGGTTGGTGTTCAGCAATAATCCATTTTCGGAACCACTCAGGAATAACATGAAAAGTATTGCGTAAAATATATTGGCAACCTGCCATCACAGCAAATAATACGTCATAAGGAAGGTGGGAATGTAAAATAATCGCTAACTCAGGTTTATACTTTTTAGCTTGTAAAGCCACCGGTAACAAGTTTCTGATCTTATTATCCCAATACACCACACTATCTATTTGCTCATAGTTTTCCACTAATAGCTTATTTTTTACACTAGAAACCAGTGTGATATGTGCATCAGGATAATGTGCACGAATTGCTCTGATGGCTGGGGTATTAAACATAAAATCCCCCAACGCTGTGGTTGAAAAAATAACAATACTGTTAAATTTGATATCAGATGAAAATGTTGCCGTTTTTTTCATCTTACCAAAGAGTGGGTTATAGAGATTTAAAAAACAGTGCACCCATTTTAATTTCTTTAACTTCATCTTATTTTGCCTGCACTCTATTTTGATAATACTCAGCCAATGTCATTCCCTGTACTTTATCTTGTAAGAAATTAAATAGTGTTTCTAAATCATGATATAAGCCATCAATATCTTGTTCTGTTCTAAAAGTAGGGCTTCCACCAGGCATAAACTCAGAAGAGTGCAACATAAATTCAATATGAGAGTGACCCTGAGCTAAAGATTTTTGTGCCACTTCAATCATCTGTTGTGCATTTCCCCCTTTAGGGCGTAACCAATTAACAGAAGGTGAACGTTGTTTACCTCTTAGCTTATCGTACCCTTGCTTAATTTTATTCATAAAAGGGGAATGTTTATATTGAATACTCATTGGCACTTCAAGTAACGTTGAATCCCCTGCTTTGCTGATATCATTAACATCCATAAAGTACGCATGGCTTGGGAAATTACTGTAATTTGTACCGCCTGATTGTGCCGGATCACCTTTAGTAAAACGCCAATCGACTTTGGGTGTGACTGAGCAATCGACTTGATAACCAAATTCAATCAATAGCTGCGCATAAGTTTCATTAAATGCCCAACGCCCAGCACGGTGACTTAACATTTTTGTTTGTAGTTTATTTTCCAGTAAGTCAGTCATAAAGGCAATTTTGTCACGCATCTGCGATTTGGGGTATTCAATTAAATAAGGCTGATAATGGAGATCATTGTCCGTTAACGCAACAAGTGGGGGACTATTCCATGCATGAAGGTGCATACCAATTTCCCCAGTGTTACGGGCTATCACATCTTGTGCAAACTCAATATAGGCTTCATCTATTGCCATTTCATAGTTGGTTAGCCAAACGGGTTTAAATTGAAAACGTTCGCAAAGTTGCTGAAAACGGGGTAAAAAATGCGTATTTTGCGTAGTAATGTTATGCTCATTTTCCCAAAGATTATCGCCTTCGGTATCTAATGTGATAATAAATGCTGGTTTTTTCATGCATTCCCCGTCAACTTATGGATTATAGGCTCATAATTGTATCAATTGACTCATGTTACGCAGTAGAAAACGTCAATTCAAATAATATAAACAAGGTATGGTAGATGCATTCTACGGATTTGTTTACAATTAAAGTATCTCATTGAAGCTAAAGTAATTATGAATAATATAAATCAATCATTTAACAGAATACTGGTTATTAAACTTCAACATCATGGAGATATGTTATTAACGACACCTGTTATTAATTCGTTAAAATCAGCTTATCCTAATGCAAAGATTGATGTTTTATTATACAAAGAAACATTACCGATGCTTGAACATAATCCATTAATAAATCATATTTTTTATCTTGACCGAAATTGGAAATATCAAGGTAAGTTCACACGATTAAAAAAAGAGTGGCAACTAGGGAAAATCTTACAAAAACAGCAATATGACTTAGTGGTGAATTTAGCTGACCAATGGAAAGCCGCTATTTTCGCCTTAGTTACCAAAGCCCCAGTGCGCCTAGGGTTTGAATTTGAAAAACGGCAAAATAGTAAGTTTTGGCAAAAATGTCATAACATTATTGTCCCTACTGCAGAGCATGGACAATTACACACTGTAGAGCAAAATCTTTCTATTCTAGCCCCTCTTAATGTACCAATTATTTCTGATGTTACCATGGCATATAGCCACCAAGATAAACAATGGTTAGAAGAGACAATTAAAAAGCATCATATCCCTAAAAACTATATTGTTATTCAACCAACCTCTCGTTGGTTTTTTAAATGTTGGAATGAAGATAAAATGGCGACATTAATTACTCAGCTTCAGCAAGATAATTACTCAATTGTGTTAACATCAGGGCCAGAAGCGAAAGAGCTTGAGATGATAGAAAATATTTTAGCTCAGTGTCCTGATAAAACATCAATTAATGTATTAGCAGGAAAAACATCACTCTCTCAGCTTGCGGCATTAATTGATCATGCGGCTCTTTTTATTGGTGTTGATTCTGTAGCTATGCATATGGCGGCTGCATTAAAAACACCGCTAGTCGCACTCTTTGGCCCATCAAAACTAGAGCATTGGCATCCTTGGCAAGCCATTGGAGAAACTATTTGGGCAGGTAATTACGCTAAAATCCCCCACCCAGATCAAATAAAAACCGATACACAACAACGTTATCTTTCTGCTATTCCCGTTGATGCTGTATTTAATGCAGCAAAAAGGTACTTAAGCTAATGAATGCCCCTTTACGATTAGCCATTGTTAGACAAAAATACCGTCCAGATGGCGGTGCTGAGCGCTTTATCGCACGTGCACTTGATGCCTTATCTAGTGATGCACTAGAACTTAACGTCATTACTCGACAATGGCAGGGTGATACCCATCCTGATTGGCATATACATCTATGCAACCCCAAAAAATATGGTCGTATTAGTCGGGAGTCTGGTTTTGCTAAAGCGGCTAGAGCATGCTGGCAAGAAAACCACTTTGATATTGTACAAAGCCATGAGCGTATCGCGGGATGTGATATTTTTCGTGCAGGTGATGGCGTACATCGTCGTTGGTTATTACAACGACAGAAAATATTACCTCGTTGGAAAGGACGTTGGTTATTTTATGATAGATACCACCGTTATGTGATGAATGCAGAACAACAGATGTATGCTGATCCAGCGTTAAAACAAGTTATTTGTAACTCACAGATGGTGAAAAAGGAAATTATTGCGGATTTTGGCCTCTCTGCCGATAAAATATCTGTTATTTATAATGCAATTGACCATAATGTTTTTGTACCAGCAACAAATTCTCAAAAACAGCGCTTAAAAACACAGTATAATATCCCTCAAGATAAGCCTTGTTTTATTTATGTAGGATCGGGATTTGAACGAAAAGGGTTAGCTGCAGCTATTTCAGCCATTGCCAATACATCGTCAATCTTACTTGTCGTAGGTAGTGATAAAAATCAGCCAAAATATGAACAACTTGCAACACAATTAGGCTGTAGACAGCGTATCTTCTTTTTGGGTATGCAAAAAAAGACGCTCGACTTTTATCAAATAGCCGATGCCTTATTACTACCAACGCTTTACGATCCGTTTCCCAATGTTATTCTTGAGGCGTTATCATGTGGTTTGCCTGTGATCACTTCAACCAGTTGTGGTGGTGCAGAATTTATTCAAAATGGTAAAAATGGGTTTGTTTGTGATGCGTTAGATATTCCTGCATTAACAGAGGCAATTGTGCAAATTCCAACAAACTCAGCATGGTCTGAAATGTCGCAAGTGGCGCGAGAAACTATCCTCCCCTATACACCGAAGCGATTATCAGACGAGCTTATTTCACTTTATAAACGGATATTAACTTTGTGAATCAACGACATATACTTTTTATTATTGATGGATTACCAGGTGGTGGCGCTGAAAATGTCACGCTCAGGCTGGCTAATGGTTTTCATCAGCAAGGATATCAAGTCACTCTTTTATCCTTACATAATAAATTGGCGTATGAATTACCTGATTTTATTGACTATATTGTTGATCATGATGAATACCGAGGTATCTTTAGAAAACTAACAGAGATATCTCGCAGAGCAAAATCTCTTGATAAGGTATTAACGCGACTTTTTGCACAAAAAGGTCGTCCTGCATTGGTACTTTCTAATTTACATAAGACAGACCGTATTGTTTGTCGAGCGAAACAACTAAAACATTGTAATGTTTGGTACTGTATTCATGGGATCTATTCACAATCTTATCTTGGTAATAAATCGGGTTTCTCTTATTGGTTAAAAAAGAAGAAAATTCAGCGAGTTTATAAAGATAAAAACCTTGTTTGTGTTTCTAATGCGGTAAAAGACGATTTAATACATGCTATTGGCGTCGATGCACAACAATTAAAAACAATTTATAACCCATTTAATATTATGGAGATCCAACATAAAGCCTCACAACCTAACCCGTTTGCAGGGAAAGCGTATATTTTGCATGTTGGGCGATTCCATGAAGTTAAACGACAAGATAGATTGATAAATGCTTTCGCTAAAGCCAATATACCTTGTCAACTTATTCTATTAGGGGAAGGTACTCCCGTTATTAAGCAACAATTACAGCAGCAAATTGCCCAACTCAATTTAAATGAAAAAGTCATATTAGCGGGTTTTATCGCCAATCCACTCCCTATCATTCAAGGTGCTAAAGTTGTTGCACTCAGCTCTGACAGTGAAGGATTACCAACCGTACTAATTGAAGCTCTTATCTGTGGAACGCCCATTGTAAGCACTCGTTGCCCTGGTGGCGTAAGTGAAATTATGACAGACGAACTGACTAACTATCTTTCAGATATGGATGCAGACTCACTCGCAGATAAACTACGTCTCGCTTATTACGCACCACCTCAAATATTGCCATCATCTTATGCAAAATTTGAAATAAACCATATTTTAAAGCAGTATATCGCTTTAATTCCGTAATACACGCCGACTTGTTTTACACACTTTCTCCTACACAGTGTGGTACTATAGGCTTTCGTCCAGATAAGTGAATTTGATAGCATGTTGTTGCGTTTATATCAGGTACTTCTTTACCTTATTCAACCTCTGATTTGGCTACGTCTTTTATTACGCAGCCGCAAAGCACCCGCCTATCGCAAACGGTGGGGTGAGCGCTATGGCTTTTGTCGAGGCAAAGTCGCGCCTCATGGCATTTTATTGCACTCCGTTTCAGTGGGTGAAACACTTGCCGCCGTACCTCTTGTTCGTGCATTACGCCACCATTATCCCGATTTACCTATTACCGTCACCACCATGACACCAACAGGCTCAGAGCGCGTACGCTCTGCATTTGGTGACGATGTGTACCATGTCTACCTTCCTTATGATTTACCCGGCTCGGTTAATCGTTTTCTTACAACGGTTGATCCGAAATTGGTGATCATCATGGAAACAGAGCTGTGGCCAAATCTTATCTCACAGCTTTATCGTCGCAAAATCCCATTGATTATTGCTAATGCTCGCTTATCAGAGCGCTCAGCGGCGGGTTATCAAAAACTAGGTAGTTTTGTCAAAACGATGCTGAGAAAAATTACCTTAATTGCTGCCCAAAATCAGGAAGATGGCGAACGTTTTATTGCTTTAGGGCTAAAACGCTCACATCTGCATATTACCGGTAGCTTAAAGTTTGATATCTCGGTCACCCCTGAACTCGCTGCTAAAGCTGTGGCATTACGCCGCCAGTGGGCAGCACATCGCCCTGTCTGGATAGCCACCAGTACCCATGAAGGGGAAGAGGCGATTGTCTTAGATACCCATAAAAAATTACTGGCACAATTTCCTCAACTGTTGCTGATTTTAGTTCCCCGCCATCCAGAACGTTTTGCAAAAGCAGAACAACTTACCCAAGAGGCCGGCTTTAAATATACCCTACGCAGTAGTAATGCTATTCCCGATGCACAAACCCAAGTGGTGATAGGCGATACTATGGGGGAGTTAATGTTGCTATATGGTATTGCTGATCTGGCCTTTGTTGGAGGCAGTTTAGTCGAGCGCGGTGGACATAACCCATTAGAAGCCGCAGCCCATGCTATTCCGGTATTAATGGGGCCTTATACTTTTAATTTTAAAAATATCTGTGCCAAGTTAGACCAAGCTGAAGGGCTAATTACCGTCACTGATAGTGACTCTATGGCGACGGCAATCGCCTCATTACTCAATGATGAAGATTATCGCCGCTATTATGGACACCATGCCGTTGAGGTACTTCATGAAAATCAAGGGGCGTTATTGCGCTTATTAACCTTACTCTCTCCTTATCTGCCACCTCGGAGTCATTGATGAGTGAAAATAAACGCCTCTCGGTCGTGATGATCAGTAAAAATGTTGCGGATGTTATTGAAGCATGTTTAGACTCGGTACAATGGGCTGATGAAATTATTGTTTTAGACTCAGGGAGCGATGATACAACTTGCCAGTTGGCCCGTGAAAAAGGGGCTAAAGTATTTAGTAATACTCCATGGCCGGGGTTTGGTAAACAGCGACAATTAGCACAGCAATACGCCACAGGCGATTATATTTTTATGATTGATAGTGATGAGCGTATTACCCCTGAGTTAAAAGCCAGTATTCAAGCCGTGTTACAACAACCTGAATCGGGTGTGGTTTATAATTGTGCTCGCCGTAACCTGTTTATGGGCCGTTTTATGAAACATAGTGGTTGGTATCCCGATAAAGTAACCCGCCTTTATGCTCGCGAACAGTATCAATATAATGATAATTTGGTTCATGAGTCATTAGAAACCCAAGGCGCAACCATTAAAACTTTACCAGGGGATCTGCTGCATCTTACTTGTCGTGATTTAATCGAGTTCCAACAAAAACAGCTAAAATACGCTAAAGCATGGGCACAAGAGCGCAATCAGCAGGGTAAAACCACCCGTTATAGCGCCATTATTAGCCATACGCTGGGGGCGTTTTTTAAAACTTGGTTACTGAGAATGGGTATTTTAGATGGAAAACAGGGATTAATATTGGCATTTGTTAATGCACAGTATACCTTTAATAAATACGCCTCATTATGGGAACTTAGCCGGAAAAACCGTGAATATGAAAAATAAAGCTATCTACCCTGGAACCTTTGATCCCATCACCTATGGGCATATTGATATTCTCACTCGTGCTGCGGGGATGTTTGACACGGTGTTATTAGCTATTGCCGCCAGCGCCCGTAAAAACCCTATGTTTAGTTTAGAAGAGCGTGTCGCTTTAGCAAAAGAAGTCACCCAACACTTGCCGAATGTGGAAGTTGTCGGCTTTTGTGAGTTAATGGCGAATTTTGCTAAAAAACAGCAAGCGACCATTTTGATCCGTGGCGTACGCTCGGTTTCTGATTTTGAATATGAGTGGCAACTGGCGAATATGAACCGTCATTTTGCCCCAGATCTCGATAGTGTCTTTTTGTTGCCTTCACAAAATCTCTCTTTTGTTTCTTCTTCACTGATCAAAGATGTGGCACGTCATGACGGCGATGTATCGACTTTTTTACCTGAAGTGGTTGCTACAGCAATGCTACAAAAGCTCGGTAAGCGTTAATCGGTTATTTCACCATGTTGGCAATGTCGGCAAAAGAAAGTGCTACGTTGCCCCTGCTTAATACTTTCAATAGTATGACCACAAATTAAGCACGCTTTATCTTTGCGCCCGTAGACAAATAGCTCTTGGGCAAAATAACCTGGTTTACCATCAGATTGTAGAAAATCTTTTAAAGTGGTTCCCCCTTGCTCTATCGAGCGAGTTAATACCGTTTTAATGGCATTAACCAATACGTCACACTCTTGCTCGGTTAAGCTACTGGCTTTTCTATCTGGCATGATCCCTGATGAAAAGAGTGCTTCGTTCGCATAAATATTGCCGACACCCACCACCAGTTTGTTATCCATTAGCCATGGTTTGATGGCGATTTTTTTATTTTTGCTCTGTTGATATAAATATTGCGCGTTAAATTGCGCCGAAAGCGGCTCTGGCCCTAAATGGGCTAATACGGAGCTGGTGGCTAAATCTTCACACCATAGCCATGCACCGAAACGACGCGGATCGGTATAGCGTAGTACCTTGCCATCACGAAACACTAAATCAATATGATCGTGTTTCTCTTCAGGCTGCTCTTCTGGCAAGATACGTACACTGCCGGACATGCCTAAATGAACAATGATCCATCCTTGATTTAATTCAATTAACAGATATTTAGCGCGCCGTTTAACACTTAAAATCGGTTCATCCAGCAAGGTTTTGATTTTTTCAGAAACAGGCCAACGTAATTTACTGTTACGCACTATCGCGTAGTGCAAGATATTGCCCACTAAATGAGGCTCAATACCTCGGCGACTGGTTTCAACTTCTGGTAATTCTGGCACAAGTCACTCCATTATTGTCACTTGAGAAATACAGCGATAACATCATTTTTATTGTATGATGAGCCATTCATCCCCACAAACCGCTAGAGCAATATAACATAAAGGACAGTGGTAGCTTATTATGATGTTGTTTAAAGACGATAGTAAAAAATCTTTGTGGAATTTATCCATTATTGGACTTTACATTATATTGATCTACTTACCCGATATCACTCGCTATAAAAATATAGTGATGGGGCTAATTGGTGCAACGGCACTTTGGTATCTGGTGCGTGATTTTCGCACTATTGGTCAGATTTTTAAAAATAATCTCGCCTATGCGCTGTTTTTTTTATTGCTCGCCATTGGCTATTCAGTGGTGATTTCCGTAGAGCCCGCACTGAGTCTAAAGGAGATTAATAAGCCGATTTTAAATGGCTTACTGCTCTTTGCCATTGCGTTTCCCATTGTATTGTATAAAGAAACACCTACGGCAATTGCGAAGATGGTGATGGTGTCATTCGCCATGGGGTTATTGGTGATTATGGCAAAGGAGTTGGTGCAGTATTATTTGGAATATCAGCAAAATCTTTTGCCTTTTACAACAAAAAGTCAATTAGCGCATAGAGAAATCTCTTATGCTCTGCTATTTTTCTTTCCTATTATATTGGCCTTATGGGCATTGAAAAAAAATCATTCGATAATTAATTGGCTTTTATTAAGTGTAGTTAGCCTATTATTTTTATTTGCAATTTTAGGGACATTAGCACGCGGGGCTTGGGTCGCATTAGCGATTAGCACATTACTTATCTTAATCATTAATCGCCAGTGGATATTTACTTTACTCAGCATGGGTATCTGCGTTGCGCTCTTTTTCGGTGTAACACAATTACCTAATAACCAATTTATTAACGCCAAACTTAAATATAAACTATCGCAAACCAATAGCGGACTAAGATTTGATGGAGGCACCCAAGGCTCAGCCTTAGATTTGATCTTAGAACAACCTATTAAAGGCTATGGTTATGGTAATCAGCTTTATCATAATGTTTATAATCAGCAAGTAAAACAGCATAAAAACTGGTTTTTTAAAAAATCCATTGGCCCCCATAATGTATTTTTAGCTTTCTGGTTTGCCGGCGGTATTTTGGGGTTAATAAGTCTACTCTATTTCTGCGCGTCTTTTATCGCTCAGGGTATTCAACTGATCCGCAAAAATCAGGGGATTATTCGCCAAGCAGCGCTAGTGTTATTAATATCGTTTTTAGGGATTTATGTACTGCGTGGATTATTTGAAAATGCCTATATTAATCAAGTGGGTATTTTATTAGGGTTAATGTTAGCATTGCGCTATTCATTATTAAATCAGCCCTCAGCAACACCGACCCAAGAAAATACATCTGTTAGCTAATCAGTTTATTGATGGTATGTAAAATCGTCTCTGCCCGTTTATCCCAGTTGTAATAATTTTCAACTAATGAGCGGGCGTGATTGATTTTCTCACTGGTACGTTGTGGCTCTTCTCTTAGTAATTTAATTTGTTGGGCAAAACTCTGCGCATCACCACTATCAGCAAAACTCACCGCTTTTTCATCCACCACATCACGAATTGATGGAAAATCTGAAATAACCACCGGTTTTCTCATCGCCATATATTCAAACAGTTTTAACGGAGAGGTGTAGCGACTACCGATACTGGTTAAGGTTAAAGGCAGCACACAAATATCATGTTGAGCAATCGCCTGAAAGCGTTGTTTAGGATCGATAAAACCAAGAAAGTTAACTTTCTCTTTTACATCCATCTCCTTAGCAAGCAATTGCAGCCCTTTAATTTGCTCAGCCGTTCCACCAGCAATATTCAGTCTAGCATTATCCAGATATTTCATCGCTCGCATCATGGTGGGGATCCCTTTCCATTTATGCAAACTACCTAGATAAAGTACCTCTGTTACATTATTGGTCGTAGCGGTTATATCTCTATGGCTATCTTTGTTGCTATCTGCGGCATATAAATCCACCCCATCGGGTACAATAGTAATAGGCGTGGTTACTTGATATTGCGAAATAATATCGTCCCTTAACAGCGAGGTCAGCACAAATACTGCCGTTGCGCGACTGTATACCAACTTCTCCATTTTTAGTAGTTTATGGTATTTCAGGCGATTTTTTTTCGTTTCAAAAGAGTGCGACTCTGCAAAAGATTGCGCAAAAATCTCATGGCTTTCGAAAAAAAGCGGAATATCTGCATGGTTCTCAGCCAGATAACAGGCCAGTTTTAAATTACGCGTAAATAGTGCATCAACAGGGTGTTGTTTTAACCAACGTGCAATTTGTAATGAAAATAGCTTTTGAGAATTAAAGGGAAAATACCATTTACGTCTGATATCTCTTAGCGCAATTAACCGCGCATTGTTATGAATATCACGCCCGAGAATATCGCTATCTCGATACTGTCCTTTGGGGGTGACTAGCGTCACTTGTGCACCGGCACGGGCAAACGCATCAACGTTTTGCAATATTTGCAATGAAGCCACACGCAAATCGGGAACGGGATAAGGATCAAGATAGGCGATTTTCATCATTCTGTTTTTAATGCCTGTAGTAATCGTTGTGCTGAATGTTGCCAAGTATAGTGAGAAGCAATGCGTTGGCGTGCATTTTCACCCATCGCTTTACCTCTATCCGGCAATGCCCGAAGATGGTTGATGGCTTTCACCATCGCGGTTACATCACCTGGGGTTACCAATAATCCTGCACTTTGCTCATTGCCTACCACCTCAGGAATACCGCCGATATAGCTGGCAATCACCGGTTTTCCACATGCCATTGCTTCTGCAATGGTGATCCCAAATGCTTCATCGCCGATACTTGGGAAAACCCCTGCATCACAAGCGGCATAAAACTCAGGTAACATTGCGTGCTCAACTGGTTGATGAAAAATAACTTGTTCAGCAACACCTTTTACCATCGCTTTATTTTTTAATTGTTCCAGCGCATCCCCCGCGCCGATGATCAGTAACTTAACGTCTTCATCTCGCAATTGGGCTATTGCATCAATAGCAACACTTAAGCCTTTCCAACCGACTACACGCCCCGCAAATGCCAATAAAAATGTAGGCTCACTCACACCGAGCTGTTGGCGCAAAGATGTTGTCATAGGCTTAAACTTTGCCATATCAACACCATTATAGATAACCGCAGGAAATTGTTTAAAATGCTGCTGAATTTGCCAAGCATTAAAATGGCTACACGCAACCCAAGCAGAGATTTTTTTCGCCAGTTTACGATCACCTTTAAAAAAGCTGGTGCCACCACTCATATAACAAAAACGTGTCGAGCAAGATTTGGGCATCATTGCAGGCCAAAAGAAATCAAACGGCTTGGTTAAAATAACCCAATCAAAATTTTGTCGAATAACATCTTGTTTAGCATAGCGAGCAAAACTATAACGTTCAACAATACGACGAAAACGACCACCGAGATCGATAACTTTCTCTCTTGGTGTATAAGGATAGGTATGAATATGAATTTGTCGGCCTGCTAGTTCATGCCTGACATCACCATTGCCCCCATAAAGATGTACCTCATGTCCCGCATCATGTAACTGTTTGGCAAGCTCCCATACTGCGGTTTGGATCCCACCATAAGACATTGTGATTGTGACATCAATTAAGCCAATCTTCATGAGTTACTGTTTCACCTTTATTCCATTTAAAATATCGCTAACGGCATGCCAAACATTGGCGACAGAAATATCAGACATACTATCTTCACGACTTGCATCGGCTAACGCAATAGGATGTTGGATAATATGACAACATGAATGTTGTAATGGCGCTAAATAACATCCGGGATGATAGCTGTGATACATGGCTACCATCGGAATACCTAACGCGCCAGCTAAATGCGTCGGCCCTGTATCAACCCCGATATAGAGCGACAAATGCGCCATAATGGCAGCATTTTCGCGCATAGAAACTTGCCCTGCTAATGCCAAACAATGCTCAGTACCTATTTTTTTCGCCAGTTCAATGGCGACTTGTTGGCTCTCTTTCCCACCTAATAACAGAAAATAGGCCTGCTCGTCATGAGTCATTATCTGTTTGGCTAACTGCAAAAAGTGTTCTATAGGCCAATCGCGGTAAGCTTTGGCAGGAAAACTTTGTAATTGTAAGCCAATAATGTGCTTATTAATTAATGCATTACTCTCTATAAACTGTTGGGCAAATTGCTTTTCTTCTGAACTAATAGAGTAGCGTAATTGCCAATTGGTTGGGTAAATTCCTAATGCATTAATTAATAAAGCACGCTCTTTTTGTGCCACCATTAACTCTTTAGGGTAAGCCACCCATGTTATGTCTGATTGCTTTTGGTTATTTTCAGCAAAAGCCACTACATGTTGTGATTGACGGCGGGCATACTGCACTAATGAATGATCATTTCCATATACCAAAGCTAAATCATAAGGTTTATGGGGTAACCATCCTCGCCAACGGGCGCGCTTTTTCGAGAAAGGCTTAACACTAAAAATATCAGGATTGTGCTGCAAGATGCAGGCACTGCGTTTATGCGCCAATACATGAATACGGGCATTCGGCCAACGCTCTTTTAGTGCGTGGATCACCGGCGTGATCAGTAACGTATCACCAAAACGCGCAATTGCTATAACCAATATGTTTTTTGGATCCATACACTTTTTATTTAGTTTAAATGATACATTTACTTTCCAGACTATACACTAAAAAGCATTACAAATATTCATAAACAGAATGAAAATATAACATCAGATACAGGATAATTAGCCCTTAGCGACTTTATAGGATATCAATTATCGTGATTTATCTTTAAGGCTAATGGCGTTAATAAATATTTTTTCCATTTTATCTAGCATGTTATCTAAACCAAACTGAGCTTTGGCATGGGCTAATGACGCTTGCCCCATTTGTTGACGTAACTCATCAGAGGCCATTAATTTAGCAAGGTAATTGATTAGGGTTTCTTGTACTTGAGGTGCCAATGTAAAACCAGTTTTACCATCAATCACCGCTTCACTAATTGCACCTACTGTGGTTGATACCACCGGTAATCCGCAAGCCATCGCTTGCATAATACCTTGTGGCACCCCTTCGTTACCAAAAGAGGGTAAGGCAAATAAATCCATTGCATTTAAGCAATCCGGTACATCATTGCGGTTGCCTAAGAAAAAGACACTCTCTTCTAACCCTGCAAGTTTAACCATCGGTTGTAAATTTTTACGTTGTGGGCCATCTCCGACGAGAAGTAGTTGCCAGTCAGGAAATTGAAGATGCAGTGTTTTCCAAGCTTCTATTAGGTATTTATGTCCTTTCCATACCCGCATTGTTGCCACAATCCCTAATGTAGGTTTATTAGGCACACCTATTTTTTCTCGTGCTTGCTGTTTATTTTGTGGCGAGAACTTTTCTAAATCGATCCCCGTAGGAACTGAGGTCATTTGACTGAGCGGAAAACGATTATATTGATGTAAGGTTTGGCGTAATTTTTCACCGGTAGTGACAATATGGGCACTTGAAGACAGGTAGAGCCAACGCGTGGGCAGTGAACGTGATACATCGGTAGATACATGGCGAGTACGTACTATGGCGGGAGAGTGGCGTAATGAAGCACAAGATAGCGCAACTAACCAAGCATCTGTCGAGCTATGGGTATTAATCACATCAAATTGCTGACGATGGACTTTTAACCAATTACGCAATGCCATCAGTGCAGATCCGCGTTTTTTTTCAATCGGTAATGTGACAACCTCAATACCATAGTCAGGGGCTGCTTTGGCAATTTTTGAGTTTGGACAGCAAACCAGTGTCACATGGTGCCCTCTTTGCACCATGCCTTGAGATTCTGTCAAAATGCGGATTTCTTGACCACCCCAACCACAAGACGACTCTGTATGTAAGATAGATAACACCGATTTACTCATCTGCAACTATTCACTCGATAGATAAAAAGGGCACTAGTATAACGAAAGAGTCAATAAAGATCATAATAGCTTTACTTTGTTATACTTAGCGCAAGCCAGATAACAAAAAACCCGACGCTAAGGTCGGGTTTTTTTCAGAGAACTAAAATTATTTAATTTTAGCTTCTTTATAAGTCACATGCTGACGAACAACTGGATCGAATTTTTTCATTTCCAGTTTTTCTGGCATAGTGCGTTTGTTCTTCGTAGTGGTATAGAAGTGACCTGTACCAGCAGAAGAAACGAGTTTAATTTTCTCGCGAATACCTTTAGCCATTTTTCAGCTCCTTAGTACTTCTCACCACGGGCACGTAAATCTGCTAATACAGATTCGATGCCTTTCTTATCGATCACACGCATACCTTTAGCAGATACACGCAGAGTTACGAAACGTTTCTCAGACTCAACCCAGAAACGGTGAGAGTGCAGGTTTGGCAGAAAACGGCGTTTAGTCGCGTTTAATGCGTGAGAGCGGTTGTTTCCACTCACAGGACGCTTGCCGGTAACTTGGCAGACTCGGGACATGTCTATTCTCCAAAAATCTAATCAGCTCGAGCTTTAGTATCAGGTTTGACCGCCTCGTCAGGCTTTGGAGCCCATCTCAGCAACTTTTAACGATTGAAAAACTGTGTAAACACCTCAGAAAAAACTTGCTGAGATAGGCTCTTCTCGCCAAACCCAAGATCCTCAAAGGTGGCGTAGTATACGCCCAATGGCCTCAACGCTCAAGACCCGTACAATAAAGATTGTCAATAATTTTAAAAAATATTGGCTATAACCAACCTCGCTCAGCAAAAGAAACACAGTTATCATGCCCTACCACAAGGTGATCAAGCACTTTTATACCGACTAATTGACAAGCTGTAAAAATTTTTTCTGTCATCTGCTTATCGGCAAGACTTGGCTCAGACAGACCTGAAGGATGATTATGGGCTAAAATAATCGATGCTGCGTTCTTTTTAATCGACTGGCGAATAATTTCTCTGGGGTGAACTTCAACACGATCCACCGTTCCTTTAAACATTTCCTCACAATCGATCATTTGGTTTTGGTTATCTAAAAATAGCACGACAAATACTTCTCTATCACGCCAATTAAGTCGTTTTTGCAAATAACTTTTGGTTTCTGCGGATGAGGAGAGGATATTTTTATGCATAAACTTTGTTTTAATAAAGCGTTGAGCCATCTCATTAATGGCTTGTAATTGGGTAAATTTACCCACGCCTATCCCCTTAAAACAGCCTAATGTTTCATAATCCGCATTGATCACATGATAGAGAGAACCACACTTTCTAAGTAAAAAGTCTGCTAATTCTAATACCGATTTTTCATAGGTGCCTGTACGTAAAAAAATGGCCAATAACTCTGCATCCGTTAACGATTCTACACCATGCAATAGCAGTTTTTCTCTCGGTAAGAGTGTCTCTATGGTTGCGTTTTCCATTCTTTGTGCTCTCCCTTTTCGCCAAGCATTTAAACATCAATACGTTATAATTGGCCTATCTTGTTATTTTATCTTTCAATTATTTAATTTTATCTTTCATGCAATATTTATCACAAAACAACTGTTGTTATATACAGTTAATTTACTATAAACTGTACAAGTTGAATAAAAAAGCCACAGATAAAATTTGTGCGAGGTAATACACAATAATTTATTTTATAAAACATCGTATTACATAGAATGCCTAACTCTGGCTTAGCTTGTGGTAAAATTATGGACATTTATTTATGCAATTAGGCATTTCATCATGACTACACTTCACGACAAAAAGATTATTCTGGGTATCAGTGGTGGTATTGCGGCCTATAAAGCGCCTGAGCTAGTCCGTCGTTTACGTGATAAAGGCGCTATTGTGCGCGTCGTTATGACGCCTGCAGCACATGCCTTTGTCACCCCGTTATCGCTACAAGCGGTATCAGGCTTCCCTGTTGCGGATGATTTGCTTGATCCTGCCGCAGAAGCCGCAATGGGACATATCGAACTAGGAAAATGGGCTGATCTGATTTTATTAGCCCCTGCTACCGCGGATTTAATTGCTCGTTTACGCATGGGAATGGCAAACGATCTGTTAACCACACTCTGTTTAGCCAGTGCAGCACCTATTGCGATTGCCCCAGCGATGAATCAACAAATGTATCGTGCGGCGATTACACAAGAAAATTTAACGGCTTTGGCACAACGAGGTTGTCTTATCTGGGGGCCTGACTCTGGTAGCCAAGCCTGTGGTGATGTTGGACCCGGTAGAATGTTAGATCCTCTTGAATTGGTGGCATTAGCAGAGCAACAATTTGCAATTCAACACGATTTTAAAGGTAAAAAAATTACCATTACCGCAGGCCCAACACGTGAAGCCTTAGATCCAGTACGCTTTATCAGCAACCATAGCTCAGGAAAAATGGGCTTTGCTATTGCGCAAGCGGCCGCTCAACGGGGAGCAGAAGTGACACTCATTGCCGGCCCTGTCACATTGCCGACACCTGCTTGTGTTAAACGTATCGACGTCGAAAGTGCCCAAGAGATGTATCAACAAGTGATGGATATTGCGCCATCCCAAGATATTTTTATTGGTTGTGCTGCCGTTGCCGATTATCGAGCCAAACAGGTTGCCCCTGAAAAAATTAAAAAACAAGGTGATGAAGTAACGATAACTATGATAAAAAACCCCGATATTGTTGCCAGTGTCGGAAAAATGGTTGAGCATCGCCCATTTGTTGTCGGATTTGCAGCCGAAACCCAGAATGTGGAAGAATATGCCCGCCGTAAACGAGAACAAAAACAACTCGATTTAATCTGTGCTAATGATGTATCACTAAAAGATGCTGGTTTTAATAGTGATAACAACGCATTACACCTTATCTGGGCAAATGGAGAAACGCGTTTACCACATAGTAGTAAAACGCAACTGAGTCATCGCCTACTTGACGAGATAGCCAAACATTATGATGAAAAAAATTGACGTTAAAATCCTTGATCCACGAATTGGACAAGAGTATCCACTCCCTGCGTATGCAACAACAGGCTCTGCTGGTTTAGATTTACGTGCTTGCCTTGATGCTCCACTGGTATTAGCACCAGGACAAACTGAGCTGTTACCTACAGGTCTTGCTGTACATATTGCTGATGAAGGGTTAGCGGCAATGGTGCTTCCTCGCTCAGGCCTAGGTCATAAACATGGGGTGGTACTCGGTAACTTAGTGGGATTAATTGATTCTGATTATCAAGGTCAACTGATGGTATCGGTATGGAATCGTGGTCAACAAGCGTTCACTATTGAACCCGGCGAACGTATTGCCCAGATGGTTATCGTACCTGTTGTTCAAGCAGAATTTAATATTGTAGAAGATTTTACGGCAACAGAGCGTGGTACAGGCGGTTTTGGACACTCTGGTCGCCAATAAGCACGACGTCTTGCATTTATTTTAATATCAATGACGATATCACTCCCTTTGCACTAACACTTTTATTTAGTGCAAAGGTTTACTGATTTGTTTTGCTTTTAGCAGGGGCCTTATCAGTCATGGCAGAAGAAAAAGAAACCAAAAAGAAACGCAGAAATAGACGGGATGAAATACTACAATCGCTCGCTCAAATGTTGGAGTCTAGTGATGGTAGTCAACGTATTACTACAGCCAAATTAGCGGCTACCGTTGGGGTATCTGAAGCAGCACTTTATCGACACTTCCCCAGTAAAACAAAGATGTTTGATAGCCTAATTGAGTTTATCGAAGATAGCTTAGTTTCGCGTATCAACCTGATTTTAAAAGATGAGAAAGAAACTATCGCACGCATTCGCCTTATTCTTATCTTGATCCTTGGCTTTGCAGAGAAAAACCCTGGGCTATCTCGCATTCTTACCGGACACGCATTAATGTTTGAGCAAGATAGATTACAAGGGCGCATTAACCAATTGTATGAGCGAATTGAAGTACAACTTCGCCAAGTGATTAAAGAGCGTAAAATTCGCGAAGGAAGTGCCTTTTTACATGATGAAGCACTACTCGCTTCACAACTGCTTGCGTTTTGTGAAGGTATGCTAGCACGTTTTGTACGTACGGAATTTCGTTATCATCCTACACAGGAATTTGAAGCACGTTGGCCATTAATTCAGGCGCAATTACAGTGAGCAAGTAACAATGAAAGAGTGGACTCGTGACTTAACTCAATAATTTGAAAATGACATATATGCCGTTTTTTTCTTATTTGTGTTAACATGCGCTCTATTGATATCAGAGTATCTAAATAGATTTACTGGGAATGGCACTAAGCGATCCCCAATCTGTGACAGTGGCAACGCGCCTTGTCCCTACTGTAAAAGTCCTTTTTATCTTTCAATATCTGTGATAATTATCGCAGAAAATTCATTGTACTACTCACCCCGCCCATTATTGGGCGAGGGCTTTTTTTTACAGCTATTGAGCGATTTTATTGTATTTTTGCTTTTTTAATTAATGCCATAACGTTCACGATAGGCTTTTACTGCTGGCAAATGTGCCGATAATGTCTCACTTTCAGTTAAGTAGCTAATTAAATCATCCAAAGTAATAATTGAATAAACTTGGCATTGATAATCGCGCTCTAATTCTTGTATTGCAGAAAGCGAACCACGCCCTTTTTCTTGTCTATCTAAACTAAGCAATACCCCTGACAGCGTCGCATCATGTTGTTTGATTATTTCCATCGATTCACGAATAGCAGTTCCAGCGGTAATAACATCATCAACAATCACCACATTCCCTGTTAATGGACTGCCGACTAATGTCCCTCCTTCACCATGATCTTTAGCTTCTTTACGATTAAAGCAGTAAGGAACATCCATATCATGATGTTCAACTAAGGCCACTGCGGTCGTTGTCGCGATGGGAATACCTTTATAAGCCGGTCCAAACAGCACATCACAAGGCACATGATTATCTATTAATGTTTGTGCATAAAACTGTCCTAATAAAGCCAAGTCACGCCCAGTATTAAATAAACCTGCATTAAAAAAGTAAGGACTAACACGACCTGATTTCAGCGTAAACTCACCAAATTTTAATACATTTTTTGCTAATGCAAGTTCGATAAAGTGGCGCTGGTAGGCTTTCATTTTTTTCTCCTATTAAGATTGCTTAATGACAGATTTTAGACATAAAAAAAGCGACTTTTCAGTCGCCTTAAAAATAGAATTTATTGCTTTAGCGCCTCTTTTTGCGCTTCAAATATCTTTTCTAATCCCCCTTTCGCAAGGGCGAGTAAAGCAAGTAACTCTTCATGACTAAATGGTGCACCTTCTGCCGTACCCTGTACTTCAATCATACGGCCATCATCGATCATCACCACATTCATATCCGTTTCGGCTGCGGAATCTTCAACATATTCCAAATCGCATAATGGTTGACCATCAACGATACCCACAGAAACAGCAGCTACCATTGATTTAAGAGGGCTCTTTTTCAGCTTACCTTCTGCAACCATTTTATTTAAAGCATCCACTAACGCGACACAAGCACCAGAAATAGAGGCGGTGCGAGTACCCCCATCGGCTTGAATAACATCACAATCAACCGTGATAGTAAATTCACCCAAGGCCTTTAAATCCACAGCGGCGCGTAGTGAGCGAGCGATTAAACGTTGGATTTCCATTGTGCGGCCAGTTTGTTTACCGCGAGCGGCTTCACGAGCATTACGACTGTTAGTGGCGCGAGGAAGCATGCCATATTCTGCAGTCACCCAGCCTTGCCCTTGTCCTTTAAGAAAACGAGGTACACCCTCTTCTACAGTGGCATTACACAAGACTTTGGTATCACCAAATTCAACTAATACAGAACCTTCAGCATGTTTTGTATAGTGGCGAGTAATGGTAATCGGACGTACTTGGTCTGCTTGTCTGTCTGCTGGACGCATGGTGTTATCTCCGCTTTCTCTGACATATTGGGGGCGCATTATACGACCTAAAACGGCTTATGCCTATCCTTGTGTTGATACCTAGGGTTATAATCGTTACATCATTTACAATATTGAGACCCTATTATGATCCGTAGTATGACCGCTTTCGCTCGTCGAGATATCAAAAAAGAGTGGGGTAGCGCCGCATGGGAACTGCGTTCCGTTAATCAACGTTACCTTGAAACATATATCCGTTTACCTGAGCAATTACGTAGTTTAGAGCCTGTTATTCGTGAACGTCTACGTAATCGCTTAACACGCGGTAAAATAGAATGTAACTTGCGTTTTGAACTCAATGCTCACTCACAAGGTGAACTGACTTTGGATGAAAATTTAGCAAGGCAACTGATTGTTTCTGCTAACTGGGTAAAAAGCCAAAGCCATGAAGGTACTATCAGCCCATTTGATATTTTACGTTGGCCTGGGGTTATCTCAGCCCAAGAGCAAGATTTAGATGCCATTGGTAGCGAACTATTAGCAGAGCTTGATGTAGCTATCGATGCCTTTATTGCAAGTCGAGAAGCTGAAGGCCAAGCACTCAAAACGCTGATTGAGCAACGTTTAGATGCCGTAAGTGCTGAGGTCGTAAAAGTAAGAGCACAGATGCCAGAAATTCTCCAATGGCAACGTGAGCGCTTAACCAGCAAATTAGAAGAAGCACAAGTTCAAGTCGATAATAATCGTTTAGAGCAAGAATTAGTGATGTTAGCGCAACGCTTAGATGTCGCTGAAGAGCTTGATAGATTAGATGCCCACGTTAAAGAAACACGCAAAATTCTCAGTAAAAAAGAGGCTGTCGGCCGTCGCCTTGATTTTATGATGCAGGAGTTTAATCGTGAATCCAATACACTAGCATCCAAATCAATTAATACGGATGTCACCAATTCCGCTATTGAATTAAAAGTATTAATTGAACAGATGCGTGAGCAGATCCAGAATATTGAGTAAATTATCGATTATATTTATTCAGTCTCACGACATCACCCAACATAGTAAGCCAGTGTAAATGCTGGCTTTTTAAGTTACTTAAGTCATATTTTGATATCACTAAATAAAAGCGCAAGAGAATTTGGACGAGTTTAAAAAGCTTGTTTGGTTATACCTTAGCGCAGTAATCCCTCACCCAATATAAACTACATCAACAAATAGTTATCTCTGATCACTGAGTACAATTGCATATTTATTATTTAAAATGTACACTTAAAATGTACATTATAGGAGAAATATTATGCGTACATATACCTCGACACAAGCCCGAGCCAATATTTCAGAAGTATTAGATATTGCGACCCACGGTGAACCTGTTGAAATCACCCGCAGAGACGGTTGTTCAGCGGTTGTTATCAGTAAAACTGAATTTGAGTCATACCAGAATGCTAAGCTAGATGCAGAGTTTGATATGATGATGCAACGTCATGGACATACCGTAGAGGCGCTGACAAATCGATGATATGGGTTAGCGCACAGGAAGTTATCGCTTTCCATGATCGTATATTACAACATTTCCCAGGTGTGGCCGGTATGTCCGATCCTGGCAGAGCGGAAGCTCTTATTTACCGGGTGCAAAACCGTAAACATGATGAAGGCATTACAGATGTGTTTGAACTGGCAGCAACTTATTGGGTCGCTATCGCTCGAGGGCACATATTTAATGACGGTAATAAACGTACCGCATTTTTTGTGACCATGACATTTCTCTATCGTAATGGCATCAGGATCCGCGATACCGACAATATGCTGGAAAACTTAACAGTGGAAGCGGCTACAGGTGAGAAAACCGTCGACCAGTTAGCAAAACATCTACAAAACTTGGTAGAGAAAACTAACTAAAATAGTTTTCATTAGCAAAATAAAGGCTCCTTTCAATATTTCATACCAAATATGACAAGGTGGCACAGCCCACTTCCCCTAAAATGAGATAGCTATAATTAGTTTTACCGCATTAAGGACAGCTAACAACTTTACCTCTCAATACCTCCCAATCCCAGTCCACTGAAAACTTAATTTTTACAATGTACACATTCAGCAAAAAAGCCTCTCCAGCACTGATTTCTGAAGTAACTTGATTTTACGACGCAACTGAGCGAAAGTGAAACTATAATTTCCTTATTCGATTAAAAATGAAAGTATTATTTCACTTTAATCTATTTGAGAATATCGAACAGTCACTTTACTCAAAGCCAAAAGTGAAGCTATACTTTCACTAACTGAAGATTTAAGAAAATATAGTTTCACTATGAATACCATCGAATCAACAACAAAGCGCACTGCTGTCGTTTTTCCAAAACATAAAAAGGTGTTAAGCATTTTGGGCGAGAACTTAACTCTAGCAATGAAGCGACGTGGTATTACCCAAGAAATGATGCATAATCGAACAGGATTGTCTAAACCAACGCTACGAAAAATCCTAAAAGGCGATCCTTCCGTTTCGCTTGGTCACTATGTCAACGTATTAGCCTCCTTAGGCCTCTTAGAAGACTTAACCAAAGTCGCCTTTGATGACGAATTGGGAAGAAAGCTGCAAGACATCCAATTGCTGAAAAAAAAATAAGGGTATCGCATTATGGAAATCTACGTTTATGCTGATTGGACTGAATCAACTGACCCTGTATTAGTTGGTACATTACGATCATCAGAAATTAGAGGCAAAGAACATTTCAGCTTTAGTTATGACAAGACATGGTTAACCTCCGATTATGTCCGCCAGATTGACCCTTCTTTAAAACTATTCGTTGGCGAGCAACATGCGCAGGACGATAAGAATTTCAAAATATTTCTCGACTCATGCCCTGATCGTTGGGGTCGACTATTAATGCAACGCAGAGAAGCGGTGGTGGCTAGGCAAGAAAAACGGCGAGCAAAAAGCCTATATGAGACGGATTACTTACTAGGCGTTCACGATTCATTTCGCATGGGAGCACTGCGCTTTCGTACATCTCCAAATGGTCCATTTTTAGATGATAACCATGAGCTTGCAGCACCCACAATAACCAGTTTACCCGAGCTACAACATGCCGCCAATAAAATCGAAGAAACTCCGGATTTAGATAATCCAGATTATCTGAAGTGGCTCAATATGTTGATCTCACCGGGATCATCACTAGGCGGAGCCAGACCAAAGGCATCAATAAGAAATCACGACGATAGTTTGTGGTTAGCTAAGTTCCCTAGCCGTCACGATGATTACGATATTGGCTTATGGGAGTTCATTGTTTATCAAATGGCTATTGAATCTGGGATCGAAATGGCTGAATCAAAAGCTGAGGCTATTGGCAAACATCATATTTTTTTAACAAAAAGATTCGACCGTACCAAAACAGGAAAGCGACTACACTTCAGTTCAGCGATGACTCAACTAGAGTACTTTGATGGTCAGGATAATGGCGCAAGTTACTTAGAGCTGGCTGAGTTTCTGATCCAAAACGGCTCGAATACTCAGTCAGATCTTGAACAACTTTGGACTAGAATACTGTTTAATATCATGGTATCTAATTGTGATGATCATCTTAGAAATCACGGATTCATTCTAGAGCCTACTGGTTGGCGACTATCTCCCGCCTACGATATTAACCCTATGTTATACGCCTATGGTCTACACCTTAATATTGATGACGTCAGCAATGCGCTTTCTACCGACTTGGCATTTGACGTCGCAGAGTATTTTCACGTTACCAAAAGTAAAGCGAAGTCCATATACCAAAGATTGTTCAAAGCAGTTTCACAATGGGAAAGCCTTGCCCAACAAGCGGGTATCTGCAAAGAAGAAAGAGAATTATTGAGGGACTGCTTTCGACTCGACTAGAACGCCATCGCACTTTTATGCGCATAAAGTGTGAAATGCAAATTGATTACTGAACCATTCTTTTTACTAAACGGAGAAATACAGCGGCCAGAGATCTACACAAAGTTACTTTATAGGTAACAATTGATAGGGTTACTTCACGACACTCAGGCCTATTATTTTTTGGATACCAGAGTATTCATATTGCGCTTATTTCTATAAACATGGACATAAAATAAAGGATCCTTTCAATATTTCATACCAAATATGACAAGGTAGTAACATATTGAATTTTCGCTGATTAACATTGCGACGGATCACTCACCAATGCGAAGATAGCATTTATCATTCCGTTTAAAAGCAAATCTGTAACGCTATCATTTAGCTAGTGCTTGCCTAATAAACCCTTTATTTTGCGCCAACAACTGTGTTGCTTGTTGTGCATTTACGCCGGCTAAAATCATCAAAATCGCTGTTTTACAATGACGTTGGCATTGTGCTAGTGCTTGTTCAGCAGTAGCTCGATCACACTCTGTTGCTTGCATCACAATACGAATTTGGCGTTCAATTAATTTGGCATTAGTGGCTTCAACATCTACCATTAAATTACCAAATACTTTACCCATCTTTATCATGGCACCTGTGGTTATCATATTTAATACCAGTTTTTGTGCCGTGCCTGCTTTCATACGTGATGAGCCAGTTACCACTTCCGGCCCCACAATCGGCGTAATAGCAATATCGGCACGTTGCGCTATGGGACTATCAGGATTACAACTAATTGCCCCGGTCACCGCACCTAGTGAGCGTGCATATTCTAATGCGCCAATCACATAAGGCGTTCGACCACTGGCTGCAATCCCAACTAGTACATCCTTAGCATTAAAATTAAGCTGGTGTAAATCCTCTGCCCCCAATTGGACATTATCTTCTGCATTTTCAACCGCTTGTAAAATGGCTTTGTGTCCCCCGGCAATTAAGCCAATCACCATATCATGGGGGGTTCCATAGGTTGGAGGACATTCACTGGCATCTAAAATTCCCAAACGACCAGAAGTACCTGCACCGCAATAAATTAATCGACCACCTTGAGAAAATGCTGTTACGACCTTATCCACCAGCCGTGCAATATGGGGTAATGTGGCTTCAACCGCAAAAGGCACTTTTTTATCTTCATTATTAATGACTTTTAGCATTTCAAGTGTTGAAAGTGTATCAATATGTTCACTGTGATGATTGCGACTTTCCGTGACAAGATTGCTAAGGTCAATAGCCATTATTACTCTCCAAATATTATTAATTATTTGATTAAGACAAAGAAATTAACTGCTTTTATACCACTATTATTGGTAATATTTTCAAAATCATTATAAACGGTACTCTACATGACATTTATTAAATCTATTTCGACCTTTATCAGTCTAATAACACTTTTTTGCTCATTTTCTTTACACGCTAATTTCGAAGAGCAAGATAAAAAATTATTTGAAGATACCCGCAAAGAAGCACTAAACCATAATGCACTCGCTCAATATCAGTTAGCTGAAATGTATTTACTGGGGGATGGCGTAGAAAAAAACCTGCTAAATGCACAGCTGTGGGCAAATGAAGCAATAAAAAGTGGCTATGCCGATGCCTATGCGCTCCTTGCTGACATTTACCTCTTTAATGCCGACCCTTATTTTAAAAGCTATTATGTCGAAGCAAAAGAGTTAGCCACCACTGCCGTTAATAAAGGAAGCATGAGAGGAAAAATCAGCTTAGCAACCGCGCTTATTGCTCCTTTATCTGGTGAAGTAGATTATCAGCAAGCGATGGTATTACTTGAAGAAGCCACACAAGCGCATCAACAAGAACTTGTTTATGCCCCCATTTGGTTAGGTATTTTATATAGTGGTATAGGTAATATTCCTGTCGATATGGAAAAAACCAATAAATTATTTGCACAAGCCAATGAAATGACATTTGAAGGATTTGCTCAAGCAATGGCCTCTTTTATGTTCTCAGGTCAATATCATATTATCGAGCCCAACAAACAAAAAGCAGATGCATTTATGAAACAAGCCTGTGAAGAAGCGAGAAAAGTTGGCAATGAATTTTATTGCCAACCAGAATTAAATTAACCGAAATTAAAGCTAATAAATGCCCCTAGCTCAGAAAAGGGATGGTTATGCTTATATCATCTCTTTTCTATTCATCTCGACGTGACACCTATTTTTTACAACGCCATACGGTATTCAATTACACCTGGTTTTTCAGCCACCCAATCATACAGACGTTGACCCCGTAAATTGGTTTCCTGTGTATGCCAGTACAAACGAGCACAATTACGTTGTTTAGCCTGTTGATTTACAAAATCGATTAATTTTTTCCCCACATGACAACCACGAGCTTCTGGTGAAACAAACAAATCTTCGAGGTAACAAAAATCACTTTCAGCCCAAGTTGAACGATGAAAAAGATAATGAACAAAACCCAGTATTTTTTTGCCATCTGTTGCTACAGCACAGTAAATCGGCTCTTTCTCATCAAAAAAGCGCGCCCATGTTTTTAATGTTATCTCTTCTGATAATTCAACGTTATAAAATTCCTGATAACTTAACCAATATGGTAACCATTGAGCATAATGCTCTTGCTCAATAAGTTGAACGGAAACTGCCATCGATATTGTGCTCATTTATTTACTTCCTTTTACTTTCATCAACGCGATAAAAAGATATCACTCGGCCTGTTATTGCTGTCATAGTACGTTTAATTCTGGCTCTTAATAAGGTACACTTTTTGTGTTTTTATAGGATCCACTTTATGAAACAGAAACCAACAGCTTATTTCCCTAACCTTGTATTAGAAGAAGGGTCTATTAGCTCACAAGTCTATTACGCCGTTAGAAAGGCTATTTTAGAAGGCGTTCTATCTCCGGGTAGCCGTCTACCGTCAAGTCGCACATTGGCTGAAATGATGTCGATTTCTCGCAATTCTGTTATTGCCGGATTTGAACGTTTAATTGATGAAGGCTATTTATTTACTCGTCGCGGGTCGGGCACTTTTGTTACGAATACCATTCCTGATAGCATTAATTCCAATCAGTGGGTTAAAACAACCCTGCCGACGTCTTCATTGCATATCGATAATGAATTAGGAACACTTAATCCTAATTTGCAAAAGATGCATGCTTTTTGGCAGCAATCACAACTAAATACCAATAGTCGCTTTATGTTTCATGTGGGTGTTGGGTGTATTGATCTTTTCCCCCATGAGCTTTGGGGAAGATTATTAGGACGAGTTTGGCGACACTCCAAAAAAGAACTCGCAACCTTTAACTCGCCAACAGGCTATACACCATTAAAAAAGATGATATGCCAATATGCCCAATCAACGCGTGGACTTAACTGTCAACCTGAGCAAGTCATCATTGTCAATGGCACACAGCAAGCGATTAATCTTGCTACTCGAGTGCTATTACAAGAGGGAGATACTGCTTGGTTAGATGATCCTGGTTATGACAGCGCTCGAGCTATCTTTACATCGTATGGTATAAAAATACACCCCGTTCATTCAGATAGTGACGGTATGGATATTTCTCAAGCTATAGACCAATGCCCGCAAGCAAAACTGGTTTTCACCACACCTTCACATCAATTCCCTTTAGGTAATACTCTTTCACTTTCACGTCGTATTGCCTTATTAGAGTGGGCATCGTCCAATAACATGTGGATCTTTGAAGATGATTACAATAGCGAATTTCGCTATCACACTAAACCCATTCAAGCTCTACAAGGATTAGACAAACATCAGCGGGTTATTTATGCCGGAACCTTTTCAAAAATGATGTACCCGGGATTTCGTTTAGGCTTTTTAGTGGTACCTCCATCTTTAATTGACAGCTTTAAAGTCGCTAAATACTACACCGACTCTCATTCTGGTTTTTTAGAACAAGCAACATTAGCGCTATTTATATCTCAAGGACATTATGCTCGCCATGTTAGACGGATCAGAAAAGCCTGTTATGAACGTTATCTAACGTTAACCAATACGATAAAAAAGTATCTCTCTCACATTTTTCGTATTGAACCGACTGATTCTGGCATCCATATTGTCTGCTGGTTACAGTCTGGTTATACAGAAGAATATATTGTGAAAGAGGGACGGAAAATTGGGTTAGCCATACAGCCTTTATCGCGTTATTGTATTCAATCTTATCCTAAACAGGGTGTATTATTAGGATATGCCGCACACCATCCCTCTGAAATTGAAAAAAATATTATTTTGCTTGCTCAAGCTTTATCTAAATAAATAACATTTATTCTTATTTATCATTTTCACTATAAAAATCGAATAAGATTTCTATTTACCCTATTTTATTTTTGGGCGTGCAATAATAAACCCAAGCTGGCGGTACATTTAACATCACACGTTTTTTCTCTAAATGAAAATAACGAGATAATGTTTTTTCATATCGAGTGGTATATTGAAACAACACAAAACAACCTTGGGTTTTTAATAATTCGCTATGTACCCGCTTTAAGATTTTTAACCCTAACCTTCTGTTAATAGACAAGAAAGGCAACCCAGAAATAATCATATTATAATGACTATCTAACTTTTCAGCCGACGCTGTATAGATGGTTAAACGGGGATCATTAATCTTATTCAGCTCATTAGCGAATGCCGGCTCTATCTCAAAAACATCTAATACCGAGTTTGATGACATACGTTTTAAGATCTGTTGCGTAATCACCCCAGTTCCCGCACCTAATTCGGCAATTTGGATATCTTGTTGCCAATTTAATTTATTGAGCATTTCATAACATAACCAACGTGATGAAGGCGCAATAGTTCCCATTGTGGTAGGAGACAGTACAAACCGCTTTAAATATGAATAATAGGTTGATAATGGAAAGTAGGTTGATAAATCCATCTTGCGCCCCCTAAAGCTTTTATCTAGATAAAATAAAAATCAGATAAAATGAAGTACATTCATCGTTATTTTTTATTTATGAATTTATGTCATCTCACCAATGACGGATTTCAGTATAAAGCTTGGAGCTATCTCTAAGTAAATACGTTTTTCTTATATATTACACTATTTTACATTTTTCTATTTTTATCATTGTTTATTAGACAAGAATATAAATTTATTTATCAAAAAAATGAAATAAGTCATAACGGAATCATCTTAATCTTTTTTATAAATGATTTGTGCTTAATGTTCACTTAATTAATGGCGCATTATTTTTAACAAATTCGTGATATTTGTTCGTTCTGTGGTTTCCTTTTGTTAACTCTATGCAGACTATTAGAAACACTTCTAATTCTTTGGTAAATAATCAATAAATTCACTTGCACCTCTCTCTATATTTTGTCAGGTTAGTGTGAAGTCTCTCACTATTCCTACAGACAAAGACAGGGTAATTACAATGAAAAATGTTGGTTTTGTGGGCTGGCGTGGTATGGTCGGCTCCGTTTTAATGCAAAGAATGGTTGAAGAACGTGATTTTGATGGGATAAACCCTGTTTTCTTCACCACTTCTCAATTAGGTGAAGCAGCACCTGCTTATGGCAATCATCGTAGTACACTGCAAGATGCTTATGATATTGATACGCTCGCCTCACTCGATATCATTATCAGTTGCCAAGGGGGTGATTACACCCATGATATTTATCCCAAATTACGTCAAGCGGGTTGGCAAGGTTATTGGATTGATGCGGCATCTGCACTACGCATGAATGATGATGCGGTGATTATTCTTGATCCCGTTAATGGTCAACATATCCAAGATAGCCTCAATAAAGGTATTAAAACCTTTGTGGGGGGGAATTGCACCGTAAGCTTAATGTTGATGTCTTTGGGCGGACTTTTTGCTAACGATTTAGTTGAATGGGCTAGTGTCTCCACTTACCAAGCCGCATCCGGCGCCGGTGCGCGTCATATGCGTGAATTATTGTCACAAATGGGTGCATTACATAACCAAGTGGTTAAAGAGCTAGAAAATCCAGCTTCGGCAATTTTAGATATTGAACGCAAAGTCACTAACTTTACTCGCAGTGGTACTATGCCGACAGAGCAATTTGGTGTTCCACTGGCAGGTAGCTTAATTCCTTGGATTGATAAACAATTGGAAAATGGCCAAAGCCGTGAAGAGTGGAAAGGCCAAGCTGAAACCAACAAGATCTTAAACACCGGTTCAAATATCATTCCTGTGGATGGTCTTTGTGTTCGTATAGGTGCATTACGTTGTCATAGCCAAGCATTCACCTTAAAACTGAAAAAAGATTTACCGGTTAACGAAATTGAGCAATTGCTTGCCCAACATAATGATTGGGTAAAAGTAGTGCCGAACGATCGTGAATTAACAATGCGCGAATTAACCCCAGCAGCCGTAACGGGCACATTAAGTACCCCTGTAGGACGTATTCGTAAACTGAATATGGGACCTGAATTTATTTCTGCCTTTACAGTGGGTGATCAGTTGTTATGGGGTGCTGCAGAGCCACTTCGTCGTATGCTGAAGATTTTAGCTTAAAACACAACGAATATTATAAATATAAAAACCCGCTAATCTATTGAATTAGCGGGTTTTGTTTGACTTAAAAAACGTTATTAGATATCGATATTTTCTGCTTTTAGTGCATTCTCTTCGATAAAGGCACGACGAGGTTCAACAGCATCACCCATTAAGGTTGTGAATAACTCATCGGTCGCAATCGCATCTTTCACAGTGACTTGCATCATACGACGTGTATCTGGGTTCATGGTGGTTTCCCATAATTGTTCTGGGTTCATTTCACCAAGACCTTTATAACGCTGTACAGCAAGACCACGACGTGATTCTTTGGTTAACCATTCTAGGGCTTCTTCAAAGCTTGAAATCGCCTGACGACGTTCTCCACGCTCAATATAGGCCCCTTCTTCAATCAGGTTACCAATAATATCGCCCAAATTAGTAATACGTTGATATTCACTACTATGAATAAAATCGTAATCCAATTTATAGTCTGTATCGATACCGTAAGTACGAATGCGTAATACTGGCTCAAATAAACGATTTTCTTCGTTTTGTGTGATGGTATAGCTGTAAGTACTGCTTTGCTCTTCCGCATTATTTAAACGGTTCACCAAGCCACTCATCCACTCTTCCACTTTCGCTTTATCAGAGAGATCATCTTCTGTCAGCGTTGAGTGATAGACCAAGCTATTTAACATACTCAGTGGATAGAGACGCTCCATACGACGAATAATTTTATGCGCAGCATGGTAGTCAACAACCAGTTTTTCTAATTGTGCACCATGCATAGCAGGGGCATGTTCACTGACGTAAAGCGCTGCACCATCAAGCGCAATAGACATCAGATATTCATCCATCGCATCATCATCTTTAATGTATTGCTCTTGTTTCCCTTTTTTCACTTTATAGAGAGGTGGCTGAGCAATAAAGATATGACCACGTTCGATAATTTCTGGCATTTGGCGATAGAAGAACGTCAGTAATAATGTACGAATGTGAGAACCATCGACGTCCGCATCCGTCATGATAATAATGCTGTGATAACGCAGTTTATCTGGGTTATATTCATCACGGCCAATACCACAACCTAATGCCGTGATAAGCGTTGCCACTTCTTGAGATGCCAGCATCTTATCAAAACGCGCTTTCTCAACGTTTAAGATCTTACCTTTTAACGGTAAAATCGCTTGCGTTTTACGGTTACGCCCTTGTTTTGCCGAGCCACCCGCAGAGTCCCCTTCCACTAAGTAGAGTTCAGAAAAAGCAGGATCACGCTCAGAGCAGTCCGCCAATTTACCCGGTAAACCGCCTAAATCGAGTGCGCCTTTACGACGCGTCATCTCACGTGCTTTACGCGCAGCTTCACGGGCACGAGCGGCATCAATAATTTTACCGACAACAATTTTTGCGTCAGTCGGATTTTCTAATAGATATTCCACCAGCTTCTCATTCATCAGCGTTTCTACCGCTGTTTTAACTTCAGAAGAAACCAGTTTATCTTTCGTTTGTGATGAGAATTTCGGATCAGGTACTTTAACAGAAATAACCGCAATCAGGCCTTCACGAGCATCATCACCCGTTGCACTGATTTTCGATTTCTTATTAAAGCCTTCTTTATCCATATAGTTGTTTAGCGTACGGGTCATCGCGGTACGGAAACCAACTAAGTGAGTACCACCATCACGTTGTGGAATATTATTGGTAAAGCAATAAACGTTTTCTTGGAAACCATCATTCCACAGCATCGCCACTTCAACACCAATGCCATCTTTCTCTGTAGAAAAATAGAATACATTTTGGTGAATAGGCGTTTTATTACGGCTTAAGTATTCAACGAATGCTTTGATACCACCTTCATAGTGGAAATGATCTTCGCGGTTATCACGTTTATCAATTAAACGAATAGAGACTCCTGAGTTTAAGAAGGAGAGCTCACGCAGACGTTTCGCTAAAATATCATATTGGAATTCAGTCTCACCTTTAAAGGTATCAAGACTTGGCCAGAAACGAACAAAGGTTCCTGACTTATCTGTTTCACCAATCACTTTTAAGCGATCGTCAGGTACACCTGAACGGTAAATTTGTTGATGAATTTTACCATCACGATGGATAGTCAGTTCAAGTTTTTCAGACAACGCATTAACAACGGAAACCCCTACACCATGCAGCCCACCAGAGACTTTATAGGAGTTATCATCGAATTTACCACCCGCATGCAGAACCGTCATAATCACTTCTGCTGCAGAAACGCCCTCTTCTTCATGAATACCCGTTGGAATACCACGGCCATCATCGCGAACAGAGACTGAGTTATCTGAATGGATAGTGACAATAATCTCATCACAGTAACCCGCGAGGGCTTCGTCGATAGCGTTGTCGACCACCTCGAAGACCATGTGATGCAGACCGGTTCCATCATCTGTATCCCCGATATACATCCCCGGGCGCTTACGCACCGCATCCAGCCCTTTTAATACTTTGATACTTGAGGAGTCATATGTATTCGACATCAACGTTTCTCGCTTTATTCCTATGGTTTAACCTCTATTTTGCCATGTTCTACGCTAAATAGCCTGCTATTTACATCTAGCATATCTTTAACTTGCCCAGAAGTGATTGCACTGACAAACACTTGAGCTTGCGTAGACTTTAAACGCTCGGCTAACAACTGGCGCCGATTTGCGTCTAATTCAGAAGCAAAATCATCGAGCAGATACAGGCATCTTTGCCCATTCTTACGAGTGAAATATTCACCTTGTGCCAGCCTTAATGCACACATTAACAACTTAAGCTGACCCCGTGACAACATATCTTCTACCGGAGTGCCGTTAGCACGAATACGTAAATCCGCTTTATGAGCACCTAACGAGGTATATGATAACACTTTGTCACGTTCAAATTGACGTTCTAGCAACTGTGCATAATCGGTTTCTTTATCCCATCCTCGTTGAAAACTGACTTTCAAGGTAAATTCAGGGAGAAATAATTGGCACGTTTCTTCAATATCTTTGGCGATATCTTCTGTATATTCAGCTCGCCATTGGCTTATCTGTTCTGTCAGTAAGATAAGCTCTTTATCCCAAGGTAAGAGTTGTCGATAAGACGACGCTTGCCTGAGTGCTGCATTACGCTGTTTTAAGACGCGTTTTAAATCTGACCATGCAGCAAAAAATCGAGGCTCATTATGAAAACAACCCCAATCGATAAAAGCACGACGATATTTAGGCCCACCATTAAGTAATGTGAACCCCTCAGGGGTTATTAATTGCATCGGTAATAACTTCGCTAACTCTGCAATTTTATGCCCATCGCTACCATCAATACGTACCGTACTGTTACCCTCGCGATCTTTACTTAAACCAATTGAGTAACCGCGACTTTCTTCATCAAGGCCACTTAAACGCCCATGTAAAATAAACGCATTTTCATCATGCTGGATCACTCGATTCGCTTGGGCACTACGAAATGCCCGTCCATGGCCTAATGTGTAAATCGCTTCAAGTATACTGGTTTTCCCACTCCCGTTTGGTCCTACAAGAAAATTAAAACCATCCGCTAATGGCAAATCAGCCTGTTCAATATTTCTAAAATGGCGGATCAATAAACGGGATAAAATCATATTAATCGTGATTACAAGCGCATCGGCATAACAACATAAGCTGCGGCTGCACTTGCCACATTCTCAACCTGTACACTTGAAACAGCATCAGTCAGTAATAATTTTACCTCTTCACACTTGAGTGTGTTTAACACATCAAGAAGGTAGCTCACATTAAAACCGATCTCCATCTCTTCCCCCTGATACTGAACATCGACAATTTCTTCTGCTTCTTCTTGTTCAGGGTTGTTAGCGGTAATTTTTAATTGTCCATTAGTGAGGTTAATACGCACCCCACGGAATTTTTCATTCGATAAAATCGCCGCACGAGAGAACGCTTGTTTGAGGATATCACAACCTGCGATAACTGTTTTAGTCGGATTTTTCGGTAATACGCGGCGATAGTCAGGGAAACGACCATCAACCAGTTTCGAGGTAAAAATAAAGTCGCCTACATGAGCGCGTAAATTATTACTGCCAATTTGTAACTGTAATAAACTCTCACCACTGCCATCAAGTAAACGCATCAGTTCAATAACACCTTTACGTGGCACAATAACAGAATGTCCGGGTAAAGATTGTCCAATATCCATGGCACAGACCGCTAAACGGTGACCATCAGTAGCAACTGTGCGCAATTCCGTGTTTTCCGTTTCAAATAACATACCGTTGAGGTAGTAACGCACATCTTGATGCGCCATTGAAAACTGTGTGGATTCAATCAAACGTTTTAGAGTGGCTTGTGGCAAAGTAAATTCAACCTCACTTTGCCAATCGTCTAAATTCGGGAAATCAGACGCAGGGAGTGTCGATAAAGAAAAACGACTTCTTCCTGAACGAACGAGTAAGCGATCACCGTCTAATTCTACGCTGATTTCTGCTCCCTCAGGTAATCCGCGCCAAATATCAAAAAACTTACGCGCAGGAACAGTCGTTGCACCGATTTCATGAGATTGGCTAAGACTCACTCTTGCCATCATCTCCATCTCAAGGTCTGTACCTGTTAGCGATAAGGTATTCTCCGTCACCTTAAGCAACAGGTTGCCTAAAATAGGTAAAGTTGGGCGACCGCCTAAAGGGCCGCTGACTTGTTGCAGCGGCTTTAGCAGCTGTTCTCGTTCAATGATAAATTTCATAGCGCTAGGATGATAATGTTCTGATTAAGTTAGAAAAATCTTCTTTGATATCGTGACTTTCTTCACGCAGTTGCTCTATTTTTCGGCAAGCATGCAGTACCGTAGTATGGTCACGACCACCAAAGGCATCCCCGATTTCAGGCAAGCTGTGGTTTGTTAATTCCTTTGCCAGCGCCATTGCCATTTGCCTCGGACGGGCAACCGATCGGGATCGTCGCTTCGACAACAAATCCGCTACCTTAATTTTATAATATTCTGCTACAGTTTTCTGAATATTATCGATAGTAACGAGTTTCTCTTGTAATGCGAGTAAATCACGTAATGCTTCACGCACAAAGTCGATGGTAATGGCTCGACCGGTAAAATTTGCGTTAGCTATTACTCGGTTTAATGCACCTTCTAGTTCACGGACGTTAGAGCGGAGTCGTTTAGCAATAAAAAACGCCACTTCATCAGGTAACTGGATTTGATTTTCGTCCGCTTTTTTCATCAAAATCGCCACACGCGTTTCTAATTCTGGTGGTTCAATGGCTACAGTCAATCCCCAACCAAAGCGCGATTTTAATCGATCCTCTACCCCGTTAATCTCTTTAGGATAACGGTCTGAGGTTAAAATAATTTGCTGATTTCCCTCTAACAAAGCGTTAAAGGTATGAAAAAACTCTTCTTGTGAACGCTCTTTATTGGCAAAAAATTGAATATCATCAATTAATAGCGCGTCTACAGAGCGATAGTAGCGTTTAAAATCTTCAATAGCATTATTTTGTAACGCCTTTACCATATCTTGCACGAAACGTTCCGAATGCATATAAACAACTTTAGCATTGGCTTTACGTTCCATAATACTGTTGCCCACCGCATGCAATAGATGCGTTTTACCCAGACCCGTTCCCCCATATAAAAACAGTGGGTTATAAGCTCCTCCAGGATTATCAGCAACTTGTCTTGCGGCAGCTCTAGCAAGTTGGTTCGATTTACCTTCAACGAAATTATCAAATTTATGTTTAGGATTCACATTAGAACGATAATTAAGTTCAGGTAACTGGGATTGCGGTTGATTATCCCAGCTAGGACGCACAGGCTGGCTGTTAGTCGGTGTGGAATTAACCGCGGGATGTGTCACGGTTTTGGGAACACTCTCGGTGGTACGTGCTGATACAGGTTTATTCCCCACTTCAAAACGCAACGAAGGGACATCAGAACCACAAAAGTCGACTAATAACGCATTAATATTATTAATGTACTTTTCTCTTACCCAATCTAACACAAAACGATTAGGTGCATACAGTGCCAGCGTGTTATCGCTTAGTTCTGCCTGCAAGGGACGTATCCACATACTAAATTCAGTGGCAGGTAACTCATCCTGCAATCGGGCAAGACAATGCTGCCAAAGCGAAAGTGACACGGCGGACTCCCCTCAAAAACAAGACTAAAAAATAAACAGGAAAAATGTGATTAAACACTTAGGTACACAACACCGTTCCTCTTCAATTCTTAATAAGGAACAACTTTGATGACCACGATTTTTACATCGTGCTTCACGATCGCAGACTGGTTGTTCTGATCGTGACGGGGGATCATATCGCAAAATGAAACGAAGATCCTCTTTCTTTTACACAGTTTTTATGGTTTTTATCCACAGGCTTACCTATTTGTGATAATTCTCCGAAATAAATAGGTAAGGGAGTTCTAGTGTACTTGAGTCACCCTATAAATAGCAATTGGGGATAACTTTCTGTAAGTAAATTTCTGCTCTTCTTATAAAGGATGATCAATTATCTGCATGATGATCCACCAAAGATCCTTGCGCTTTCACCCTGAGTCCGTATAATCTTGCACCCTGCGTGCTTGTACCAACAATTCGCCCTTTATCTTCCCTTTTTAGGGTGTCGATAAGAGCGAGCGTTGCGCATAAGTAAGGATTGATAATCGGGTTTGCTAAAAAAGACGACAAAAATCGGTACTTAAAACGTCATCTTCATTGACGCATTTGAGTGATTTTATTACAATCCCGCATCTTTCCATCATTGATGCTGCGATTGAAGTACTGGTTTGTTTATTTATTGCACTCCTGTCTGTCAACGCATTTGCTGAATCAGTAATAATATAAAGTAGGTAGAAATCGCTATGAAACGCACTTTTCAACCGTCTGTACTGAAGCGCAACCGTAACCACGGCTTCCGCGCTCGTATGGCCACTAAAAATGGTCGTCAGGTTCTGGCTCGCCGTCGTGCGAAAGGCCGCGCTCGTCTGACCGTTTCTTCGAAATAATAAAAGCTAACCATTCCGTGGTTAAGCTCGCTTTTCCAAGGGAGTTACGTTTGTTAACTCCCAAGCATTTCAATTTTGTTTTCCAGCAGCCACAGCGTGCGAGTTCACCAGAAGTTACAATTTTGGGTCGCCAGAATGAGCTGGGGCATCCCCGCATCGGTCTAACTATCGCAAAGAAAAACGTTAAACGTGCTCATGAGCGTAATCGGATTAAACGATTAGCCCGTGAATACTTTCGTTTACATCAGCATCAATTACCTGCTATGGATTTTGTGGTATTAGTAAGGAAGGGGGTAGCTGAACTTGATAACCACCAATTGACGGAAGTGTTGGGTAAATTATGGCGTCGTCATTGTCGCTTGGCTCAAAAATCCTGATCTTGCTGATTAGGGGCTATCAACTGGGGATTAGTCCTCTGTTGGGGCCTCGTTGTCGTTTCAATCCTACGTGCTCTCATTATGGTATTGAGGCATTGCGCAGGTTTGGAATGATAAAAGGTAGTTGGTTAACAGTGAAACGCATATTAAAATGCCACCCTTTACACGAAGGTGGTGATGATCCTGTCCCACCTAGAAAAAACGACGATAACAGAGAAAATTAACGATGGATTCGCAACGCAATCTTCTATTCATCGCTTTACTGTTCGTTTCTTTCCTGATCTGGCAGCAGTGGGAGGGTGATAAAGTATCACAAAACACCACCACTACTACTCAGGTCTCGCAACAAGCGGACATGCCAAGCAGTGATAGTCTTGCTGTGACTGGTAACAGCAATGAGCAGGCAAAATTGATTACCGTAAAAACTGACGTACTTGATCTTCGTATCAATACTCAGGGCGGTACTATCGATGAGGCTGATTTGTTAGCCTATCCCGCCGAGCTTAATTCAAAAACCCCTTTCCGTTTACTGGAAACTACACCTCAATTCCTGTATCAGGCTCAAAGTGGCTTAATTGGCCCTGATGGTCCAGATCAGAAATCTCGCCCTGTCTACAGTGCCACACAACAAGAATTTATCTTAGGTGAAAACCAAGATGAATTACGTGTACCTATGACTTTTGTGAATGAAGAAGGCGTGAAATTCGTCAAAACCTTTATTCTGAAAAAAGGTCAGTATGACATTGGTATTGAATACAAAGTTGAGAACCCAACAGATAAAACACTGACAATGAACTTTTATGGTCAGTTAAAACAATCTGTTAAGTTACCAGAACACCGTGATACTGGAAGTAGCAACTTTGCGCTACATACCTATCGTGGTGCGGCTTATTCATCAGATGAAACCAACTATAAAAAATATAGCTTTGGTGATATCGAAGATAAAAACCTTTCTATCACAACCAACAATGGTTGGATTGCGATGTTACAACAATACTTCGCAACCGCGTGGATCCCAGCTAAAGATAGTCAGAATAACAACTTCTACTCTATCACTTTAGATAATAAATCTATCGCACTGATTGGTTATAAATCAGCACCTATTACTGTTGCACCCAATAGCACACAGGATATCACTTCAACATTATGGGTCGGGCCTGAGATCCAGTCTGAAATGTCTGCAATCGCACCACATTTAGACCTATCTGTTGACTATGGTTGGTTATGGTTTATCTCTCAGCCACTGTTTAAGCTGCTGAAATTCCTGCACAGCTTTATCGGTAACTGGGGTTTCTCCATCATCATGATCACCTTTATCGTTCGTGGTATTATGTATCCACTCACGAAAGCGCAATACACCTCTATGGCGAAAATGCGTTTACTGCAACCAAAACTGGCGGCACTTCGTGAGCGTATTGGTGATGATAAACAACGTATGAGCCAAGAAATGATGGCGTTATACAAACAAGAGAAAGTTAATCCTCTTGGTGGTTGTTTACCGCTGATTATCCAGATGCCAATCTTCCTTGCCTTATACTATATGTTAATGGGCTCGGTTGAATTACGTCATGCACCATTTATATTATGGATCCAAGACTTATCAGCACAAGATCCGTACTATATCCTGCCATTATTAATGGGTGTGACGATGTTCATCATTCAGAAACTGTCACCAACAGCAGTCACTGATCCGATGCAACAAAAAATTATGACCTTTATGCCGGTTGTATTTACTGTATTCTTCCTGTGGTTCCCATCAGGTCTGGTTCTGTACTATATCGTCAGTAACCTAGTAACCATTATCCAGCAGCAGTTAATCTACCGCGGTCTGGAAAAACGTGGGCTACATAGTAGAGACAAAAAATAAGGTCACATCAGGAAAAACCTCTTCTTTGGTTACATTCAAAGAAAAGTGACATAAAATAGTGAAGGCGGTCTAATAGGCCGCCTTCTGTTTTTTTATTTTTATACGATTAATGATTATTCTGATTAAGCGAGTTCACCATGCATAGCACTGATACTATCGTCGCTCAGGCCACACCTCCTGGAAGAGGCGGTGTTGGTATCCTACGCGTTTCTGGCCCTAAAGCGGCTGTTGTGGCACAAACTATTTTAGGCAAAGTACCTAAGCCACGTTATGCCGACTATCTTCCTTTTCGCAATGAAGATAACTCAGTGCTTGATCAGGGTATCGCCCTGTTCTTCCCTAATCCTAACTCTTTTACGGGTGAAGATGTTTTAGAACTACAAGGCCATGGTGGCCCAATTATTCTCGACTTACTCTTAAAGCGTATTCTACAAATTCCCGGTATCCGTATTGCTAAGCCTGGTGAGTTCTCAGAGCGAGCCTTCTTAAACGATAAACTCGATTTAGCGCAAGCTGAAGCGATTGCCGATTTAATTGATGCCAGTTCAGAGCAAGCAGCACGCTCTGCGATTAACTCTTTACAAGGTGCTTTCTCCTCTCATATTAATGAGATGGTCGAGTCCTTAACCAATTTGCGTATCTATGTTGAAGCGGCTATTGATTTCCCTGATGAAGAGATAGACTTTCTTTCTGACGGGGTGATTGAGGGCAAACTCAATACGGTTATCAGTCAATTAGACGATGTTCGTGCGCAAGCGCGCCAAGGCAGCCTATTGCGTGAAGGGATGAAAGTCGTCATTGCCGGGCGCCCTAATGCTGGTAAATCAAGCTTATTAAATGCATTAGCGGGAAGAGAAGCGGCCATTGTCACCGATATAGCGGGTACGACACGAGATGTATTACGCGAACATATCCATATTGATGGTATGCCATTACATATTATCGATACAGCAGGTTTACGCGAAGCCAGTGACGAAGTTGAACGTATTGGTATCGAGCGTGCATGGCAAGAGATTGAGCAAGCAGATAGAGTCCTCTTTATGGTTGATAGTACCACCACCGAGGCGACGACACCGGAAGAGATCTGGCCTGAGTTTATGGCTCGTTTACCTAGCACACTGCCGGTCACCGTTATTCGCAATAAATCAGATTTAACGGGTGAACCTGCCGAGATCACCTCGCAAGGTGACTATCCGATGATCCGTTTATCTGCCCGTGATGGGATGGGTATTGAATTACTACGCTCACACCTTAAAGAAGCCATGGGCTTTAACAGCAATACTGAAGGGGGCTTCTTAGCGCGCCGCCGTCATTTACAAGCGTTAAACACAGCCGCTGAACACCTACAACAAGGCTATCAGCAATTGGTTTATGCCAAGTCAGGTGAGCTATTAGCAGAAGAGTTAAGACTTGCTCAACAAGCATTAAGCGAAATTACTGGTGAATTTACATCAGATGATTTATTAGGGCGAATTTTCTCTAGTTTCTGTATTGGGAAGTAAATTTTAGTTCACCCTCGTCCGTTAACGTTCACTAACCCGCATTAACTGCCTGTTAATGCGGTTTTTTACTTTCTGCACGAGTTCATCGCCGTGCGGGTTCATCCGCGATTTTTGTATCCCGAATTGTGCCCATCTTTAAATTCCTCGAGTGTCATTGTTTGTTTTTTGAGCTAAAAATCACATCAAATGGACACAGTGAAAAAGAAGGCATTAATAATCCAATATTAAACAATCTATTAGAAAGGATGCTCATGGACACACTGTAGAGGTGAGATATGGCACTTTCAGATACCAAACTACGCACACTTGCCCCCAGAAACCGCCCCTGGCAACTTACCGATCATGACGGACTGGTGATTGAAGTTCTTCCCACCGGACGGAAAATATGGCGTTTCCGCTACCGCTTTGACAACAAATCGCAAAAGATCACGCTGGGCGAATACCCTGCTTTCTCACTTGCAGAAGCGCGGCTTTGGCGTGAAAAGTGCCGCTCAATGGTTGCCCATGGCATCAATCTCGCGCAGAAAAAGCAAGAAGAAAAACTTAAACAGAAAGACCCAACGACAGTCAAAACATTCGCCAAACGCTGGCTGACCGATATCGTTGAAAAAAGTAACCGCGATCCGCGCAACATCACTCGCGTTATCAAGAAGGACATCATTCCCATCATCGGGAAGCTGGAACTCGAAGCCCACATTCAGGTCGTGCTCGACCGCATCAAGCAACGAGGTTCGGATCACGTCGCATTACTGACGCGAAACGTGCTTAAACGCATGCTGGCCTATGCGATTTCCAGGGGAATCATCTTCAACAACCCGGCAGCCGCTATCTAGGCCCGTTATATCGCACAAGCAACAAGCCGCGACGTAGCGCTAACCGCAGAAGAGATCGGCATCCTGTTACGGGGGATCTACACCTCTAATATGAACCGACGCCACAAACTGGCTCTGCACCTGCTGATCATCTGCATGGTGCGTAAATCGGAGATGATTGAAGCGATATGGAGCGAAGTTAACTTCAACGCGCTGGAATGGCGTATCCCCGGCGAAAGAATGAAGATGGATAACCCGCATATTGTTCCGCTGTCAAAGCAGGCGCTGGCGATGTTTGAAGAGTTAAAATTTCTGGCCGGAGATTCTCCATACGTCTTCCCAAGCCGAAACGACCACCGACGCCCGATCTCCAAAACAACACTTAACTGTGCGGTGCGTACACTGGATCTGAACGTCAGGGATTTTGTTATTCATGACTTCCGGCGTACTGCCAGTGTCCACTCCCCATTAATTGAGACACGTTAAATTAGAGTTTTCTAACTGTTTTCTGTATGCCTCCGGCGGGAGGTGATTTAAACTTTCATGAGTACGGTTTTGATTATAATCTTGCTGCCAAAACCACACCATTTCTCGCACCTGACTTAATGATTCAAATAAATAGGCATTTAAAAATTCACGGCGAAATGAGCCATTAAATCGTTCAATAAAGCCATTTTGCTGTGGCTTGCCGGGTTGAATATGGCAAAGCTCAACGTGGTGAGTTTTGCAGTAATTCAATAAATTAATCAAGATTAGCTCAGGTCCATTATCGACTCGGATCTGTTTTGGCAATCCTCTTTCCATTTTTAATCGCTCGAGCACCCTTATAATAAACTCTACAGACAGTGATGTATCAACCTCAATTGCCAAACATTCACGCGTTCCTTCATCAATAATGTTGAGTATTCTGAAACACTTACCACAAAACAAACTGTCGGGCATGAAATCTAATGCCCATTGAATATTCGGGACATTTTCAATTTTTAATGGTCTTTTTTTCACGCTTTAGAAGCAATTTTTTAATCCGTCGCTTCAAGTTCAGTCCTAGTCGACAGTAAACGTGATAAACTCGTTTATGATTAAACGGATAGCCTTGAAATCGTAGCCGGAAATAGCATTTCCAGAAACCTGCTTGAGGTGGTTTAGCTAACACAGTTTGGATAGCATCAATAACGATTTTATCCTTCTCGCGCCAATTTTGAGTCTTCCGATAAAACGTGGATCGAGGCAATGACGTGAGCAGACAAGCTTTAATGACTGATAACCCTGCCTCGTTTAAAGCCTGAGCACAGGATTTTTTCTCAGCCATCACCAACCCTTTTTTGCGAAAAGCTCCTTCATGGCATGATTTTCAAGGCTGACTTCTGCAAATAGCTTTTTCAGTTTAGCATTTTCATGCTTCAAGCTATTTTAATCGTTTAATATCATTAGTTTCCATACCACTATACATTGATTTCCAATTATAATAAGTGGCATTACTGATCCCATTATGGCGACAAATATCTTCCACTTTCATACCAGAATCAGCGAGTTTTAAAATATTAACGATTTGAGTTTCAGTAAAACGGGCTTTCTTCATCATGACCTCTGCAAATTTTAGGGCAGAAAATCTAATTACAGCTGTCTTATTTTAGGGGAAGTGGACAGGGCGAAAGGTTGTTATTGGTAAGTTTAGGAAGGCTTATACAATAAAATAAATTTAAAGTGGTCACCCCAAATTATAGTGACCACTTTCTTATCATTATAAATAAGGAAGAATATTTTCCAAAAGAGAAGACTCAAAATCGCTCAAAACATTATATATTTTTCCATTACTTGCTTTCAATTTTATCTTACCTAAGGTGATATCTATATTATCCTCTGATGTAATATCCGCAACTTTTGCAATTTTCTTAGATATCTGCATTGGAATACCGAATTCTTCTAACGTAACTAAAGTTGGTAATTCGAAATGCGCCTCTAGAGCATGACAGAAATTAGTATAATCACCAAACGAATAATTAAATCTTGTAAAAATTAACTTTTGTATATCATTAATAGCAAGAATTATTTTTGGTAAATTATAGCTAACTAAATTCCGTTTGAAATCAAAAATAATTTGTACTGCGTCATCCACAGTATAATCAGCATCCTTTTCTATCCAATAAGAATATTCTTTATTGATCAAATCCAAATCGCTTTCATGATTCATGATAGATCTTAATCTATTGTGCAGTTGCGATGCAGATTTTACCGTGCCATTACCCATCCTTGATATAGAAAAATACTCAAATAAAATAAAACATAAGTGATTAAGCTGGCCTTTTGTGGGATACAATGAATCCCATACCATATTCCTATTCCACTTACCGCAATTATCCATCAAAGCTTCTGCAAAAGTTAATAGTTTTTCAGGTGAAATACCTTGATGTTTGTTGATTAACTCTATTGGTAGGATTTGTTGATGAGTATATTTATATATCCTAGTTAAATTAATCTCTGATAGATCATTTTTAATTTGTAAAAGCATAGAATCTGAAGCATTATCACTTTGAGTAATAATAGGGATATCAATTAATGGCAACTGCTTGTTGGGTTTGGCACCAATTACATGAATTCTTCCAACAAAGTGCTTAAACATTCGCCCACTTCTGCCTGAAATATTATTAAAAGTAAACGAATCTAGTTTAGTTCTTCCAGTAATACAATCATCATAAATGATGACATTTTTAGCATTTGTATTCACCCCCTCAATGAGGGTTGAGGTACAAACTAATATAGTTATTCTTTTTTTATTAAATGCATCGACCAGATAAGAACCTATTGCTCTTGGAAGTTTTGCATGATGGCACGCGATACCATAACCAACCGCATGAGCTAAACTCCAATCCTGATGATAATTATCCCTTAACCACTTAGAAAATTTATTATTTTCTGGTCGTTTACTTGTAAGATCCATTGCCAATATTTTTGACATTAATTTATTGGCTCGTTTTGGCGACTTACAATAAACAACAGTTTGTTCATTAGAATCAAGTGCACTAAGTATACTTTTTAAATATTTATCTCTTTCTATATCTACATCTTCGTCTTTACCTTTGGTCTTAAGTTCGTAGTAAAATTCATCAGCAGCCACTGTTTTATATGAATCAAACTTAACAAAAGAACAATTAAGGTCATCCTCCAACCCATTTGTAAGGCCATTTATATTTGGCCCCAACATATAGAATCTATTACATACATTATATAGTTTATGAAAAGCAATATTTAACCTATCACATCTGTAATCACTATCACTGCTAGGCGCCAACTTATAAAACTCATCAATAATAAAAAAGTCAATTTTTATTGACTCAAAGTCACGCTCAATTACCCTTTCCTGTGTGTATATGAAAATATTTTTACCAGAAGTAGCTTGATTTGATTGGGTTATTATTTTATATACATCATTGTGCTTATGAAATTTCTTCTTAAGTTCGTCCATCAGTGCTATTGTAGGTACAACTACAACAATATTATTGAATAACCGAGAGCTAATTAAAGCATCTATTATAAGACTTTTTCCAAAGCTTGTTGGAGCACTTAAAACAATATTCTCACCATTAACTATTCTATAGTAAATCTCTGCCTGCTTAACATGGAATGTAGTCTCGTCATCTATCGGGGATAAGAAAACATCCCTTCCAATTTTAGTCTTAAAATCTATCTTGGTGTCGTCTATATATGGAAACAATCCCAACTCCCATATTAATCTATTTAGTAGATTAACATGCTCGCTGAAATAATCTTTTTTATCTAATAAACGCAAAACTAAATCTTGGATTAAATATTTGTTCTCATGTTTATTATATTCATTAATTAATTCCAAAATTATCTCTACCCAAACACTATCCTCTGCAGCTATACGATTTTTTAGCTCATTATATTTTACAATGTTCATTATTGCACTTCCTTTTTGAAATCATTATACAATGAGGTGATATCATCCACAGGAAATAGAAACACTCTAACATCAATTAACTTGACAATTTTATTGCTGTAATGAGACGTAATTAATTCCCGACATTTATCTATTTTGGATTTGAATTTTTCTAAAAATTCATTTTCATTATAGTTTTTTATTATATCACTTGAGTTAACAATAAATATTGGTATTATTATTTTATCCACTCGTTTCTCAATGGAAATTCTATTATCAGACAGTCTTTTTAGTTTTTCTTTAAAAGGCCATTCTTTATCTATTTCAGATGTTATAATTAAAAATCTGTTTTTTATTTCATTAATTGTAATTAAATTGTTAATGTTTTCTATAACAGAAGTTATGGCTTCATTCATAGTACTTTTTATTGATGAAGCACCAAGCCATAATTCAACCTGCCCACTATTAATAACAACGTGTGAGCAAGAAAAAAGTGAATTACCATTGATATCATAGACACCATTAACTACAGGAATTGTTTTATGGCTTTGCCTAATGGCCATATGTAAAAAAAGATCACCCAAAGCATTTAAATTATCAATTGGATATTTCTTTATAGCCTCTTGTAATTGTTTAGCTGGTCTGTTACCTATAGCTTTCTTATGCTGCGCAGTTAATGAATAATCAATCAACCAGTCTTTTGAATATTCAATAAGTTCATTTTTACGCCATTCACTATACTCAAAACCGATATTAATCCCTTTTATATTGGGTATAGCTTTATTGCAATCAATACAAATTTCAAACGGAGTGTCTGGATGTTCAGGAGGTATATACTCTATTTCCTCCCGTAGCGCTGTATTTAGATTTAGGCCCTTAACCTCCTCACCGATATTATTATATATTTCAGAAATAGATAGAACATGTAAAGTACTATTTCCTTGCTGAACAATTAACATACCAACAACGTAACCATTGAATAAAACAGGTGATCCCGACATACCTTTATATTTCGAAACAGTAGGTACCTGTGCTATTTCATAGCTATGCTTAGCTGTTTTTATATTCTCAATTACACTGCATATTCTTGAAGAAAAACCAGCTGGAATTTGATTCTTTTCCGCAGGAAATCCATATACTTGGACCTCTTCATCGACAGAGAAGCTGACTATTCCGGCATTTAAAAATGACGAAATCTCATTTTCGATACATTCAAGAAGAACAAAATCGGATTCTGAGTTATCATATCCATCAATAATTTTTAATTTAACCTTATCTCCTGATATGAAATCATCAGGTTTTAAATAAAGGCTATATTCTCCGCCATCCTCAATCGTATGTTTTGCCGTTATAACAACATTATTACTTATACTAAAACAGGTTCCCCTCCTAACAGAATCCTCCTTCTGTGACTGAAATATATAAACACTTCCTGTAGGATAGTTATTTAATTTCATAACAAAACCTCTCTCTCTCCTGTCAATATATTTGAGCCAGGACTATAATTTGATACTTTTTCTTTAAATGACTCATCAATATGTGATATTGAATGGTTAATAAAAATATTTACTGGTTGTTTTTTTGAATATCTTACAATCCTAGCTAGTGTTTCTAAATCTGGATGACTATGTTTTCTTCCATTAGTACTAATTAAATACTTATTGCATAAAATCCTTTCTAATAATTCTTTATTATAATTATGTTTACTACCATGATGTGGTAACTTCACTGCATCCACATTAATTGTTTCATAACCTCTACAATCCATCCATTCTAAGATGGTTCGAGCATCACTATCTCCTAGAAGAAGTATTTTTTTCTTGTTGCACTCAGCTATAAAAGATATGCTACTCATATTATTTAACGAATTATCATCAATAAATGGTTTATTCGATAAATTCTCAATTGATTCTTCTGAAGCCTCACATATATCTTCAACATCAAGATCACCTCTTAATGAATCGATATATTTCTCAAATGCTACACTGCATTTTTTATTGATTAGTTTTCTTTTCACCCCGTATTCAGACAAAACTTCAAGCCAATTATTCTTGATTGAGTAGATATTTTCATTCGATGGTCCTATAATTTCAATAGTAACATCACCTATACTAAAAACATTTGGTTTTGAAGTGTTGGTAATTACCTTACCATCAAATCTTTCATTCACATTATAACTAAGTTCTCTCAATAAAAATGAAAGAGATGTTCCTTCCGAAAACCCTATATTTGATTGACCTTCAACATCATCAGAGAAATTTGATATCATAGAATCAAGTATACTTGATTCCTCATTATTTGAATCATCCTGACAAAATTCAGAGTTAGTTACCTGTTCAATGCCATTGTAGAAAATTTCATTTATGACTGGATGAGCTTTTTCTTCAAACATACGAATGAGACCATTAACGTGATCGTTATCAATATGTGTTACAAATAAAGCATCAATTTTATTGATCTCTGATACGTTTTTTTTCCAAATGTTGTAAGAGGCTGCTGTACCACCGTCAATCATAATTGTTGTATTTTCTGTTGCGAGTATGATGCTGTCGCCATTACCAGCATCATTTAAATATATTTTCATAAAACACCAAAAAACCTTATATATCAAGAATATAGAAACAAGACTAATGATGATAATGTTTTGTGCTCCATGATATTAGCGTGTTTACCTATTGATTCCTATGGGTAAAAATTTTTAGATTTCTAAAACAGTTTCCCACTGCTTCCTCCCTCCCCCCACTCTACCCTATCCCCAACTCATAGCATTACCCCTAAAAGCTTCCTGTTCTAAGACGAACTGCGACCTGTAAGAATCGCCTTTGGTGGTCAGCCCCCCGGTAAACCAGGGAACGAAGCGTGGTCTGAAACTGACCTCCTGTCTCGATACAGGTGACCACACCCTATATCGCTACCCTGTTGCAAGCGTAGCGACAGACAGAACGCTGTAGAGAAGTCGGACGGCATTGCCGAAGGCTTTGCGTCCGTACTTCCTGCTGAATGTGCAAAACGCGGCGTCACTTTTAAGAGCGTAAGCGAGTGAAAGTGACGCCAGCGCGCAGATCAGCTTCAACCCAGCTACTGCCTGCAATTCCACTGCAACAAACAGACTGACACTCAAACAGATGTCAGAAATTCACTTACCAGGAGGAGAAACCAGCACTACCGAACCAATACCGGAGGACAGGTTATTTTACCTGTGGGGATATACCTGCCTGAGCAGGCGGCTGCATTCGTGCATCACCGTACCCTGTCATACCTCATCCGCGCATTCTCCGGCGCACCGGTATCGTTCAGCACAGCACGCTGTGCCCAACCGTATGTCGGAGAATTGAGTGGAGAGTAACTATGTCGAAACTTACAAAGAGCATGGAAAAACTCGCCCTGCTGGCTGGCGACAGTTTTAAAACAGTCCATGATCGCCTCCGCATCGCCAGGCGTTTAAGCCAGCATCTGCACAAGCTGAATATCCAGATTCAGGATCTCCAGCATCTGAAATCGTTACATATAGAAAGCTACGTGATGGCGCGACGGGAAGCAGGCATTACGCCACGCACGCTACAAAACGAGATGGCTGCCCTGCGCACCATCCTTGCTCAATCTGGACGTCAAAAATTTGCCCAATCGGAGCGCATCAGCAATAAAAGGTTGAACTTCCCTAAGTCCTCATAGGGTGATAGTTTTAACCGTGGTTCAACCAGCTATTTGGTTTTTGTGTCCTTGAATGTGCCCATAGCTATGTTTTCGAGACAACGTATCGCTTATAGATTAACGAGTTAACTCTATTTTCCAGCTTCTGTATTGAACGCCCAAACTTCACCGGCTATAGCAGGTAATTATAGCTCTACACGCTATAACCATTAAATCTTGATCTACACGCTATAACCGGTATATTAGATATTAACGCCTATAACCGGTAGAAGATGATGATCATAATTAATGCCTATCAACTCAGTGTGCATCTAAAAGATGTCCGATTAACAAAAAAACTGTCTCAAAGTAAAGTCGCCCAAAAAGTAGGGATCCGACAAGATACCGTGTCCAATTTTGAAATTAATCCTAATTCCACCAAACTAGAAACCTTTTTCAAACTGCTCTCCGCACTAAATTTAGAGATGGAAATTCATCCTAAAGATGCTAAAAATAATTTAGCACACAAAAGTGAATGGAAAGAGGAGTGGTAAATGGCGAGTCTTGATGTATATATGAATGAATACTATGTGGGCATCTTTACTAAAAAAAGCTCAGGTGCGCATTCATTCCAATATACTGAAGATTGGGTTAATCAACCAGGAAGTCGTCCCATCTCTCTTTCGATGCCATTACAGCTTCAAGAATATCAAGGAGACTGTGTCTATAATTTCTTTGATAATCTGTTACCTGATAATACTGAAATTAGAAATCGTATTGTGAGTCGCTATAATGCGAACTCAAATCAACCCTTTGACCTATTAGCGGCTATCGGTGCAGATACTGTTGGTGCATTAAGGTTACTTCCTAGTGGCAGTACGCCTGCGAATATCAAAAAAATAGAATATCAAAAACTCAATGATATTGAGCTTGAAAAAATTCTACTAGGATATAAATCCAATACTCCACTTGGTATGCTTAAAGAATATACTGATTTCAGAATTTCCATCGCTGGAGCACAAGAAAAAACGGCATTACTTTTAAAAGATAATCATTGGTGTGTGCCACATAATAACACACCAACTACCCATATTATTAAACTGCCAATTGGTGTTATTGAAAGTCATTCTTATACAATGGATTTATCCAATAGTGTAGAAAATGAGTATCTTTGTACCTTAATTGCCAAAGAATTTGATCTTCCCGTCCCCCACTGCTCTATTATTAAAACAAAAAATGTTAAAGCGCTTGCTGTAGAACGTTTTGATAGAAAATATTCATCTGATAAATCGTGGATAATACGTTTACCTCAAGAAGATTTTTGCCAAATTTTAAATATACCTTCTGCGCTAAAATATGAAAATGAAGGAGGGCCTGGCATTATCGATATTATGAAATATTTACTTGGCTCATCAAATGCCGATCAAGATCGTTTTCATTTTATGAAGGCACAAGTGCTATTTTGGCTTTTGGCTGCAACGGATGGACACGCAAAGAATTTTTCTGTTTTTATCAACCAAGAAGGACGTTTCCATCTCACTCCCCTTTATGACATTATGTCCATCTATCCCAATTTCGGAGGACGAGGACTTAATCCACGAGATGCAAAACTTGCTATGGGATTAAAAGCAAGCCGAGGCAAAAAATACGCAATAGAACAAATTTTTCCTCGTCATTTCTACCAAACAGCTGAAGCTGTTGGTTTCGATCCTTCATTAATGAGCGATATTCTTCGTTATTTTTATCAAGAAATGGACGATGTCATACAACGCGTAAAACAGCAATTACCCGAGGATTTCCCTTCTGAGATTAGCAATACAATATTAGATGGAATGAAAGCACGCGCTGTTAGATTAGCTAACATTTAGCCATTTACCTGCTATAGCGTGTAAATATTACTTTACCGGTTATAGCAGGTAAAAATTGCATATATACGATATAAAGTTAGGTAATACGTTTTTTCAAAAAGAGTGTCATAAATTAATTATTTTTATTTATTATATTATTTAATACTCGATTTTAATTAACCTATTAATAATATATATCAAACAACATACTTAGTTATTTTTTATTTAACTACAAATCTAATAAAGCAATCGTTTACTTTATCTTTTTATTTTTCAATAGATAAATAGATTTCAGATAGCAAAAAAATTGTTATTTAAATTATGATGTTTAATGATCTAAATATAGTAAATCAACTAATGACAATGCTAAACTTCACCTTTAGTTAACAGGGTAAATATCCCCACTACTTTTAAGAGTCTATCGTGAGAACGCTTTATTTTACTGCGCTGACAACAGGCATTCTTTCTGCCATTTGGGCATTTGTTGCTAGCCAATTTGACTTATTAAGTTGGGCTGGTTTTTTAGGTTGCACGGCTTATTTCGCCTACCCTAAAGAAGGTTTTAAAGGCTTAGTCGTGACGATTGCGACTATTATGAGTGGTGTTATTTGGGCATTAGCGATTATTTATGGTAGCCAACTGTTTAATGATAGTGCGATTTTTGGCTACGCCGTCACCGGTGTAATTGCCTTTGTAATGTGTGTGCAAGCTAAAAGCACATTACTGGCTTATATTCCGGGTACTTTTATTGGCGCATGTACTATTTTTGCCGCACAAGGTCATTTAACACAAACTATCCCTTCACTCATTCTCGGTATTTTATTTGGTTACTCGATGAAAATGAGCGGACTGTGGATCGCGAATAAATCACAGAAGAAAGCCATTTAATCAATTTACCTCACCATGAAAAAGCGGTAACTCTATAGGTTTTATTTCTAGAGCGCCGCTTTCTCTTTTTCACTACTTTCTCCAATGTTTCTCACAGTCCACTAATAAACTTTGCAATTGTAGTTTATGGCTATTTAGGTCAAAAAGGAGGCTAACCGATAAAAATGTAACGAGGAGTATCGCGATGACAACAACACAATCTACTGATTACAATATTATTGTCATGTCAGATCCACAACCTTGGCGTCTAGATCTGGATAATAATGACCCCAATAATGATCAATCCCGTTGGGAAACCACCGTAAAAAGCGTTAGAGACAGTATTCAAGCATTACACCGTGAAAAATCTTTTGCTTTTGGCATTATAAATGGTGACTTAACAGAATTTGGCCGTCGCTCCCAACGTGAAAGTTTTCGTGCACTGTTTGCCCCTTCACCTTTAGGATTTAATACCTATGTTGGACTTGGTAATCACGATTATCAAAACAATGTGGGTGACTGTGCAGAGCCGAGTAATGCCGATTACAGTATGAATGCCTGTGCAAGGGGCATGGTTTTTGATATGCACTACCGTATTGAAGAGTATCGTAATTATGCAACTTCAGGTAATTTTAGATACGATAGTAGCGAATATTCAGGTAGTAAGGCTTACTCTTGGGAATATGGTGATATTCATTTTGTACAATTACAAAATTATCCCACTTATCATGTGGTGCTCGATCACTGGTCAGCTTCAACCATTAATGTCACAGATTCTATTGATTGGTTAGAAAAAGATTTAATTCAGGCGCGAAATAGCAATAAAACCATCATATTAAACTTCCATGATGGAAACCAACACTTCCCAGAAAAATCATCTCAAGAAGAGCTGACCTTCTTTAAATATATGCTAGAACATTACGGGGTAAAGGCGGTATTTGTTGGACATACCCATTATGTTGGTCAAGATAACCGTTATGGTGGCAGTGAGATCTTCGGCGATGTCCCGGTTTATAATAGTGGTGCGCTATTTAAAGGAGATTATTTAGCCGTAGAAATCCGTGGTACTGAACTATCTATCACTGTTTATAACGGCTTATCAGGTACACCTCAATTAATAGAAAAATGGAATTAAAGAATACTACAACAGAGAAGGAGTCTCTTTTATGCATTTAAATCCGTTAAAAATATCAATAAGCCCTTCGTCACTCCCCTGCACTCAACCTTTAACCTGCATTGAATATGAGGACTTAAAGGATGGGATGTTAGATATGATTAATCGCAACAGTAATATATTACCCACTGTTGTGGATGAATTTAATCAACAAGATCCGCTTAATGCGCCTATTATGGTGGGTGAAGTGGTCGTGGGTCATATCATTGGTCTAATACCCGTTGTTGGGGGAGTACTTTCAAAAATTACTTCCGCGCTTTTTGGCCTCATGAATAAAAATATGAAAGATAGCTCTTTAGCTGAGCAAATTATTGCCCATGTCTCTCGTATTATTGATGCTAAAATCACTGATAACAATATAAAAATCATTAAACTTACCACAGAAGGTATTAGCGACGTTTATCAATTATTTTCAGATTCTCTCGCTCGTTACCTTGACCCCAATGTGCATTATTCAGAAGAACAATTACGAGATTTACGGGAACAAGTTCTTAACCGTTTTGATGATGTGATTTCGACAATTATCGCTCAACAACCATTAGTATTAAATTTAGCACAATCAGCAGGATTGCCCTTTTATTGCCACTGTTGCGCACTTTTTGTCGCCGCCCATTGCGATATATTAACCAATAAAGAAAAACTTGCTCTGGAAGAGGATTATTTCAAAAATAATCTAAAAACATTAAGAAACAGCATTGATAAATTTAACGCCAATATTCATAAAGCCATTTATCAGCAGACCTCCCAAGTTTTTAAAGATGATTATAATAAATGTAATACTTTTTTAGTGGGTATCTATACTTCTGGTTTATCTTTCTATCAAACTTGGGTTAAACGTAGTTTTGAAATTGAATTTACAACCCCCTTTGCTCGTTGGAATAGCTTAGAGCTTTATGGAAATGACTATAGCCATGATCCAAAAATCAGTTATTACAAGACTTACGTTGAGATGGGAAAAGATATATTACATAGAACATCCATGCTACAAAGTATTGAATCCTACTCTCATATTGATGCAGTGATCCGTTTAAAACAGAACTACTTAACACCTGAAAAAGAGGTAGATAGTTTTCAATATGAAGGCTGTAATGGCGTGGCAGGAGATAGCCATGATGTTATAAAAAACGACACATTTTTTACCCCAGACAGTCAGAAAGCCTATCTGTCACCAACACAAATTTTACCCTCCGTTCGCTATATTTCTGACACACCTTGGGGAGGGTTAAAATATATGGTACTTGATGATGTTAACAATAATAGTTTTACTATCGGTCAAGGTAATCGAGATAATAAATCGTATCTTAATATTCCTGGCTACTGCTTTAATGGCGTAAATCTTTATTTAAGTCGTCACAATGGAAAAAGCTGTCAAGCTGACTCAGGAGCTTGGTTAACTGAATCTGCACCTATATTTCGTTTTTATGATGGTTATGCATCCTTACCTCTTGACACTAAAAATCATTTACCCACAGCAAAAAAGAGCTATGAACTCGATTTAAATCATGGATTTATGACTCAATTAAGCAAAGCTCAATATGGCTATAGTGATATGTTAGTGGGGAAAAATTGTATTTTGTTAAATCACGATGCTTATTTTTGTTTACCATCCGAAGAGCCGATTGGCAAAGTAGGTTTATCACAAAAAATCACCTTGTTATTACAGTGTGCAATTACGCAGGAACAATCGTTAGCCATAGTGGCAAGAACGGGCGATGCGACCCAAGGCACTATTATTGGTTCTGCTGAATTTAAGCTCACCACAGATCAAGATAATATTATTTATAAAATAACCCCATTACTTAATCATCCTATTTCCGATAATAAAAGTTATTTTTATACTTATCAAATTGATTTATCTTGTATTTTTAGTCAAGAAGATCAAAAAAATCTCTATTTTCATCTCTATTTCTTTGAGCCTAATACCTTGTTGGCTGATATGACTGTTTTATTCTAATGTTTTATTTCCATAAAATACCTAAGTGTGATATTGACTTAGGTATTTTTTATTCAATTTAATTGAAATTTTAACGAGATAGTTAAAGGATCAGATAAGTTATTAGGTTTCGGGCCAATTGGTTTTACCCGTTTTACCGCGGCAAGTGCAGCATTATCAAGAGATGCCACCCCTGAGGTCTGCTCAAGTACAACGGATGAAATATAGCCTTCATCGGTTAATGAAAAACGCACAACAACCAGCCCTTCATCTTGCATACGACGAGCTTGCGCAGGATAGCGCTTATGACGCTCAATTTCTCGACGCAATAAACTGATATAGTGATTTTCAGACTCTCCCTGCCCAATACCATTTTCACTTAATGCACGACTGCTCCCTGCCAATGAACTCGCGGTATGCTGTGTTAAGTTTTCTGCTGATGGTTGTGATGTACTTTGAACTATGTTGTGATTTGTTAAATCACGTGGTTTTATAGGTACTGTTTTTTCTACTACTGGCTGTTTTTTTACCTGTTTTATCGCTTTAGGTGTTATTGGGGCCGGTTGTTGTTGACGCTTTTTTGCGGGTTGTTTGGGCGCTTCAATAAATTCACCGTTCTCACTTCTTGGTAGTGCAATAGGTGGTTGTTGTGACTCGATCTTTATTCTCGGTTCAATCATGGTAGTAGATTGTTTAGGTGGCGAAAACATCACCTGATAGACCGATAATGTATTTTGCTGTTGCTGATCAATATGGTGCGCACTTTCTGTCATAGACCATGAATTAAGTACCCAACTCAATAAACTGATATAAACTAATGATATCGCAATGAGCCAATAATAAATATTAAGTGGCTGTCTGACAGAAAGTGCCAACATAAATAAAACTCCTATTTTATCCTTGTATTAAAATTGGGCTGTTACACCTAATCGCAAACTTCTTCCTGGTGCCGGCATACCAGAACGAGTCAGCGGATCAATGTAATATTCATTTAATAAATTACTTCCTGTTATTTCAAAAGCTAAGTTGGGGCTATATTGATAAGTTGCATAAGCATCAATAGTAAATACTTTTGCCCAACGCATCGGATTATTATTTATGCCAAAATAGCTATTAGGTAAATTTTCTTTAAGCCATTTCTCATCTTTATTTTCAACTTCTGATGAATAGAGCCAGCGACTACCTAATTCTAATTTATCATTTAGCCAGCGCGTGCCTAAATGTAGGTTAACTGAGTATTTAGGCTGCATTGAGGTGCGCAAAAATCCGCCAGGGTATCCCCCTGTCATACAGTTTTTAATACCCGATAATCCTGATGCATCAAGCTCATAAAAAGCATTTTCATCACAGACTTTATTTTTATGGCTATACACTAATGCGGTATCAAAGAAAATAAATCCATTATCAAACCGGGCTTGTAACTCTACACCTTCTAATATTTGTTTTTCTAACTGTCTAATTTGCCAATTAGCATCTCTATCAAATACATTTTCAATGTTCGTTTTAAAGTAATTAATTTTAATATCAGCGTGGCGCTCTATATTCAACCAATGCGTAAAATCAACAACCACACCAAACTCACTGCTTTTGGCTCGCTCTGGCTTTAACTTAAAACCATAATAGCGAGCTTTAGAGCCTGAAAAACCACTGGTATCTTCAAATAAGTTAGGCAAACGCAATTGCTCAGTATAACGGCCATAAAAACGCACCATATCGTTGGCATAAAGGGTGGCAGAGATTAAAGGGGAAAATGCGCCATGCTGATAGCTAGGCTCCAGTGCGTAGGGATCTTGAATATCTTCTGATAGAGAAAATGCCTGAGGATTAATAACATCTTTTTCAAAGCGATAGACTAACTCCCCCGTCACTGGATGAGGGACTTTTTCCTCCATATCAAGAAAACCATTAAGTAAAATATTCTTACTCTTAGATAGCACGCCATTTTCATCAAATAACCAAAGGCTAAACTCTCTTTTCATCGGGATGGCTTTAGCGTTTTTTATTTGCATCTTTCCATGATTATTACGAAGAAAATCTTCATGCTCCATATCATGCTGTATTCTCTGAAGATATGGCCTAACAATCTGCTCCTTGATTTCCTCTAGCAAAGCGCCACCTTCAGGGTAAACTAAATCCGCTTGTTGAAAGTCTCTAATTTTTTTACTCAGCTCAGCAGAACTTCGGTAATTTTTTAACTCGTCAGGTAAAGTATCGACATCAATTTTATTAACCGCGCGATAGAGTAAATACTCTTCTGGCGTTAATACTCGTCGATAAGAGATCAGATAACCGCGGATAGGGGCTGTTTTCTCGTAATTTTTAACCCTATTCTTCCGTTTATTATTTAAAAAGGTATCCGTCAGATGATAGTAATGATATTTACCGCCAATATTCATCGCAAACCAGGGTAATGGTTTCCAATCTGTGGCTAACGCTAAATTGACTTCATGACGTTGCCCTGCTCGCCCCTCGGTCACGAAATCAAAACCCATGGGAAGTTCAAGCTCATGACTATCTAATTTTTCCAATTGATATTGACCGGAAAAAGAAATAGAAAACTGAGGTGATAATTTAAATAACGATGAAAAATCAACACCATAACGATTATTATCTTGATATAGAGAAGCTGTATCTAAAAAACGAGTATCAGTGTCATAACTCATACCACTTTCAGATTTTGATTTCATAAATAAATATCGATCAAAATCATTAGTTATATCTCTATTCTTAGGTTGTCGAGGTGCTCCTCCTCGAGTATTAGTATTTCCTGTCGTTAAATTGCCCCATAAACGCAGTAATAAATCTGTTTTTTTATCTTCTGGTTTATATTGATAGGTTAATATGCCTGCTTGTTGTGTAATATTTGCCAAAGGCCATTGATTAACTAAATTTTCTTCATAACGAGCCCAACTTAAACGTAATGGCATAATGTCGCCAAATAATAAATCGGTGTATCGATAATTAATGGAGAAACGATGCGCTTGTTGTGGAAATAGAGTTCCTTTTACTAAAAAAGAGCGGTTACGATTAGATGTATTTGGCACTTCATTACCAGGTCGATAAATATGAGCAATAAAAGGCACATAAGGTGTTAACCTGAATTTATGATCTGTAGCATGTATCTCATGCATGTAATCTGTTTTAAGATAATCGTCTTTATTTCTTTTACCTGCTAAATAATTTCCCTTTTCACGTAATGCATATGCAAAGAGTAAATTAAATTTTTCATTCTCAAATCCTATTCCAATACGAAACGCATAGTCATTAAACTTTAAATCTTTATTTTTTTCAGGTGTTATTTCTAATGCGGGATCAGTTAAAAAAGAATATTTATGATAGAATTTTGGATAATTACGATAATCTTCAATCATATTGATATAAATATCTTTATAGCCTGTGGCATTATTACTAATATCCCCTTTAAAATTAATGCCAAAAGACTCACCAATGGGCACAATATCACGTATATCTAATGTTTTAATGGCAACCCCTCCGCCAATCCCTGTTTTTATATTAGGATTAAGTGAAGGGCCTTTTTCTATATAGATACTGCTTATCAAATTTGAATCAATATAGTTACGATTAGATGCACCGCTATAACCACGATAAACCGTAATCGCCTGCTCAGTACCATCCACAGTAACGGGGATACGCCCTTGGCCTTGAATACCACGAATATTCGGATCCAATGCTCCTCCATTACGGGCTTCACCACTATAAACACCTATCGCGCTTTTAAATAAATCTGCAGGCGATACCCCTTGATAACGTTCAATAAGGGCTTTACCTAAATAAATATTAGCCACATCCTTTTCATAGACTTGAGCATAACCTTGTTGATCTTTTTCTAAATTATCTGCAACCTGAATTTGTCCAAGATCGGTTGTATTATCCTTCGTCTTGGAATAACTATTGAGAGAAAATAAGGAGAGTGAAACCATCATGGAGACTAACGTACGTTTGTGAAAAAGCACTACATGCATTGTGTTACCTACTTAATTAATAAAGAAGTCATGCTTAAAATTGTTTTTCTAATTTAAATAAGACTTCATGCTGCTGATATTGATATAACCAATCCACATTGCTTAATCTACGGGTATAACTTAATTCTATTGCTGGATAAAAACCCCAGATAATAGGTGCTTTATTTTTAATAGTTGTTGTAAAAACAAAACCATTATCTTCTCTTTTCTTATTTAATAATGGACTATAATTATTAAAACTTTTAAATTGATATTGTAAAGAAAGAGAAACTTGCCAATTTTTTGGTAATAAGTAATAAACACCCGTTTTTATATCATATTGCTGATAATTTAATAAAGTATTTTTTTTACGACTACTATAATAGTTTAATTGATTAACTAATTGAACATTCTCTGCTAATGTATAGTAATAGCTAATAGCATATAGCTGCTTATGATTATTTAAGTTTATTAATTCTTTATTATATTTCTTTATATAATAATTTATAGATAAATTAATAGAATGATATTTATTAATGGAGAAAAATAGCCCGGTATATACCCCAATAGATTGATACTCAAACGCCTTTTTAGGTGATTTTATTTCATAATAGGGGGATAAAGTCCACCGATAATCCTTTTTTTGGTACTGATAACTTAATTGAGTATATAAATGTGTAAAATTAGCTTGTTTATATGCAAAATAATCACGGTAGCGTGCTGAAAAATAGCCTGATAGGGTATTATTAGCGTAAATAAAAGTGGGCTGATAGAAAGAAAAAAGATGACTAACCCCCATCGATGCTATAGGTTGAGCGCCTTTTCTGGTCATGATGACTTGCGTTGATTGCGAAACAATTTGCTCATCAAGATAAGGTGCATGATTAATATTATCATCATAAAAAAAACTGATTTGATAAAAACGCCTAGCTTTAAAATAATCGTTAAGCTGTTTCTGATAATAGATAATTGCTTGATTAATGGTAGGTGATAATCCCGATAAACGACTTAATTGATTTAGCTGGTATTGTGCTTTTTTATATTCTCCTTGAGAAAAGTAGAGCTGAATTAGGCCTGTTTGTGCCGGAATAAAATCTGCTTGCTGCTTAAGTTGCTGCTGATAATAAAATTCAGCTTGTAAGAAATTACCATTCTTCTGTGCTAATAGTGCTTGAGCATAATAGACTAATAAAGTTTCGTGTAATGGTAATTGCTGATAATTAACTAATAGTTTTTCCGCTTGATACCACTGCTGTTGCTGTAAATGATGATACAGTTGTTGACCTAATTGAGCGACCTTCTCTTTATTAAGCGGCTCTTGATTAGGTTGTGTTGCCGCCCCCTGTGACGAATGAAATAAGATATTAATAATAAATAATGACTTTATTAGCCTTTGATAATAATGCATGGTTTATCCTTATAATAACAATAGATCTATTCCTTACAATCCGTTTTTTAAGGCAAAAAAAAACAGATAACCGTATATTTGATTATCTGTTGCTAAAAACTAGCTTAATGACCACTAATACCACGTATGTAAAAGGACTAAATTGTTTTTAAGCTCCGAACTTAAAACCTAACGTTAAGAGGCTTCTGCACTATCTGTTACGCTATCTGTTGCAGTATCTACTTCAGCACTATTTTTGCTTCCCCCAAAACCAATATCTTTAGTATGATCGGTGTGGAAGACGACAATACCAGCCAATGTTTCAGCATTTTCACCAAAAAAAGCCCCTTCAACAATACCTGATGTGGTATCTTCTTTTGCATCTGCAGAGAAGGTTACTTGGTTATTTGCGGTATAAATATTGCCACGTTCTAACTCGACAGTACGTAGGTTATTAGCCAGTGAACCACCAATTGTCTTTTGTGAAAAATCAACATCAAAAGTACCAGACAGTAAATTATCACCACTATATTGACTGATACCTGTTACGGTATAAGTTGCACTGTCTGTCGGTAGCGTACTAGTAACTTCTTTACCTACATAATAAGACTGATGAGTGATATCTGTAACAGCGGCTGTTTTTGCCCAAGTACCAAAATAGACATTGGCATCAGTCACCTGTGAAAAATGAAAAACGCCAAGATTATTATGATGATGATTAGATTGGACAGTATAAACACCATGGCTATCCGCCCCACCACTCATATTATTTGGTGTTAATGACGCAAAACCAATTTTTTTACCCCCATATAGATTAGAAATACCAACACCCGGCTCCCCACCTGCTGATTGATGAGGGCCATGAGTCACGGGATCACTCGCCCCCACACTCATGGTGGTTAAAGGGCCACTTTGATTAGAATGGATTTCTGCTTGTGCCATACTTATGCTAGATAAAACAAATAGAGTACCCGTAAAAATGTTTATTTTTTTCATAATAACTTCCTTATTATTTATTACATAAGATCATAATTTATTATCACTAATAAATTATCCATGAGAGAGATATTTTAATTCTCTCTTTCTTACTCAATATTAAAACAAGGCAAGTACCTTTCTTGAGTTGACTGCCCTTTGATATTAAACATTCTTATTTTATTGTAAATAGATCTTTTAAAGCACGCTAATTCCCATTAAATACATTTAACAAAACAAAAATCATTTAACTTAATGTTTTAAATTATTTTTTATCATAAAGCTTAAATAAAACCTTTATAAACTTATGTTTATTTTTTGTGAGAGTGATCTCAGTTGATCATTCCTATTTATTTTAAAACTAATTAATATTTAATAGAGACTAAAAATTGAAATAGAATATTTATATTAAAAGAAATAAAGAAAGCTAATTGTTTATTTAATATCAATTTTTTCAGTAATTATTTTAATAAAAAGATCACGTTCTTTATTTTTAATATTACTATTCCAAATTACACCAATTTTCCATTGTGTGTATAACCCAGATAGAGGTAACAATGTGACTCTTTGTTTATCACAAATTAATTGCGCGCTTTTAGGCACTAATGCTATCCCTAATCCAGCTGCGACTAGCGCTAATTGGGTCTGAATATCTTGAGATTGCTGTAATAAACGCGGTGCTAGTTTATGCTGTTGTAAAAAAGCATGTATCTGCTGATACAGTTTTTTCCCTTTTTCTGGGGCAAGTAGAATAAGCCCTAATGAATCAAAATAATGTAATGGGTTATAATCTGCCTCCAACACCGTAATATGTTGTGTTGCAATAGCTAACATCAGTTGCTCTTGTGTCAACGCTATCCCTTGTAAAGGGGGCATAACGGGTAAACGAGAAAAAGCCACATCAAGTTCACCTATTAATAATTTTTCTTCCATTTTATGAGAAGACATATCATCAATATTGACGCTAATATTTGGCTCAATTTGATTAAATCTCGCCAATAGTGAAGTAATAAAACTTAATGATGACAGACCGAATCCCGCATAAAGTGAGACTTTTTGTGGCTCAACTAATTGACGAGCTTGTTTTTCTAAAATATGGGATTCCCGTAATACCACTTGAGCTTGATTGAGTAAATATTGTCCTTCTTGCGTGAGCTTTGCACCATGGCGACCACGCTCAAACAACACGATATCCAGTTGTGATTCCAACGTTTTAATCTGTTTAGTTAATGCGGGTTGGCTAATACAAAGCTGTTTGGAAGCTTCACCAAAGTGCCCTGTATCAGCTAACACCACAAAAGCATTTAATAAACGTGTATCCATTATTTATCATCAAACCTATATTAGTTTCTTTTATTATTCTAACATAAAATAAATTAGTAAAATTAATATTAGGTGTTAATCTTTTGCCTGATAAATAATTATGCTCTTTTTATAATTATCTCTATTAGTCTTTGTTACCAAAACGAACGGAAATCGGATCTTGTTCATTACCTTGTCGAGTGGTGAGGATCTGATATAGCTCTGGTCTTCTGCCCGTTAACCAGCGTCTCCCTGTTGATTCAGGCAAAAGCGTTAAATCAATATCCGTAACGACCATATCGTCTTCTATCGCACAGCATTCTTTTACAATACGTCCATAAGGATCGATAACCATCGCATTACCCGTTCTCACCTCTTCTTCATCACGCCCAACCCCATTACTAAAGATGATAAACATACCATTATCGTGAGCTCTAGCAGGTAACCAGCGCATTAGCCATCCTTTGCCATGTTCACCTTGAAAAGCAGCTTGTAACGCTTGTGGATCTTGCTGACGATTTTCCCACAACGCCATTGGAATAGGTTTCATGCTGTGTGGACTACGAGAGTGGGTTCCGCCAGTTTGATGAGGAGCCAATAAAATATCTGCCCCTAATAACGCCGTCGCCCGTGCGTTCTCAACTAAATTATTATCCCAGCAAATTAAAATACCCATTTTAATTCCCCATGGGGTATCAAATACGGTGTATTGATCTCCGCTACAAATAACCGGATGTTCAAATGCATGCAATTTACGATGTTTTTGTAATGAACCATCAGGCATACAAACAACCCAAGTATTATACAAATTATTATTGTTATCCCGTTCAATTAATCCAACACCAATAGCCATTGCATACTGTTGTGCTTTTTGTTTAATGGATTTTAATGATGCGCTATCAGCCAGTTTTTCACTTAATGCATAAACCTGTTGCGCCGGTAATTTAGGGACATGCCAATATCCCGTGATACACATTTCAGGAAATACTAGAAGATTCACTTTTTCACTGGCAGCCATCTCAATAAACTGATGTATTTTGGCTAAATTATAATCTTTATCATTAGCCTTATGTTGTAGTTGTACGCTTGCAACACGTAATGTCGTTAATGGGTTCATAAACGGTTACCTCTACACTGTCTTATTTATCACCTTTTCACCTTTATTATCTAAACGTTTTTTTTGTCCAAAATATAATCAATTATTTTCTGTTTTTAATAACCTTTTGGAATGGAAAGGGATAAGCATCAGAAATGGCACGCTGTTATAGCGTTATTTTACGGAATAACACCCTAGTTTTCTGGCATCATAATACTAATAAAAAGGAGTATTTATGTTGGCTAGAGCCTTGTTTATCCCTCTTTCATTCCCTTTACTCGCCTTATCTTGCTATTGTTGGGCAGGAAATGGTCTGGTGGATAGAACATGGACAGCTTCAGGAATGGATAGCTATAGTTATCGCCAAGCGCTAAGGCAACCAACGGTTGGCTCACGTTATACTCTTTTTAATATTACACCCGATATGCCAACGCCAGGTGGCACGAGTCCTGTTGGTACTAAAGGAATTCGCTATATTGCGATGAAATATGGCCCTTATGGGCAACCTGAACACTATAAAACCTACCAAGTGATGTTCTCTCACTATTCCACCACCACCACACGTAAAGTTCGTTATTTAGGTGAGTTATATACCGTTGTCGGTGATATTTATTTAATCGATCCTGCTGCTACCACCAATGAATGGCAACGCGGTCGTAGCCAAATAGTTGAAGAGTATTATGAGATTTTAGATACACATGGAAATAGGACAGGCAAAGGATTGCGTTTTAACCGCTGGGATAGACCTATAAATATAACAAATTGGTCTACATATTAATATATATTTAATTTCTCATCTTTTTATTAATTCTCTCTTAATGTCAATATTGCTTTCTCTTCTATAATAGTTTTTTTATTCTATAAAGCTTATCTAGAAAGCCATTGATTCTATATAAAAAAATGATAATACAACAAAGAATATATCTGTATTCTTTTGTATTTTTGTTTTCTATAAATACATAAAAATATTAAGGCTAAATTAATAAAAAATTAATTTCTCCTAAGGCAAAATTATATAAATAAAAATTTATATTTATCTTACTTAAATATTTAAAATAAACAGTTGCATATGAAAATTTTAGAATATTATTTCAAACAATTACGCACGCTCGCACAGCCAGATCGTGTTTATCTAAAAAATAAATTTATTCGTAACTTAGGTTATCAACCTAATTTTCGCCACCCCATGTCATTGAATGAAAAAATCAATGCACGTATGTTATTTGATAGAGATCCTATCTATACACGCTTAGCAGATAAAATCAGTGTCAGGGAGTATGTAAAAGAAAAGATAGGCGAAAAATATCTGGTCAAAATCCTTAATACTTATCGCCATCCAAATGAAATCGAACTTAATACACTACCTAACCGTTTCGTATTAAAATGTAATCATGACAGTGGCAGTACTATTATTTGCCTTGATAAATCTCAATTTGATTTGGAGATGGCAAAAAAGAAACTTAATTTTCATTTAAAGAGAAATCTCTACCACGTTACTCGTGAATGGCATTATAAAAATATTAGTGCGCAAATTATCTGTGAAGAGTATATCGACCTTTTTGATACTCAATGCCCGATGATCCCAACCACATGCCGTATCCACTGTTTTCATGGTCAGCCTCATTATGCGGAAATTGATATTTCGGATACAAAGGGATGCGAGTATATCAATGTTTATGATACACAATGGCAATTACAGCCTTTTACTTTAGAAGATCCCAATACCCCAGAATATATTGAAAAACCGCTACAATTTGACAATATGCTCACATTAGCCAACAAATTAGCTAACGGTTTTGCCTATTGTCGGGTCGATTTTTTAATGTCAGAAACCACACTACTGTTTAGTGAAATGACCTTTACCCCCAATGCGGGGCGCATTCCCATTAAACCAAAAGAGTGGGACTATAAATTAGGTGAACTATGGACACCTATTGCTTCTTAACAAAAGGTATATGTATATCATGAATATATTTATCACCGATTTTTACCATCGCAGCGATTTGTTAGATAAAGCAGAAGCCATGATAGCCAACCATTGGCCTGCTTTTATGATGGGAACTTCTGTTGATGATAGCTATTGGGAACGCTTATATGATGTGCCTTTTTCCCATTACCAATTTATGGCGGTATTAAAAACGCAAACAGAAGAAAAGGTTATCGGTGTAATTAACTCCATTGCGTTACCTTGGCAAACCAACTCTCTCAACGATTTACCGGATGAAGGTTGGGATCGTGTTTTTCAGCTAGGCATGGAGGCTGAAGAACAACAATTACCTTGCCATCTTATTTCTGCTTTGTCGGTTACTATCGATCATCATTATCGGGGGAAAGGTATTGCTCAACGCTTAATTAATACCTTAAAGGAGCATGCAAAAAAACAAGGTTACCTCGGTGTTGCTGTACCTGTACGCCCTACATTAAAACATTGTTATCCATTGCACTCTTTTGCTGAATATTGCCAATGGAAAAACGATAATAATGAGCCTTTTGATCCTTGGATACGTACACATTGGCGCTTAGGTGCCACCACGATCAAAATTGCCCCACAGTCTATGAAAATTGAAGCACCGACAGAAAAATGGCAACAATGGACTTCATTACGATTTCCTGTCAGTGGTGACTACACCATTCCTATGGGGCTGGCACCGTTAAATATCGATATTCAACGTCAATATGGTGTCTATCTGGAACCCAACCTTTGGATGTTTCACCGCATACGTTAATCAGTGAGTCGTTGTGGATGAGTAAAAACAGTTGCTCTTCCACGGCGACAAAAACCCACCAGCGTCAAATTATATTGATTCGCCACTTCAACGGCGAGTGAGGTAGCAGCGGAAACCGCAAATAAAATTTCGGCACCACACATTGCTGATTTTTGCACCATTTCATAACTTGCACGACTTGATACTAATATTGCACCCTCTGTCCACTTTTGTTGTGTTTTTAAGCCAATCAACTTATCAAGAGCTACATGGCGCCCGACATCTTCGCAACCGCCTTGTAATTGCCCCTCAGGAGATAGCCAAGCTGCGGCATGAGTACATCCTGTTAGCTCGCCAATTTCCTGTACGGTTTTTAGTTGCTCGAGTGCGTTATCAAGCAAAGAGAGTGAAAATGTTTGTGTAAAAGGTAATGGCGCTATAGGGCGAAAAATTTCTGATAATTGTTCTGTACCACAAATACCGCATCCGGTGCGCCCCGCCATACTACGACGTCGCTCTTTTAATTGCATAAAGCGCCGACTTGATAATTCAATTTGTACTTCTGTGCCACCATGGCAACTTTCAACGATTTCAATACTGCGAATTTCGTTAGAAGATCCTATAATGCCTTCAGATAAGGAAAATCCGACAGCAAATAACTCTAAATTTTTAGGGCTTGCCATCATAACAACGTGAGATATTCCGTTGTACACTAATGCAACTGGAACTTCGAGTGCAATATAATCCTGCTCTGCTTGGTTAAGGGAGCCTTTGTGTTGCACAGTTGTTTGATCTATGCCAACAATTACACGTTTAGTTAACAAGTTTGTCGATTTTGTTTCATCCATAAGATGAATTCCTAATTTTATTAATACATAATAACAATACGGGTAAAACGATTTTACACTACCTATCAGGCAATGAACCTGATCCTATTAAGGATAATAGGAATAAAAAAACAATCAGCTCCTGTTTTCGTGAAGAAAATCAGAGTCAGTAAAAGCAATGTATGATGAGGAGAGACCCCATGCAGGTCAGCAGAAGACAGTTCTTTAAGATCTGTGCTGGCGGTATGGCAGGTACTACAGCGGCTGCCTTAGGTTTTGCACCCGCTGTTGCGTTAGCAGGCTCACGTCAGTATAAATTACTGCGTGCCCGTGAAACTCGCAATACCTGTACGTACTGTTCTGTCGGTTGTGGACTATTAATGTATAGTCTGGGCGATGGCGCGAAAAACGCAAAAGAAACCATATTCCATATTGAAGGTGATCCTGACCACCCAGTAAACCGTGGTGCACTTTGTCCTAAAGGTGCTGGTCTCGTTGATTTTATCCATAGTAAAGGCCGTTTACAATATCCTGAATATCGTGCTCCCGGCTCAGATAAATGGGTAAAACTTTCATGGGAAGAGACCTTTGATCGTATCGCACGCTTAATGAAAAAAGATCGCGATGCCAACTTCGAAAAATTCAATAAAGAAGGTGTTGAAGTAAACCGTTGGTTATCAACGGGGATGCTTTGTGCCTCCGCAGCAAGTAACGAAACAGGCTTTTTGACCCAGAAATTCTCAAGAGCACTTGGGATGCTGGCTGTCGACAACCAAGCGCGTGTCTGACACGGACCAACGGTAGCAAGTCTTGCTCCAACATTTGGTCGCGGTGCGATGACCAACCACTGGGTTGATATGAAAAATGCCAACCTTATCGTCGTTATGGGCGGTAATGCGGCTGAAGCACACCCTGTCGGTTTCCGCTGGGCGATGGAAGCTAAAATCCATAATAAAGCCAAGTTAATTGTGATTGATCCTCGCTTCACACGTACTGCGTCTGTTGCGGATTTCTATACGCCTATTCGTTCAGGTACAGATATCACCTTCTTATCGGGGGTTATCTTATATCTGCTCGAAAATAAAAAATATCAAAAAGAGTACGTTGAGGCTTATACCAATGCCAGCTTGATTGTACGCGAAGATTACCATTTTGATGATGGTCTCTTTAGTGGTTACGATCCTGAAAAACGTCAATATGATAAAACCACTTGGAATTACGAGATGGATGAAAATGGTTTCGCTAAACGCGACACCACGCTTCAACATCCTCGTTGTGTCTGGAATCTATTAAAAGAACACGTTAGTCGCTACACACCTGATGTGGTCACTCAGATTTGTGGTACACCAAAAGAAGATTTCTTAAAAGTCTGTGAATATATTGCTGAAACAGCGGCGAAAGATAAAACAGCCTCTTTCCTGTATGCATTAGGCTGGACTCAACACACTGTTGGTGCACAAAACATTCGTACTATGGCGATGATCCAATTACTGTTAGGTAATATGGGTATGGCAGGTGGCGGTGTTAATGCTCTACGTGGTCACTCTAATATTCAAGGTTTAACAGATCTTGGTCTGTTATCACAAAGCTTACCGGGTTACCTAACCTTGCCTTCTGAAAAGCAAACATCGTTAGAAACCTATTTAGCAGCCAATACGCCAAAACCGACCGTCCAAGGGCAGGTTAACTACTGGGGTAACTATCCTAAATTCTTCGTCAGTATGATGAAGACATTTTATGGTGATCATGCTCAACGTGATAACGATTGGGGATTCTCACTATTACCTAAATGGGATAAACCATACGACGTTCTGCAATATTTCGAAATGATGGATAAAGGTGAAGTCAATGGCTATATCTGCCAAGGCTTTAACCCTGTAGCTTCATTCCCGAATAAGAACAAAGTGATCCGTTCATTATCAAAACTGAAATTCCTTATCACCATGGATCCGTTAAATACAGAAACATCTTGTTTCTGGCAAAACCACGGTGAAGAGAATGATGTGAAAACAGCAGATATCCAAACTGAAGTTTTCCGTCTACCTACGACTTGTTTTGCTGAAGAGAACGGCTCTATTGTTAACTCAGGACGCTGGTTACAATGGCACTGGAAAGGTGCTGATGCCCCAGGAATTGCACTGCCTGATGGTGAAATTCTCTCAGGTATTTTCCATCGTTTACGCCAACTTTATAAAGAAGAAGGTGGCGCAATGCCTGAGCAGGTGTTGAATATGACTTGGGATTACTTTGATCCTAATAATCCAACATCTGAAGAAGTGGCTCAAGAGAGCAATGGTAAAGCCCTTGTCGACTTAAAAGACGCTGATGGCAATATCATTTTGAAGAAAGGTCAGCAACTAAGCTCATTTGCTCAGTTACGTGATGATGGTACAACGGCAAGTGGCTGTTGGATCTTCGCGGGTAGCTGGACAGAAAAAGGCAACCAAATGGCTAACCGTGATAACTCAGACCCATCAGGTTTGGGTAACACATTAGGTTGGGCGTGGGCATGGCCTTTAAACCGTCGCATTATTTACAACCGTGCATCAGCAGATCCACAAGGTCAACCATGGGATCCAAAACGCAAGTTAATCGAATGGGATGGTAGCAAATGGACAGGTATTGATGTACCTGACTATAGCAATGCCGCACCAGGCTCTGATGTTGGTCCATTTATTATGCAACCTGAAGGTATGGGGCGTTTATTCGCTATCGACAAGATGGCAGAAGGTCCATTCCCTGAACACTATGAGCCAATTGAAACCCCATTAGGTACCAACCCACTGCATCCAAATGTTGTTTCAAACCCAGCAGCACGTGTGTTTAAAGATGACTGGGAAGAGATGGGTAAAGCAGAAGAGTTCCCATATGTAGGTACGACTTACCGTCTGACTGAGCATTTCCACTTCTGGACAAAACATGCGCTGTTAAATGCCATTATTCAGCCTCAACAATTTATCGAAATCGGTGAACGGTTAGCGGCAGAAAAAGGTATTTCTCAAGGTGACACCGTTAAAGTCAGTTCCAAACGTGGTTACATTAAAGCAAAAGCTGTAGTGACCAAACGTATTAGAACACTTGATGTTGATGGTCGCAAAGTGGATACCATTGGTATTCCGATCCACTGGGGTTTTGAAGGGGTTGCGGTTAAAGGCTTTATTGCTAATACCCTAACGCCATTCGTCGGTGATGCAAATACACAAACGCCAGAATTTAAAGCGTTCCTTGTTAATGTGGAAAAGGTGTAAGGAGATAAATTATGTCACTGCAATCACAAGACATTATTCGTCGCTCTGCCACCAATTCCCTTACTCCCGCACCACAAGTGCGGGATTACAAGGAAGAAGTGGCAAAACTTATCGACGTTACCACCTGTATTGGTTGTAAAGCCTGTCAGGTTGCTTGTTCTGAATGGAACGATATCCGCGATAAAATTGGTACTAACGTCGGTGTTTATGACAACCCAACGGACTTAACGGCTAAATCATGGACAGTGATGCGTTTCTCTGAAGTTGAAGAGAATGGCAAATTGGAATGGTTGATCCGTAAAGATGGTTGTATGCATTGTGCTGATCCGGGCTGTTTAAAAGCATGTCCTGCGGAAGGCGCTATCATTCAATATGCTAATGGTATTGTGGACTTCCAATCTGAGCACTGTATCGGATGTGGTTACTGTATTGCTGGTTGTCCTTTTAACGTACCGCGTATTAATGAAGAAGATAACCGTGCTTATAAATGCACCTTGTGTGTAGACCGTGTTGAAGTGGGTCAAGAGCCGGCTTGTGTTAAAACCTGTCCGACTGGTGCTATCCATTTTGGCTCAAAAGAGTCGATGATTAATCTTGCCAATGAACGTGTTACAGAGTTACAAACTCGTGGCTATGACAACGCTGGACTCTACGATCCACAAGGCGTTGGTGGCACACACGTTATGTACGTGCTTCATCACGCGGATAAACCCAACCTGTACCATGGTTTACCAGAAAACCCAGAAATTAGCTCAACGGTTAAATTCTGGAAAGGTATTTGGAAACCATTAGCGGCGGTTGGTTTTGCTGCTACATTTGCAGGTGCTATCTTCCACTACTTAGGTGTTGGCCCTAACCGCACCACCGAAGAAGATGAAGAAGCGGCACAAAAAGAGATGGAAGCATCTTCTAAAACACAGACCTCTGTGAATAAGGAGGAGCAAAAATGATGAAGAAGAAAGGTGATAAAATTCTTCGCCATACCGCATCAGAGCGAATTAATCACTGGGTTGTTGTGATTGTATTTCTATTCACAGCCATCAGTGGTTTGGGTTTCTTCTTCCCATCTCTGAACTGGTTTATGAACATTTTAGGTACGCCTCAACTGTCACGTTTACTTCACCCATTTGTGGGGAGTGCGATGGCGATTTTGTTTATCTTTATGTTCTTCAGATACCTGAAGTACAACTTTATTGATAAAGATGACTTAGTTTGGGCTAAAAATATTCATAAAGTGCTAAAAAATGAAGAAGCGGGTGATATTGGTCACTATAACTTAGGTCAGAAAGGCATTTACTGGGCATTATCTATCAGTTTGATCCTGCTGACGGTCAGTGGCATCATCATCTGGCGTCCTTATTTTGCTGAATATTTCTCCATTCCGGTGATTCGTATTGCATTGCTGGTGCACTCATTTGCCGCAATCTTACTGATTATTACCGTTATCGTTCACGCTTATGCAGCGTTTTGGGTGAAAGGCTCAATTCGTAGCATGGTTGAAGGTTGGGTGACTCGCGGTTGGGCGAAAAAACACCATCCTCGCTGGTATCGTGAAGTACTGGAAGAAGAGAAAAAAGAAGCCGAAAAGCAGTCACAGAAATAATGCACTAACGCTAATTTGCTGAACAAACGGAGGCTGACTGTTGCCTCCGTTTTTATTTTATTTACCCGATCATCTTCAAGCGTAAATAAACAAGAAATTGACTATATCCTTACCTGCTGTCATGGCTTCAAGTAAAATTTTGCATTATTCTGATGCCAATATTTGTAGGTAATACACTATGAAGGAAGATAGAACGTTATGAGTATTCGCATCGTTCCTAAAGAGCAATTAGGTAAAGAGCCATCAGAAAAAAGCATCAGCTTTATTCCACCGGTGTTATTCCCGAATTTAAAAAACCTCTACCAACGTCGTGCTGAACGTTTTCAAGCATTAGCCAAAGACAATCCTTTCGCTGATTATCTTGAATTTGCTGCCGAAATTGCCTTAGCACAAGAAAAAGCATTACATGATAACCCGCTTGAATTAGATTTAACCCCGTTACTTTCTCAACAAACGGGTATAGCGCCGTTAGATAAAAAGACCTTTAAGCGTAGTAAGCATTGGCATGCATTACTCGCCTCAATCATTGCGGAATTACAATCCGTTGTACCTGAAAGTGCTAAAATTGCCTTAGAAAATCTCTCTAAAGCCTCTGAAACCGAATTAGAAGAGATGGCAACAGCACTATTAAACGATGAATACTCAAAAGTTTCCGCTGATAAATCAGTGTTTATTTGGGCGGCATTATCACTTTACTGGGCGCAACTGGCGGCAAACATTCCCGGTAAAGCGAAAACAGAATATGGCGAAAATCGCCAATTTTGCCCCGTTTGTAACAGTATGCCTGTATCGAGTATGGTACAAATTGGCACCACTCAAGGACTGCGTTATTTACACTGTAATTTATGTGAAACCGAATGGCACGTGGTACGTATAAAATGTACTAATTGTGAACTAACGGGCAAATTAAATTACTGGTCTCTTGATAGTGAAAATGCGCCAGTCAAAGCAGAAAGCTGTGGCGATTGTGGTAGTTATTTAAAAATTTTATACCAAGAAAAAGATGCTAACGTCGATGCTGTAGCTGACGATTTAGCCTCCCTTATTCTTGATGCAAAAATGGAAGAAGAAGGTTTTGCACGCAGTAGTATTAACCCCCTTCTATTCCCCAATGAATAATAATTAGGTATTAACATGACACATGATACGCGTTCACTTTACAGTCAACTGTCATCGATAGACAGTTTGCTCCATCAGGTTGACATTCAAACTTTAGTTGATGGTTATGGGCAGACCTTTATCGTTGAACATTTACGCAAACTACAAGAAGAAGCGCGTATCATTATTCGACAAAATAATCAGTTACCGCAATGGCATGATAATTGGGCGGAAGAATTAAAAAATCGTATTGCATTACAACGAAAAGCCGCCATAAAACCGGTTTTTAATTTAACAGGGACGGTATTACACACCAATTTAGGTCGTGCGTTAATGGCAGAGTCAGCGATTGAAGCGGTAAGCCAAGTCATGCGCTCTCCGGCAACATTAGAATACTCCCTTGATGGTGCTTCTCGAGGACATCGTGATCGAGCCATTGCCGATCTGTTATGTGAATTAACTGGCGCCGAAGATGCTTGTATTGTTAATAATAATGCAGCTGCCGTTTTATTAATGCTGGCCACCGTCGCACCAGATAAAGAAGTGGTTGTTTCTCGTGGCGAATTAGTTGAAATCGGCGGTGCTTTTCGTATTCCTGATGTGATGTGCCAAGCGGGATGTCGTTTAAAAGAGGTGGGAACCACTAACCGTACCCATCTAAAAGATTACCGTAACGCGATTAACGAAAATACTGGGTTGCTAATGAAAGTTCATACCAGTAACTACAGCATTCAAGGCTTTACCGCTGAAGTTGAAGGTGCACAACTTGCTGCGCTGGGTAAAGAGATGAATTTACCCACCGCCATAGACTTAGGCAGTGGCTCTATGACCAATTTGGCTGCTCTGGGTTTACCTAGCGAGCCGATGCCACAGGACTATTTGCAACAGGGTATAGATTTAGTCACTTTTTCAGGAGATAAACTATTAGGTGGCCCACAAGCAGGAATTATTTTAGGTAAAAAAGCGTGGATAGAAGCCATCCAACATCACCCCCTAAAACGAGCGTTACGTGTCGATAAAATGACATTGGCAGCATTAGATGCCACCTTAAGACTTTATCAACAACCTGAAAAAATGATCAAGGATATCCCGACATTACGTTTACTCACTCGTACACAAACCGAAATTCATGATATGGCGCAACGGTTACTTCCTCATTTTCAGGCATATTATGGCGATAACTACCATATCACAATATCCTCATGTGCTTCGCAAATAGGAAGTGGCTCATTACCGATTGAAAGCTTACCCAGTGCAGCCCTTACCTTTGCTGCCAAAGATGGGAAAGGAAGTCAATTAGATGCCCTTGCGGCACATTGGCGTAACCTAGAAAAACCTATTATCGGCCGTATTACGGATGGTCGCTTATGGCTCGACCTACGTTGTCTTGAGGATGAAAATGCATTAATACAGGCTCTATCACTATGATTTTTGCGACAGCCGGTCACGTAGACCACGGAAAAACAACATTAATACAAGCGATCACCGGTGTAGATACAACTCACTTACCTGAAGAGAAAAAACGCGGTATGACCATCGATTTAGGTTATGCCTATTGGCCACAAACCGATGGATCAGTCATTGGTTTTGTCGATGTCCCCGGTCATGAAAAGTTTCTTTCTAATATGTTGGCAGGTATTGGGGGAATTTCTCACGCCTTATTAATTGTCGCTTGTGATGACGGTGTGATGGCACAAACTATTGAACATACAGCTATCTTACGTCTTGCCGGTTGTCCAAACATCACGGTGATCCTCACCAAAGCAGATCGTGTAGAGCCGCCACGTATTGATGAAGTTAAACAGCAGATAACTACACACTTACTTAATCTAGGTTGGTCAGCACCACAAATCTTTGTCACTTCAGCCTCAACTGGCGCGGGTATCGCGCCATTACGGGACTATTTAGTTACTCTACATCAGCAAGAGCAACAACACCCTCAATGGCATAAGCGTTTTCGCTTAGCAATTGATCGTGTATTTAGTATTAAAGGTGCGGGTTTGGTGGTCACAGGTACAGCACTTGCCGGGCAAATTGCGCTAGGTGATACTTTTTGGCTAACCGGTGCAGACAAACCGGTAAGAATTAGGGCATTACATGCGCAAAATCAGCCAGTAGAACAAGCTGGTGCAGGTATGCGCATTGCGATAAATATTAGTGGTGATGTCAGTAAAGAAACGGTTTCTCGTGGTGATTGGTTACTATCACAAGCACCACTTTATCCTTCACACAAAATATTAGTCAGTCTAACAGCTGATGAACCTATTAAACATTGGCAACCGGTTCATATTCATCATGGTACACGCCATATTACAGGACGTATTGCACTATTAAATAATACCGATGAAACACCGCTATTAGCAGAGCTTATTCTTGATGAACCCTTGTGGCTGGTGGATAACGATAGACTGATTTTACGCGATATCAGTGCACAACGAACTTTAGCGGCTGCCAAAGTGCTCTGCTTACACTCTCCTCGTCGGGGTAAACGACAAGCTGAATTTTTATCTTGGCTAAGTGCACTTGATAAAGCCAACACGGTGAGTGATAACCTCGCACTCTATTTACCCAAAGGTGAATTGTTATTGACGCAATTTGCTTGGGCACAGCAACTGACGGAAACTGCACTTGATACGCTATTAACCACCTTTGATGTTATTTCTATTTCCGGCGTCGTCATTTCGAAAGCCAATGCCGAACAGGCCAAAGCAAAGCTATTACGCACACTAGAAGAATATCACCAGCAACATAACGATCAAATGGGTGTGGGCCGTTCCCGTTTAAAACGTATGGCTCTTCCCACTTATCACGATGAGCTGGTTTATCACTTAATTGATCAGTTACGCCAAGAAGGTGCTATTAAGCAAACTCGAGGCTGGCTACATCTACCAACACATGGGTTAGCTTTCACAGCAGAGCAAGAGGCACTATGGCAGATTGCCAAAAACTATTTTCAACAATCAGAGCCTTGGTGGGTTCGTGATCTCGCCCATGAAATGAAAAATGATGAAAAAGTCATACGAGGCTTATTACGCAAAGCCGCTCAACTAGGTCTTATTATCCCCATTATTGCCGATCGCTATTATACTCATGATTCGATAGAAAAATTTGCCGCTATCATCGTAAAATATAACGAAACTAACGGCAGTGTGACCGCAGCCGATTTTCGTGATGAACTGGCCGTAGGTCGCAAACTTGCCGTACAAATTCTTGAGTATTTTGACCGAACAGGGTTCACTCGACGTAAAAAAGATCTTCATATCTTACGAGATAAAGGGTTATTCTAACTTAACTGGTTACTCTTTATGATTGGCTGGATATGAGCATTCAGCCAATTAAGGTATTCTTTGCTTGTATTTATCAATAAACTTTTAATCACTATGCTCGGAAGAGATATGAAAAAATTATCAGGGCGTATATATCTTGCGCTTGTTCTTATTGCTTCATTATTTATTGTCTTTGAGAAAGCTTCTCTAATTTATACCGCACTACTGTCTGTTAGTGTTTATTTTATTATTTTTACGCTGTGTTTTGTTTTATCGTCCCGCGCGCTATTCTCGGCAATCACAACAGGGACACTCTTTATCATTATCAAGTTTATCAATCAGCTTAAAGTCCACTATTATAAAGAGTCACTGCTATTTTCAGATTTTAATCTTGCTTTTGATAGCTCAAATTTAGGCACCTTAACGCAGTATTGGGAAGCCGGTGTCGCGATTATTGCCATGGCTATTTGGCTAATCATTAATATGGTTACCGCGTGGCGTTTCTCCCGTAAATCACCTATTGCTACACGCCTAAGTAGCTTATTGCTCATTATTATTGGCCTTACAACTATTCATTTTACAGTGAATAAATGGCAATCGGAGTGGGAAGGTACGCTTCCCGGTGGTCGAGGAACTGTGACTAATTTAATTATGTCGGGTTATCAAACGGCTTATCATCCCCCTTACTATGCACAAAGTGCAGACTACTTTATCGAGCAAGCCAACCGTGTGGTCTTACCGGAAACACAAACCGAGGTAAAACCCGATATTGTTGTATTACTACAAGAATCTACCGTAAACCCAAACATTTACCAATTTGATAAAAACGTGGATTTGCCCGATCTTTTTATGTTTAAAAAAGATGAAGGTGTCAGTGCCCAAAGCCCATTACGAGTACAAACCTTTGGTGGAGGAACTTGGCTTTCTGAGTTCTCAGTATTAACCGGTCTAAATACCGATGATTTTGGTGCGCGTAAAAACTCTGTGTTCTATTTTGTGGTTGATAAACTCAATGAAAGTTTATTCCGCCAACTCAAATCTCAAGGGTATTACACCGTACTGCTCACTCCCTTTAATCGTAACGCCTATCACGCGGGATATGCTTATGAAAAATTAGGGGTTGATGAGATTATCCAGCCACAAGAATTGGGTTATCCGGGGAGTTTAGAAGAGAATTTATGGACTATCCCTACCCAAGATATGATTAATTATCTAAAAGAAATCTTAAAAACACATACAGATAAGCCATTATTTATCTTTTCTTTAACTATGTATGAGCATGGCCCTTATAAAGGCTCACATAGTGATGATTATCAATTAGCTGGTCAGACAGAAAGCCCTGATGCACCGGGTAAATTTAGCCACTATATGGAAAAAATTATTGCCAGTGATCCGGCTATTGAAGATTTTTCCCACTTTGTCGCAAATAGAGAGCGCCCCACCCTGTTTCTTTATTTTGGTGATCATCAACCTAATATTGACCTAAAAAATTATCAATCACCTTTTAGTGATCCAGCACATATTACTCAATTCACCTTAAGGGATAATTTAACGCAAGGTGCAACCCTTTCTACTGGAGAATTAACGGATATTAATTTTTTAGGGGGAATGTTGTTAGAGCGCGCTCGTTTACCTTTATCACCTTACTATAAAGCCAATATTCAAATGCGTCATTTATGCCAAGGCAAATTAAATGATTGTGAGGATGAAAAATTAGTTAATAGTTATAAGAACTATATTTATGACAAATTAAACGTTGCCGGTGGCAAAGATAATTAATTTTCAAATTTACTGATAAAAGGTGATCGGGATTACTAATCTGTAACAACACGATTATTGACTCGTCCTGATATCAAACAAAAAAGAGGCTGATAACTGGCCTCTTTTTATTTTAATGGTTATATCCACCGGGGCTAATTAATAGTCATTGTGATTATTCTGCGCAAAGGCGGCTAATAAATGTAAGGCTGAAGAGTAATAATCCGTATCCTTAGTTAAATCAACATTTTCAATTACTGTTTTCATTGTCAGATCTCTTACCGCCATCATACCTGGCGTTAAGTTATAATCAGCGCGCTCTTTACCATCAATACTGATCCACGCAGGCGTCTTATCACGATCAAATTGTTGCCAATAATTCACAAAAGGTTGTAATGCGAGTTTATCTTGTGCCCATGCTAAATAAAGAGGAATGCGAATAGCATCAAAACTAAATCGTGCTGGCCATTTTTCACTCGGGGCAAGATGACCATCAGGGTATAAACTTACCCAATCACTTGGTAATTTATATTTACCAAAACGCATTTTTCTTAATAAGGATTGGCTATCGTTAATTAAATTTTTCCAGCGGCTATCATGACTAACTCGATAGAAATCTTTCCATGCCGGAAAGATAAAATAGGAGGGATTAATAATAATTTCTTCGGGAGTTTTAAAACCATTAATTCCCGGTAAGAGTACACTGTAGTTTTCTGTCTTCACTAAAGTGTGTTCAAGGATCGCATGCTGAATAGAATCTGATGCTGAAAGATAGCTTTCATCATGCCATTTTTCCCCGGCCTTTAATAATGCCCAAGCAATTAAAATATCACCATCTGTTGCATTATTAGGATCGGGTGTATGTTGGTTATTTTCGGGTTCATAACGCCATTTAAATAAGCCAAGATCACCACGATACAGCGACATTGCCGTCCAGTGCCATAATTGTGCAAAGGTTTGGCGATCGTCACTCATAACCGCCATTAACATGCCATATCCTTGACCTTCTGAGTGTGAAATATTTTGATTAGCACTGTCAATGACACGCCCCTCGGGAGTAATGTAACGCGCTTTAAATTGTTGCCATCCTGCTTGGGTTTCTGTCGCTTGTGTGATTGGGGATATCATTAACATCACACTTAGTGTTAGCAAAATACCAAGTCGATGAGTCAATCGAGATAACTGTCTTATGGACATTGTCTCTTTCTCCTTCTTTTGCCGACCGCTAAATGAACTCGGTCGGCATACTACTGATTATTGCAAAATAGCCTCAAAAAATTGTCATCACACTGTTATCGACTTCTTTTAGTGTTGGGCGATTATTGGCCATAGTTTGGGATAATACATCTTTTGCATATAACTCTTGTATCCAATGAGCGAACTCTTCTTTCAGTTCGCTATTATGTAAACCATACTCAACAAAGGCTTTCATATAACCGAGTTTATTACCACAATCATGAGATTTGCCAACTAAGGTGTAAGCTTCGGCAACCTCTTTTCTCAATAAGAGATCAATAGCATCCGTTAATTGGATTTCGCCGCCAACCCCCGCAGGCAACCCATCGAGTAACGGCCAGATTTCTGCAGAGAAAACATAGCGCCCCACCACAGAAAGATTAGAAGGTGCTTGTTCTGGATTAGGTTTTTCCACAATACGACGAATAGGCGCCCAGTTACCTTGTGGACAAAAAACACCTTGGCAATCAACAATTCCATATTGATGTACTTGAGTGAGTGCGACAGGTTCAACCATAATTTGGCTACGCTCTGTTTTTTGGAAGCGTTTGATCATGGCAGATAAGTTATCATGGCAAGGATCACAGTAGTGAGAATTTAATAGCACATCGGGGAGTAATACAATAAAAGGATTATCACCAATGACAGGGTGAGCACAACAAATGGCATGCCCTAATCCTAATGCTTGCCCTTGGCGAATTTGAATAATTTTTACATTTTCAGGACAAATAGAGCGAACTTCTTTTAATAATTTATTTTTTATTCGTTGCTCTAACATATTCTCTAATTCAAAGCTGGTATCAAAATGATCAGCAATTGAGTTTTTAGATGAATGTGTCACTAAAATAATTTCTTCAACGCCCGCTTGTGCACACTCTTCAACAATATATTGAATTAAAGGACGATCAACTATCGGTAACATTTCTTTTGGAATGGATTTAGTTGCAGGTAACATACGTGTGCCTAATCCAGCGACAGGAATAACAGCTTTCATCATAATATACTCCTCAAATAATTATTTATATAAAAACAATACATTGTTATTAATTGAAAATAATTTTCTTTTATTTTCTTTTCTAAGAAACTCTCTATTTAAAATATAAGTATCCCTCTCCAGATAAGGAGATTTTTATTTATTAATAATGACTTTTATTTGAAATATAGTGTTATTTAATACTCTGAATAAAAACCGTATTTATTTCCTCCTTTCTCTTTTATTGCATAAAGCTGTTTATCTGCTGACTTTAATAGTTCAGATAATGTCTTGCCATCCTTAGGGTATTCAGCAATACCTAAGCTAATAGAAGGAACGATTGTTTTTTCTTTATTGATTTTTATCGGTTTTTCCATTCCTCGCCATAGCGATTCGATGATCTCCAATAACAATAAAGAGCAAGAACGTAATCCAGCAGGGAAAAGTACCGCAAATTCATCGCCACCGAGTCGTCCACAGTAAACCTGCTGGCGTTCTAAGGCTAATAAACGCTGCGCTATCTCACATAAAACATGATCACCAATAGCATGGCCATATTGATCATTAATCGTTTTGAATTTATCACAATCAATAATCCCAAGACAAAAAGATGAAGGTGTCGCGATATTTAATCGCTCCTGTTCAATTTTCTCAATAATACTTAGACGGTTAGCCATCCCAGTTAAAGAGTCAATATAGCTTTTATTTAATAAATCATTTCTTAACTTTACTTTATCCGTGATATCTAAACTTAAAAATGCATAATGAGAAATTAGATTATTTTCATCAAAAATTGGAACGATATTAATATCTTCCCATATTTCTTGTTTATTTTTATTTGGGTGTTTTGCCTCTAATCTTATTACCTCTTTATTATCACTAATGTTAGAAAACACATCTTGATTTTCATCAACTAAATAAAACAAGTTATATCTTTTATTTTTTATACTTTCAAAATTAATATGATTAAATTGGCAGTATTTTTTATTAGCGTAGATAATATTACCTTTTATATCTGTTACTATCATCATAAATACATAATTAGTAAATTGCTTTATTAATAAGTCATTAACAATATTATTATTAATTACTAATTCACTCATTTTTTCCTCCTATGCTTATCAATAAAGCATAGTTTTTATTATTTATCTGATGAACTATTCGCATAACGAAAAATAAAGGCATCTTTTGCATCTGTAGCTTGACGGTGTACATGCATTTTATCATTTCCCCCTTGATGAGTAAGCCAGCCTTCATATAGCCCTTCTAATACACTGGCACTCGCTGCACGCCAATTAGCTTCCTCTTCATTTGCTGAAAAATGTGGCCATGCACAGTGAACTAATAGCAACTCACTCATTGCTGGAGAGATAGTCACAAAGCCCCACTTAAACAGTGTTAAAACTTGATTAATATGTGATTCTAATGACTGGATATTTTCGCTATCAGGTAATGGGTAACGTTGAGCGATATCTTTCCCGATATCCCTTAATTTATTTTCGGCCTGCGTAATATCGTTATCACTAACTATTTGAAAAAATAATAGTTGTGTCAGATCTTGCCAACCGCTTTCAAAAGGTAACTGTAATATATCGCTATCATGTTGGTTCATTACTTATCTCCTTAATTATTTAGATAAAAAGTCTGGGGTGTATTTTAGATATAACCACATATTATCTTCAGCATAATCACCCGATGTATCATGAGATAAGCTGAGTCCTAATTCTGACTCTTTATTTAAATAATATTTAGCATCGAGCCCTAAACGATAGGTAATATTGGTTTCATCTTGCTCTTCATAACGAGATTTAATACGTGAGTCACTCGTATGACGTTTGTTTAACGCATTTTGCATATAAGCATGGGTTGGAAAATAATCACTCCCCTTTTGCTTGTAACTCTGTACCCCTATCGCACCATTTAGCGATACCTCTCCTTTTTCAAAACGACGGGTATAAGCAACAGGCAAAGAGACAGCGACATAATTTTGTGGGCTAAAGTACCCCCCATGCCCTAATGAGAAGTAATTTTGGTTGTTTTTAAAGTTCATATAGTCCACATGAACACCCGCTTTGACTTCTTGTTGCTCATCTTTGTAGAAGTTTGCATAAGAGCCAAGCCAAACTTTTACCTCTTCATTACTTTCAACACTTTTCCCTTGGTAGTTATAGTATCCCCCACCAATATAAGCACCGACTTTGCCATCATCCCATGCATATTGCGCTTTAGCACCATTACGCGTGACCTGTCCCCAGGTTTCTCCCGTTATAGGATCGGTACGTCCCATATAGGAAAGTAAGCTATCTTTAATCGCTCTACGCTCTGCGGTTAATGTTAACTGTCCATTTTGGCCAATTTTTGGTGAGTAAGTCAGTCCACCAACAATAGTGGAACTATCTTTATTCAAAGGTGTTGTTCCAACATCAAAACGTGTATTGTGATCAGATAAAACCAATCCTAATTCAACACCTGAAGCCCGCTGGCTTCCCGCATCATCTGCGTTTATTTTGTTCTTTTCATCATGATTATCACTGTTTTTCGCAAAACGTTCAGCATGCTGCAATTGCCCCGAGCCAAAGCGATTAGCGCGCTCTCCAGAAGCCGTACCGCTGGTGATTGAAACGGGATTAATATTAAATTGCCAGCGCCAATCTTCACCAGGAACACTTGAGATAGCAATCGGTGCCGATATTTCAGTCAAATTTGATAATCCCTTATCACCATTACGATGACGAATAGCAATACCACCTTGTACCCAAGGAGATATCTGCTGCTCTAATTGGCGAATGGAACGTTGAACAGCAACCATCTGTTTATCTTCATTTATAGAGCCAGTCATCACACTATTTTCACTCTCTAGTGCCATTAACTGCCCTGCTGCGGTATTCACCGTACCTGTTGTGTTATTTGTCGTTTGCCATTGCGCGCTACGCAATAACGCCAATGCCTGACGATTTTCACCGTTTAATTGCGCTACTTGCGCTGCTTGTAATAGATAAGCAGGCTGTGAAGATGTCGGTATTTGTTGTAACAGTGTTTTGGCTTTACGACCGTCTTTTTGCACCAGAGCAACTTCAATTTGTGCTTGAAGTAATTTGCTATCTCTCCCTTGCTGTTTTTCAAGGTAAGAGAGAATTTTATTTGACTGCTCTGGCATAGATTGCGCTAAATACACACGACTTAAAGCCATTAATAAGTCTGGATCATCAGGACTTACCTTTAATGAGGTGACGAGAGTTTGATAAGCGGCTTTGATTTCACCTTTTTCCCGTAAACTATCCGCTTGCGCAACATTTGTCAGTATAGCTAAACGTTGTTTCTCGGCTGCTGGCGTTTGTTGCTGTAATGCTGGATCATTAATCAAGCTCGAGGCTTGTGCATAACGTCCTAACGCATTAAACACATTGATATGCCCTGCATAATTTCCCACGGAGCCTTTAGTCCCTTTAGCCAGATCATTTTCAATCAATTGCAGTGCTTCATCTTGTGCACCACTATTTACCAGTTTTTCAGCTAATTCCCCTACATCATTTGGATAATCAGCCACTTGGTTGATTAAAGGACGTAGCGTATTGCGCATCGCAACGAGATTGCCCGTTTTATAGTAACGCTCAGCTTGTGTCAGTTGACGATAAAAACGCGCTCTCTCTAATAACGCTTTTTCCGCCTCATTTTGTTGAGGTTGACTGTTCAGTAGGCTAAAAACTTTATCCCACTGTTTTTGTTCAACATAAAAGAGAGCTGCAATATAATTGGCATCACGTGTTTGACGACGTTCAAGTTGTAAAATGAGCTGATCCGCTTGCGTTTTATCACCTTCGGCTATCATTAAACGGGCTAAATCAAGGTATACCCAATTATTTTGCGGGTTTTTACGTTGTGCCTGAGTTAATAATTGTCTTGCCTGAGTGCGATGACCATTTTCTAACGCCTTTTGCGCATCACGACGTAATCTTTCTGATGGATCAGTATTTGCCGTTAATTTTTGTCGTAAAGATGCGGGTTGTTTTGCTACTAACTGCTCAGCTTGGCTGTTTTTTCCTTGTTGAATAAGCAAGTAGTAATATGCGGAAATAACTTTTTCATTTTGACTATGCTGTTGATATAGTTCAGATAATAGCTGATAAGCAGCAGGTAAATTACCTTGTTTGCGCAATAAATCCGCTTGCAATAAATGTGCTGATAATCCTTTTTCACCCGATGAGTGAGTTAAAGGTAATAATTTATCCAGTGCTTGCTGAGTATTACCTTGCTTAGCTTGTCGTTGCACTTCTCGTAATTGAGAATAAAAACCCGCATCCTCTGCTTGTTGTTTCCATTTTTGCCCTTGTTCCCCCCCTGACTGAGAGGCTTGGTTTAATAACTTTTGTCCGGTTGCCAAATCACCTGAACGTAGAGCCACATAACCTAATCCTGCTAACGCTTGAGCATCTTGACTATCGACCGTTAATGCTTGTTTAAAGTAAGTTGTTGCTTGCTTTAGGTTGCCTGTGTTTAGCGCTTCATAACCTGCTTGTCGGGCATTACCTTGTATTGCTCCTTGGTAATGCTGTGCAATGGCTTTATCGTTAGGATTAGTTTGTAGATAAGATTGATACAGCCCTTCATCATCAGGACGTACATTAAGCCATAGTAAGGCTTGTCTTAATCCATTTTTCGCCGTTTCATCACCAGAAATTTTACTTAAAATAGCAATCCCTTCACGACGAGTTTCTTCGTTATAAGTTAATGTTAATCCTAATGCTTTTTGTGTTTCTTTATTATCTGGCATCCGCTGAGCACGTTGTTTTAACCCAGCAATCGCTTGTGGCAACATTGCCGGTATTCCAGCCATAGTTTGATAATATTCAAGTGATAGCGTATCAGGTGGTTCATGTGTGACAAATAAGCGCTGATAGGCTTTTATTGCCTCTTCATGTTGCCCTTTTTGGGCTAATTCTCTCGCGTAACCCAATTGCTGTTCACTAAATTGAGATGAGCGAATATTTTTTAATCCCGCAATACGCGGATCTTGAGGTGCAATCCGTGCCAGTTTTTCACGCCAATAGCTGGCTTGTTTTTCATTTCCTTGTTGCGCAGTAAAAAAAGCCATTAAATACAGCGCATCTTGATTATTATTTTCCATGATCAGCACTTTTTGTAGCGCTTCAATGGCTCGTTCATCATGCGCTTTTCCATGCCAGTAATTTGCTTGCTCTATTAACGAGCTGACAATATTCGCATCTGTTGCATTAGCAAGCGTGGAATGGGTAACGCCTAATAAGCAACTGGCATAAATCACTTTAACAATCATATTAAGTGTCTGTTTTTTCATTTTATTCCCCCTATTTATCAACATGGCGCTTTGATATTTCACTCAGGCGACGCGTTGAGCGACGTTGTAACCAGCAATAAACCACGCTCCCTGTTAGCGCACAAAAACCGACTGCCAACATGCCAAGCAAATAGACATGTCTGGTGCAATACCAAAGAAATTGCTGTAATAGAGGCAGGTCTCCCTGTGAAAAATGTTCTCCTAAATGGAAGCTCATCACCGTATCTTGACCACTAATTAAAGTCAGATCCCCTTTAATAGCGGCATTGACATTTGCATGGTTCAAATCACCAATGATGTTTTTAATTGAGTCATTACCTTTTGCAGTCACTAAAACGACCACACGATCTTTAGCCCAAGGAGAGATAAAACTCATCATTCCCCGCCAATCATTTAACAGAGCAAGATAATTTGCCGCATCACTACTTGGTGATAATGGATCACCGGCTAACCAACTTTTAGCTTTATCTATCAATGAGGGAGATTGGATCTCAAGTTGGTTATTTATAAAAGAGAAGGTTTTTTGTGAAAAAGCACTTGGCAAAAAGCCGTTACTACCTAACTCTCCAATCGCCAAGATATCTTTTTGTGCTAACTGATTTTTTTCTAAGGCTTGCGCACCAAGAAAAACAGAAATATAAGAAACAGGTGTACCGGTTGAATAGCCCGATCTCGCCATTAAATTAACTAACGTATATAGCTCTTCAGTTGTGGGATTTTCTGGCAATAATAATGTGGTTTGAGAAAAATCTGCCCGGCGACTATATGGGAACGATGCACCTGAAAAATAGGCTAAATTAGGCATTCTGGAATAGTGCCACGTATTTTTAAATTGTAAGGTTGATTGCGGATCAATACGACTAATCAATCCTTGGCCATCCGTTAAAATACAGGGGGCATCATCATACTCATGTAAATCAAAATAGAATTCTAATTGATTTTGACTGTAGATTTGTCGTGGATCTAAATAAAGCGTACTACTTTGCTGTGCACTCTCCATCCCTAACCACTGTCTTAATATTCCTAATGGCTCTGAACGAGAAGGATATAACGCACCAATAAATTGATGGTTTAAAGAGGCAATTAACGAAGAGCGACGGCTATTTATTTTATCTGAATGAGGAAAAACATATTGCAGATCTAAAGGTAGCGCATCTCCATCCCACCAAAAGAGATCGGGTGAGACACGAAACGAAAATTGATTAGGAGCATGATTTATTCCTTGGCGAGTAAAATCATCACGACCATGAGCTATCTCACCCAATGTTACGGGATGATTGGTATTTAACCAACGTGGGGCATCATAATCCTGACGTACCGGAATATGTTGAGCAGCAACCGTTAATTGGTCATTTGGTGGTAATTTGCCATTATTTAATGCCCATGCAGCTTGACGTAATGTTTTTTCATCATCACCGCTAATCAGTAATAATTTAAATACGGGATCAACAGGGTTATCGACTATTGTGAGCTGCCCATTTTTTCCTGATGGTAAGGTAATACCTGCAATAGTCTGTCCGGCATAACCAATTAAAACACCATCGCTATCAGGTAGTTGATTCATTAATACAGGTAAATCTATTTGTTTAATATCATGACTAAAACTACCAAACCAAGAAGCAGCAATAGCGGCAGCTGTTACCTGCCCATTATCTGGTTTATCGGCTAAAACAATAGGTAACGAGGTCGCTGTCATTCTGTCAGGATCAAAGAACGGTAGGGGCAGTCGTTCCAAGCTATACCCGCCATTAATCCAACGACCTCGATAATTTAATGATGAATCGGGCGAAATCACCAAACTTAGCTCATCAGCTAAAGGAGGCATACACTGCTTTTCATCTAAAGCATCGCGACTGGCAAGGCGAAAACTCAAGTTGTTTATATTGGTCAACATCATTTCAGGGATCTCTAACATATACTCATGTTCTTGCTCACCTTCTTCTAAAGGCAAAAATCCCATAGGTTGACCATTTAGCATCAAATGTAACGTTTGATCGGCTTGCACTAATCCCGATGAAGCTTTCACTTTCATGGTGAGTGTCGCACTATCGATAAACAGATCATTTGCCATACGAAATGTCACGCCGGATAATAAACGTCGACCGGATAATACTATTGGTGATGGACTCCCCATTTGAGCTAATGTTAACTGCTCTTCAATATTACGCGCCTCGGAGAGTGCAACATTATCAAATAGTTGCGTACTTACTGTGGGTTGTAGTGGCGGATGAGTATAAGATGTTGGCTCTGGTAATACTTCACCATCTAGCTCTAGCATTCCTGTTGTCGCATAGCAAAAATGAATACTCGCCATGGCAATAACCGTCAGACTTAGTATTGATGTCAGTTTCTTTTTCATACCTAGTCATCCCCATTAATAGATTGCACAGAGAGAGAGGTTTTTGTTCTTTTTACCGGTGCTTTTACTTTTTGACGACGACCAAAGAACAACTCAAAAATACAGCCAGTGATAGCACCTAACTCTTTTAATGGTTTGTCTTGATATTGTGTTTGATGAACCCAAGCATCTGCTCGACCAAAGATCACCCGTACTAACTTACGGCGTAGATTTAAATCCATTGGTAAAAAAGCGAGACGTAACTGGCTATTTTCTAAACTGACCATTTCCACAGGAAGCGTAACAACATCACGTTGCACCATTAACGTAATGCTATTAACAGTACGCTGGCGTAATTCAGCTATTTTATTAATCGCAATACGCACTCCCCCCATAGAAATATCTTCGGTGGTAGTTTGTAATTCAGCGCCATCATCAAAATGTAAAGTGATAGGAAGTGATGCCTTAATGCGGGTATTTTTACGAATTTGGCGTGTTTCTTTACCTACTGCGATCGATGCCAACACAATAAATAAACTATAAGTTGCCCAAACCAAATTCAATACAATGACTAAAGGGTCGATGCCTTGAAAATCATTTAATAAATAACGAATGATGACCCATGAAATACCCATAACTAGAAGCAGTGCAGTAATAATCAAAGGGCGTACAGTTAGATAATCCATATAGCTTTTATCAAGCAAATCGCCTTTATCAGTGACATTAAATTTACCTAATTTAGGCGAGACTAAACTGAGCAATGTAGGCAGTACTAAACTAAATGCCATCACTGTTTCATAGATTTCTCCCCAGAAAGAATAGCGATATTTACCAATATTTCGTGAGTTTACATACACCGACATAATTAAATGTGGTAATGCAAAGGCAAAAATCATACTGGCAGAAGAGGCGATAATATTGAGGTTGAATAACATAAACAGTAAAGGTGCGGTTAAAAAGATAATCCGAGGCAACCCATACTGAAAATGCATCATCGCATTGAGATAACATAACCGCTGAGGAAACGTTAAGCCACGGCCTAACATAGGGTTATCAACACGAAAGATTTGTGTCATTCCTCTAGCCCAACGAATACGTTGATTAACATGTAATGCTAAACGCTCTGTTGCTAGACCTGCAGCTAAAGGAATATCAATAAATGCCGAATTCCAACCTAAACGTTGTAATTTTAATGCCGTATGGGCATCTTCTGTGACTGTCTCAACCGCAATACCACCTATTTCTTCTAGGGCGCTACGACGCATTACCGCACATGAACCACAGAAGAAGGTTGCATTCCAATTATCATTACCTCGTTGAACAGGGCCATAAAAAAGTGCACCTTCGTGAGGGCCGTTTTTGGCGGCACTTAAATTACGTTCAAAAGGATCGGGTGAATAGAAATAGTGTGGTGTTTGCACCAAAGCTAATTTTGGATCTTCAAGGAAACAGCCCACCGTTGCCTGTAAAAATATACGGGTAGAGATATGGTCACAGTCAAAGACACAAATAAGCTCACCATCAGTTAATGCCATTGCGTGATTTAGATTACCTGCCTTAGCGTGATCGTGCTCTTCACGCTCAATATAAGTCACACCAACATCATTGGCGAATTGCTTAAACTCGTCACGGCTACCATCATCCAAAAGATAAACTTTCATTTTATCTTTTGGATAATCAATACTTTGTGCAGCTAAAACCGTATCACGTACCACATCTAAACTTTCGTTATATGTGGGTACATAAATATCCACTGTTGGCCATAACGAGATATCTTTTGGTAATGGCGCTATTTTTCTATTTAATGGCCAAGCTGTTTGGAAATAACCTAAAACTAAAATAATCCAAGAGTAGATCTCAGCCAAAAATAATCCTGTACCCAATATCCCTTCAATAGAGGTATTAAAATTAAGTGTGTGGGTTGCTCGCCAATACAGATAACGTGTAGACATTAACAATGATAAAAAAATCATTGTTAATAATCGTTTTTTTGATTTTTTAGAGCCAATAATAAATAACAGCAGAATATTAATTATACCAAATATATATTGTTGTTTAGCACTCATTGGCATAACAATAAGCGAAAACATTGTTATTAATAAAAAAGCTGTTATTAATAGTTTAAATAATTTATGCATAACCCCGTACCTTGCCATTGCTATTATTTTATTTTTTAAGAAAAATTCATTCTTGGTACGATAGACCAATAAAATTTTTTAAAAAAAGAAAATACCAATAGCTATAAATTGACACAAGTCAATATCATTTATATATAAGAGCTTGTTTAATTAGCTGATGCAATAAATGAAAATATCTTTTGCAATGAGAGCTTTTCATTTACTTGGCACTTATCTGTGGTTTTTTTTTCAAATAACTGATTATCTAGCAAACACTTACTTTGCTTATTAACTCTATTTTTTTCTTTTACTTCCGAGGCTAAATCTTGTGAATAAGAAAGAGAAGTCGCTATATTAGCTGTTTGTTTTTGTCTCTTTTTAACTTTAGATATATTCAAGAACTCTTCATTATCCCCTGATAGAGAGCCTTTATTATCCTGTTGATTTATAACACTATTGCCAATATTACAGGCTATATTACCTGTCGTTTGAGAAGAGAAATCTTGAAAAGTAAACCCCTCTTCCTGAAACTTATTTTTTAAATTATCTATATCATCATACATAATATGAACCCTTAAATAATCGCACCTAATACCTTGTCAAACAGTTAAAAACCTCACCAAGATAAGGATACAAAAACAATTAAAATAAGCTTATTTAAAAGCTAACACCTAAGAGTTGCAGGACAACTTTCATTTATTTATACAAACCTAAATCATGCAGAGTAATTTTACTTGTAAAATATTTCATCTAATAAAAAAGACACTGTCTAATTGTAAGTAATGATTATTTAATTTGAATTGTATAATTATTTTAATAGGAAATACAACGCCTTCAAAATAGCTATTTTTCGCTCAGCTTGTATTTTATTTTATCTAACTGTGTATTTTTACTTAATACAATGTTAATGAAAAACACAAAAAAAAGTCTCTTTTTAACGTAAAAAAGAAGGTTAATTCCCCATCTAATAACGTAATAAAACTAATAACAAATTGTATAAATTTTATAAAAATAAAATCCCGTAATTATTACCTTGTAATATAATTTATTCTAAGAATAAAAAACATTGAGAAAAGTAATATGAAAATTTTCAGCTACTGATCTTTTTTAAATGTAAAATATGGCTCACAAAGCAAAATGCGATGTTGTTTTTTTGTGTTGATCATCATCAAAAAAAGACACATTTTTATAAGCGAAAAGTGTATTTTTTTCATAGAGTAGCTAACACATTGTCATGCTATAAAAAGAAAATAACTTTATTTATTCAGACCCATTAAGATAATCTAAAAAAAATAACTTAAAAGAGATGATTTAATAACAATATTCTTTATTGTTTATTAATAGGAAAAACAACTATCATTAACCATAAAATCAGGATAATTAACCAAGATTATATTTTACGTATTAAATAATATTGTTAATAATACTTAATAAAAAGAATAAATATACTAGATACGAATACATTAATTAACTTTAACACTATAATAACAATAAATTTTTAACCAACTGATTTATAATAAATAATGCACGCCTTGTAGATACTATTACTATATACACGTATTAATACGTATATTTTTGTTTTTTTATATCATTAAATAGCACTTAACTACGTTTTTATACTAATAAAAATACATCAAATAACAACCATCTATTTTAGATATGATGTTAACGATAACATTTTTAAAACCACTCCTTTTAAGAGTATTCCTATCATATTAATCCATATTTTCTTTATTAAAATCTAAAAACCAGTCATTTTATGATGGTTTTTTCTATTAAAAATGGGGTTAGAAAAAACGTTTCACCTCCTGACAAGATCACAAAATGCGCTTATCTACGATTGTTTCTATGCTATCTTTAATAAATAGTGATAAATCTTATAATCTGTGGAAGTAATAGACAGAGAAAAAACGCGTTAACTGAAGTGATGACCATTAAGCACCATAGCTTCTTCTCTATTTAATTAAGCTACGGATTACATTTACAGGATAACTAAGAGACTGATATGTATTATGGTTTTGATATGGGCGGCACAAAAATCGAGCTCGCCGTTTTTGATAAAGATCTGACTCAAGTATGGCAAAAACGTGTACCAACGCCAAAGAATGATTATCAAGCTCTATTAAATGTTTTTAAAACACTCACTTTAGAAGCTGATAATGATTTAGGCTGTAAAGGAAAAATAGGTATCGGTGTTCCTGGCATCGTCAACGCAAAAGAAGGAACTGTATTTACCACCAACGTGCCTGCTGCCAAATATAAACCGATGATCCACGATCTGGCTAATATTCTTGAACGCCCCGTCAAAGTTGAGAATGATGCTAACTGTTTTGCCTTATCAGAAGCATGGGATCCTGAATTTCGTCATTATCCTTCAGTACTGGGTTTAATATTAGGTACGGGTGTTGGCGGTGGTTTTGTCATTGATGGCAAAGTACTCTCTGGTAAAAATGGTATTGCCGGTGAAATAGGTCACATGAATCTTAATGTAGATGCTGATAATGTGATTGGTGAGACCATGCCAAAAATATTATGCGGTTGTGGTAGAAAAGCCTGCTTTGAGACTTATTTATCTGGTCGTGGTTTTGAACGTATGTATAAAGCCTTTAATGGCTCACCACAAAGAGCGGTAGATATCGTTGCACAATATTATCAAGGTGATGAACAGACCCAACAGCATGTTGACCGCTATATGAAAGTATTAGCCATTTACCTTAGCAATATTCTGACTGTACTTGACCCACATTTAATTGTCATTGGTGGCGGTTTATCGCAATTTGACGCACTGTATACCCTATTACCCGATTATCTCTCACATTGCGTATACGGTAATACGCAAATTCCAACAATAGAAAAAGCACGTTATGGTGATGCGGGTGGAGCAAGAGGTGCTGCCTGCTTAAATTTATTAGACTGAATATAATAGAAGAAGAGCCATCTAACAGAAAGGCTCTTCTCTTTACAGTAGATTCAGAAATAAAGGTTATCACCTACAATAAAGGCTTATCGTTATGGATCGTCTCTGGCTAAAAAGAAGAATTTATATTCTCGGTGGTTTAACTATCCTTCTTTTCTTATTACAAATTATAGGGAGCCTCTTCCCTGTCCATCTTCTTCAATATGGTATTATTCCAAGAAGCAGCGAAGGTTTATTCGGTATCTTTATTTCACCTTTTATTCATGGCTCATGGTCTCACCTTTTTAGTAATTTATTACCTTTTCTTATACTTAGCTTTTTATTGATGACACAGTCATTACGAGAATATTGCTATTCAAGTATTTTTATCATTATCATCAGTGGGTTATTAGTTTGGTTGTTTGGGCGTAACGCTATTCATGTCGGTGCAAGTGGGTGGATCTTTGGATTATGGTCACTGCTAATTGCCCATGCTTTTACTCGCCATAAAATTATCGATATCGTCATCGCCTTATTTGTGCTGTTTTATTACGGCTCTATGGCTTATGGATTAATCCCCGGGCAATTAGGAGTTTCTACAGAATCACATATCGCAGGCGTTATCTCTGGGTTGCTTTATGCTTGGTGTGCAAGAAAAATCATTCGTCGGAAAAGCCGTGTAGTAGAAATAATAAAATGAAATAATTACACCATCATTTATCAATAACAAGTTGATAAAATTGATATATTAATACCAATATTTACTTTAATATGCATTTTTATAGGAAGAATTGAACTAGAATTAATCTATCTCTAAGTGAATGTTTAAACCAATAAGCGAGCCTATTATGAAAAAAATACTAGTTTTATTAATTGGTAGTACATTGGCTTTTGCATCTCAAGCCAATTCAAACCAACAAAATAGTGGTGGTTTTGTTGCCCCACAAAGCGCTATCACCACCACAGAGCAAGGTGGATTTAAAGGCCCTTCAATTAGCGAAACCACCGTTGCTAAAGCAAAAACACTTTCAGATGATACTTGGGTTATCTTAACAGGCAAAATCACCAAAAAAATTGGTGATGAGCTTTATGTTTTTGAAGACACAACAGGTGCTATTAATGTTGAAATAGACCAAAAAAGATGGCGTGGTCAAACCGTTACGCCTGAGAATACCGTAAAAATTGAAGGTAAGATCGATAAAGAGTGGACAAGTACTGAAATCGATGTAAAACAACTGAGCATTGTTAAATAACTATACTCTTTAAAAAGACACATAAAGATTAAAACATTATGTGTCTTTTTATTTATTCCCTTCTTTTATCCTTATCCATTGATACTTCCTCCATCAATTATCATCGGATTATGAACAATATAGCGCCACCGTTTTATTGTTAGCTTTGTCACAAAAGCTTTTTTGATTGTTTTTATTTTAAGTAAGAAAAAATACTTAAATTACGTAATTATTAAATATTTTTTATAAAAAAACAAAACACATCAAAAAATGACGGCTATAATTTGATAAATTACTATACCGCCATAGGAGGATGTATGTTTAAAAAATATTTATTAGCAATTTCTTTATTAGCATTATCCAGCGGTACTACTTTAGCAGCTAACCCTATTGCTAAATTAAAAGTCACAGGAAGGATCAAGCCTCCGACTTGTACTATCAATAATGAAGAGCAAGAAGCCACAATCATCTACAACTTTGATATCACTCCAGGTCTTTTCCCTGAAAAGGGTGACTTAAAGTTAGCAGGTCAAACAAAAAACATTGTTATTTCTTGTGATTCAAGTACTTATTTAGCTTTTGTTGCAACAGATAATAGATTAGGAACACAGAGCCAAGAAAGTGAAGCCTTCTTTGGTTTAGGTCACTATCAATTTAAAAATAAAGATGATGGAAAAAATGCAGAAACAAAAGTAGGCTATTACACCATCAATATCAGCAATGCCACTGTCAAAAAAGAAGATGGTAGTAAGTTTGAAAAAGCTTATATCAAATCTAACAACGCCACGACATCAGTTCCTAATACATTAATTCATAAACAAAGTGAGTATGGTTGGGCTTTGCCTGGTAAGACATCTGTTGCAGGAAAATCTTTTGCTGCTGACTTTGAAGTCAAACCCGTCATTAATAGCCAAATGAAAAAAATCGAAGGCGAAGCTGAATTAGATGGCTTAGCCACTTTGACATTTCAATTTGGTATTTAATATTAATAAAGTGTAAGGTATTTAACAATTACCTTACACTTTTTATTATATGTTTTTTCATTCATTATAATAAGACTCGTATTTAAATACTCAAACAAAGAAAGTAATTTATTAATTATCTTATTTTGATTTAAACAACATTTAATGACTATCTTATTAAGATTAAAATATTTAATTCTTATCTTTTTTATGCATTTAAAGTTTATTTAATTATAAATACTATTTTTTATTTTTTATCAGCGTATAATTATTTGTAAGGTATTCTTATTAAGATAATAATATAAATAAGCAACTTAAAAAGTTGAGAGCATTTTATTATTTTTGAAAAAATAAAGTGCATTAAAAAGGTATATATGTATCGAATTAAGATATATATATACTTCCACTGGAGGATGTATGTTTAAAAAAAGTTTATTAGCTGTTTCTTTACTTGCTCTAACAAGTAGTGTTGCCTTTGCTGCTACACCTACTGCTAAACTAAAAGTTATCGGTACTATTCAAGCCCCTACTTGTACAGTTAATGGGGAAACAAGTGAGACTACTGTTGAATATAAATTCGATGTTAGCCCAGGCCTTTTCCCAGCAAAAGGTAATCTAACATTAGAACCAATTTCACACAACATTACTGTTACTTGTGATGCTAGAACCTATTTAGCTTTTGTTCCTACAGATGATAGAGCAGGTTCAGAATTAGAAGCAAATGCGGCTAACTTTGGTTTAGGTACACACCACGAAACAAACAAAGAGGGTGAAGCTGTAGATACTAAAGTAGGTTTCTATGGTATTACCATGAAAAATGCGACAGTAAAACCAACTGCTGATGCAGAAGAAGCTAAAGTTTCTGTATTCTACAATGGTGCTGTAAACAGTTCTCAAAGTCTTCAAAAAGAAAAAGTGTTTGCGTGGGCTAAAAGCTCTAGCGATTTCTCTGCCGGTGAAGTATTTGCAGCTGATTTCGAAATCAAACCAACTATCAATAGTGAACTAAAAAATAGCGGAGGTGAACCTAAATTAGATGGTTTAGCAACTCTTGCTTTCCAATTTGGTATCTAATTTAATTAAATTAATCTAAATTAATTTAAAATAGAATGTAAGAAATTAAACTAATTTCTTACATTCTTATTTTCCACAAAAACAACCTTCTCGATAATATCAAAAAAAAACCATCAAGAAAAAAACCTATATTTTAGGTATAAAATATAGAAACTCCATCAAATAAAGAAAATCATTTTCTGATAAATTATATTATATTTAATCTTTTGTTAAATTATTAATGCGAAAAATTTAACCAAGGGTGTTAATATTTATATATACGAGTATAATATATAAATGCAATCTTATTTAGATGATTTTTATATACTTTGAGTCACTCTAAAAACTTGAGATTTTTATTATTTAAAATCAAACGATATGAGAGGTTATAAATAATCTTTTTAAGATAGTTTTATATCGCTCATGGAGGATATATGTTCAAAAAAAGCTTATTAGCTATTTCTTTACTTACTTTATCAAGTAGTATCGCTTTCGCTGCGACACCAACCGCTAAATTAAAAGTAAGTGGAGATATCCAACCACCAACTTGTACCATCAATGGCGAAACAAGTGAAACTACTGTTGAATATACTTTTGCTGTAACTCCTGGCCTTTTCCCTGCAAAAGGTGATTTAACATTAGAGCCTCAATCAAAAAATATTGTCGTAACTTGTGATGCAAAAACCTATCTAGCTTTTACTCCTACTGATAATAGAGCTGGGACAGAAAAAAAAGAAGGTGATTCTTATTTTGGTTTAGGCAGTTATAAGATGGCAGTCGATGGAAAAGAGGCTGTTGATACTAAAGTAGGTTACTACACAGTTTCAATGAAAAATGCCACAGTAAAAGAAGATTTGACTAGTGAAGAAAAGAAAGTCTATGTAATGGATTCTAGATATGGCAGATCTACTTCTAAGACACTAGTAAAAAATGATTCATTAGGTTGGGCTCGTAGTAATGCTAATGATTATGCTGACGGTCAAGTATTTGCGGCAGATTTTGAAGTCACACCAACCATCAATAGCGCACTAAAAAATAGTGATGGTGATGCTAAGTTAGATGGTTTAGCCACATTAACATTCCAATTCGGAATTTAATTAAAAAAAACGTAAGAAATCATTTGGGTTTCTTACGTTTTTATTTAAATATTTCTATAAATTATCAGATATAGAAAGTCTTTTATTAATTATCTTATATAGACTATATATTTTAGAGTAGCCGATTTGATATAGAATATAAAAACCCATTTTAAAATCACCAATTAAATTACAAGACTGTTTTTTATTTTCTATAAGCGTATAATTAATTAAAAATTATTATAAAGGTCGAATTAGTTAAATACATCAGAAAAAGAAACTACACTAGCTGGCTTTAGGTTATTATGAATATTATAAAATCTTTTTATTTTACCTTACCATTTTTAAGTATTTCATTAGTATCAACATCTGCTTTTGCAGATATTTATAACGATCTAGCACCATCATTTAATGATGATTGTTTTGTGTCACAAAAAGATATAACCATAGAGTATCATAATCTTAAAGCTTATATGTTTAAATCTAATGAAAATAATAAGTTAGATGATCGTTATACATTAATAAATATAAGCTGTCCTTCACCTGTTTCACCTGTACTATTTTCAATAAAAGCAGATGAAAAAATGGGAACAACCACAGATAATGATCAAACTCATTTTGGCCTTGGCACTATAAATACAACAGGTAAGATTGGTTTTTTCCAGGTATCTATTGAAAAAGCAACAGTAGATGGCATTGATGTTAATATTTATGAAACAGATAACGAAAATAATATTGGAATAATAAAAACAAGCCCACAATTAAAAATAGGCACTCTAAACGGATTTAGTCAAGATGGTGTAACACCTTCGAAAGGGAATAACTATCAATTAAAGTTAAAAATTTCACCAACAATTTATAGTTTAAAAGAAACAAATGGCCCTCTTGTCGATGGTGGAGAACTTTCAGGCTCTCTATTATTCGATTTTTCATTTGGATCTTAAAATTTAAAAACGCGACGTTTTACTATGGGGTTCATTATGCATTTTCGATATCGTAAAATGATATTTTTATTATTAGCTTATCTAATTAACAATAATTTAGCATTAGCTGATAATAAAAATATCGAGTTTGATATTGACTCACTTAAATCTCTTGGTTATGGCAGTGAAATCGCTGATTATTTTAAAGAAGGAAGTCATTTTCTTCCTGGTTATCATGATGTAACAATTATAGTAAATAGTAGCCTTAACTATTCTGATAATATTCTTATTAATGAATCAGGTAATCTTTGCTTAAATAATCAATTAATAGATAAGCTGAAATTAAAAAAAAAGAGATAAATTCAGATTGTGCTGATTTTTTAGAGATATATCCTAAATCAGATATTACCTATCACCCAAATAACAACTCTATTGATATCACTATTAATGATGATTACTTCGATCAAAGTGCCTATGGTAATGAATTAACCTATGGTGGCTTAGGGGTATTCAACAACTATAGAATCTATGGTATGAAGTTAAATGGCTCTAATAATAGGAATTTTTATCAAGGTGATTTTAAAACAGGTATAAATTTTTATAATTGGATTTTACGTAATAACAGTAGCTTTTCTTCAGGTGATGGGAAAACTTACTATAGATTTAATGAAACAACGCTTTCACGTACAATAGAACGCATCAAAGCCATTTTACAATTAGGCCAAATTACATCTAATAGTGAGTTATTAGATAGTGCTGATGTGAATGGTTTTCAATTATATTCAGATAGTAGCTATCAAAACAGTAAGTTGACAGTTCCTATTACTGGGATGTCTGAAAAACCGGCTACCGTTGAAGTCACACAAAATAATCGATTGTTATATAGAACGATAATACCTGCAGGCCCTTTCCAATTAAATAACATTAGTGGTGTATCATCAAGTCAACCATTACATGTCAAAGTTATTCAAGATGATGGTACTATTCAAGAATTTGATGTTATTACATCAAATAAAGACTTAAAAAATCCACAGAGTAGTACCAGCTTTAACTTTTTTATGGGGAAATATAGAAAAAACTCAAGTGATGAACGCATACATACTCCTTTTATTACCGGTTTTGAAGGTGGCATTAATTATTTAAATCATAATTTTCTAGGGGGTATGGAAATATCATCAAAATATAAGTCCATTGTAGGTAGCGTAAATAGCGTTTTTGGTGAACATCGTCCTTTATCTACTGGCTTTGGTATTAAATATGCATCTTCTTCTAATAAAGGTGATGGCTTCCAAGCAAATGCTAATTTAAGTTTACCTGTATCAGTATTCTCACTAGGCTTATCAACAATATATCGTTCACGTAACTATTCGACACTCTATGAATCTCTACAAATAGATAATATAGAAAACCCATTAGATGATAATCTTGCTAATAATCAGACAAAAACATCAAGCTCATTATCTCTAAGCTTAGGAAATCAACGTTATGGATCACTGAGTTATAGCCTTAGCTATAGCCAATATTATGGTGATAAAAAAGACAATTATTCAAATACCATTTCTTATGGAAAAAGATTTCCATTTATGTCTTTTAATATTAGCTATCAAAAAAGTAGTAATTTTGAAGATCGTACATTTGTAAACATCAACGTACCTATTAATAATTCATCATCATTTAGTACTCAATACCAACATTATAAAACATCATCTTTAACAACAAATTATAGTAATTATCATAATGATTTATTTAGATATTCTATCGGGGCAACTGCTGATAAAGACAGTAAAGATAAGAATATTAGCGGTAATATCAATGCAACAACCGCTTACAGCCAAATTAGTGCGACAGGCTCCTTTAGTAATAGTAATCAAAAATCGGCGATGCTGACAGCATCTGGTGCTATTGCTTATAGTGATGGATTATTTGCTACTTCTCCTGTGGAGTTAGGAGATACTTTCGGTATTTTACGTGTTCCAGGACAATCTGGTATTTTAGTTAACTCTATGGGTGGTGGTACGACAATAACTAATCACTTTGGTACCGCCGTTATTCCTAACTTACCTGTAAATAAAAAAACAACTGTTCTATTAAATACTAAAAATTTACCACTCAATGTTATGTTAGGCACAACATCCTTTGATATTGCATTGGCAAAAGGTACTGTTTTTTCTCGTGAGATCCCTGTCAATACAATGAAGCAAGTTTTATTAGAAATAAAAAAACCAGATGGTAAACCTGTTAATACAGCAAATAGTGTTATTGATGATAAGGGAAATCTAATAGGTGTTATTATGGGGGACGGTAATGTTATAATAAGTAATGAGCAAATCGGTAAGCCACTAAAAGTAAAATCAGATAATGGTGACATCTGTTCTGTTGATTATTCAGTTCCAGAAGAATTTAATCCAGACTTTTTATATGAAAAAGTTGATGCAATTTGTAAGTAATACAAAGAGGATAGTCTAATTATGAAAATACTAAAAGGAATGATTTTTCTCATTCTATTAATAAGTCATTTTTCTCATGCTAGTTTTCAATTGGAAACCATGACTGTTATTTTAGATTCAGAAGAGCCAAGAAAGATTTTTAATGTTAAAAATACGGGTAGTGAACCTATTTTATTATCAACAAAAGTCAGCGATTTAGATAAACAACACGAAATAGCAAAAAATATTATTATAACTCCACCTATTACAAGAATAGAGCCAGATCAAAGTCAGAATATTAATTTTATTTTAAAAGACGGTATTGAATTTGATGATGAACAAATTTTAAAAGCCTCTTTCCAAGGTATTGGTGTTGCAAAGGTCAATTCAACAAAAATGCCTATCAGACAAGATATTGCGATGTTAATTATTCCAAAAGGGTTAACCATAGAGCGTGAACCTTGGAAAAATCTAGAAGTAAAACAAGTCAATAATCAATTAATATTAAAGAATAATGGTAAACAAGTTATTCGTATGGCTCCCGCTTTTAGCTCTTTACCAAGCAATAACGGTTATAGTATTGGTCAATTTTATATTCGTCCTCAAGAAGAAATTAAAGTTGATGTAAAAGAAAAGTTAACAGAAATAAAAATATCACCTTTAAGTCGTTATGGATTTAAATTAGCAGGTGATATTAAAATGAAAGTTAATAATTAAAATAATTAATATATAAAGTCTTGATATGTTATATCAAGGCTTTTTTATTTATGTAGACATTTATATTATTAACCCTACATATTTATTTTTACAAAAATCTACACGCTTATACTTTATTTGAATTGACCTTCCTGTAGGGGGAAAGATTATTGTTCTCTGTATTCGTATCTATAAGGAATACATGATGAAAAAATTACTTTTTCCCTCTCTCTTAGTATTGTCAACGGTTAGTGGTACTGTACAAGCGGCAAATCATGCTGTAGTTGAAGTTTATAAAACCGAAAATTGTGGTTGCTGTAATTTGTGGGCTGATGGTGTAAAAGAAGCGGGCTTTGATGTTAATGTCAATATTGTCTCTGAAACAGAATTAATGCAAAAATATCAGCAAGCAGCAGTCCCTGATAATTTATTAAGCTGTCACTATGCAACATACCAAGGCAAAGACTTAGTCGGACATATTCCTATCGATAGCTTAAAAAATATAGACTTAATGGATAAAAAGCAAACAGGCATTGCTGTTGCAGGTATGCCAGCGGGTAGCTTAGGTATGTATGCAGGGGACTATAAAGAACCTTATCAAGTCATTGCTTTTGATAAAGCAGGTAATCAATCACTATTTAAATCATACAATTAATTTTTACGCTCATCATATTGATGTAACAAGAATATTTCTCTCCTATTATATTATTCTTATTTTATTTTCTGCCTGTACTAAAACAGGCAGTTTTTTATTTTACTAGCCTTGGGACTACCGAATTTTCTGGTGACGATTTTAAAAATGACATACAAAGAGCACCTAAAATAACCAAGAGCATAATCAAATCAAAACCATCAATAAAAGAGGCAACATGTGCTTCTCTTATTACTAATGCCATCGTTGTTTGATAATGTTCAGTAATATTCCCTGCTAATTTTTGCTCACCAGTTTGTATGTATCCTCTTAACAAATCATAATGAGTATCATATGAGATCCTCAAATAAGTATTGATAATAGCTCCTGCAAGGGCTGGCATTAATACTCTCGCTATCGAAATATATGCCCCTAAATGTAACGCTTCTTGTGGCTTGATATTAGTAACAAATGAGGCAATTAATCCGATAAGTAGCAAACATTCCCCCATTGCTTGCATAGATATGACAATAAAGAAATCATTAGCTCGCCACTGATAATCAATTTGATGACCGATTAAACATGCACCTCCAATAATCATAATACCTATTAACATCATTAATCGTGGCTCTAAACGCCGTGCAAGAAAAATAGCTATTGGACTACATAATAGATAGATAAAGAAGGCAAGATTGGTAACTTGACCTATTTGTAGTGGTTTCAACCCACCAACAACACTCAAAAATGAAGGTATAAATAACGAATTAGGTAACATCAAAAAGCCATATAAACAGGCAATAATAAAGCAGAGCCGTAAATTACTATCTTTGATCCAATTTAAGTGGCCAAAGCTTTGTTTATAAATATAAGCTCTAATAATAAATGTCCCCATCAGTATAGCGCTACCGATTAAGCAAGACACGACCAGCCCAGAATCCCACCAACCTAACAATTCACCTTGAACGACACCAATATATAATAGCGTTAATCCTAAGCATTTAAGCGCCATTCCTCCCCAATCACTTTGAGCGAGCAATGATTTATTAATAGGTGAGAGTGGCATTCCCCACCAGGTAAAAAATAGGATGACTAAGGTGAAAATAGCGGATAACCAATAAATCCAACGCCAATTCAATATGTCAACAAATTCTCCTGAGATCCCCACTCCCGCATCCATTCCTACAGAAACACGTAAGCTATAAGCCGCCATAACGATTAGCCAAACACTGGGATTTAAACTTTTTAAGGCTAATGAAATCGTCATCGGCAAATAGACTCCGATACAAAATCCAATCATAAAATGAGCAATAAAAAGTCCGCCAAAACCAATCTGTTGTCCTATTATGGGAACCGCTAATCCACAACAAAAAAGGATAAAACTCGCACTGATTAATATTTTTTCTGCGCCATAAACCACCATAAACCAAGGTACAAGAGTCATACTGATCAATTGAGCTATATTAAGAGCCACATTCAACCAAGATCCTTGTGCAACATCTAAACCAAACACGCCTCTTAAATCCGCTAACGAGATAGAAAACATACGTACAAAGAGTGTTGATAAAATAGCCCCGGTAAAAACAGCCATAACAACAAAAATAGGACGATGATTTTGTGTTGCTGATAATAATTTAATCACTGCGCTCCCCCTCCTCTATAGGAAGGCTTTCTGTGTCAATTTTCACTTGCACAGACATACCCGCTCTTAATTTAGCTAAGTGTCGGTTATCACTATTGAGCGTGATATAAACCGGAATACGTTGTACTACTTTAGTAAAATTACCACTGGCATTATCAGCAGGAATAAGTGCTGATTCACCACTACTTTGTGCGCCGATATATCTCACTTTTCCTGAAAAAACATCGGTAGGAAAAGCATCAACTTTGATAGCAACAGATTGTTCTGGCTGTACTTTTTTTATTTGTGTCTCTTTTAAATTGGCAATAATGTATACATCGTTAATCGGTGTTAAAGTCACAATTTCGCTACCCGCAGTCACAAGGCTACCGATATTGACTTTTATTTTATTTAATTGCGCATCGAAAGGAGCCTTAATAGTCGCGTATGAAAGCTCCGTTTCAGCCTGCTGATACTGTGTTTGAGCGATATCTTTTTGTGCCAGACGTATTTTTTCTTGAGATTTTAGTAATACCAATGCTTGTTTAGCCTGATCCCACTCATTTTTCGCAGCACTTTGTAATTTCATTAAACGTTGCAAATCAGATTGAGCATCTAAATAATTTTGTTGTGTGATTGCCCCACTATTAATTAAATCTTTACGCAACATTGGACTGCGCTTAGCTTGGGTAACATCAATAACTGATGCTTGATAACGATTAGCTAATTTCTCAATATTTAATTGATATTCTTTAATTTCTTCAGTGAGATTATCTAAAGCTAATTGGGCTTTTTGATACTCTGCTAATGCCGCTTGCCGATTTAATATTTGTTCTTTCTTATTAATTTCAGCAATGACCTCACCACGTTTTACTACTTGGTAATCCTCTTTATTAATCTGAGAAATAAACCCAGTCATTCGTGATTTCAATATCGTTGAGTCCGCTTTTATGTAAGCGTTATCTGTTGTTTGATAACGAGCATCACTCCACCAGCGATCCCAATCTGCAGTCGCTATACCAATAAACGCAACAACACATATCACAGTGATCCAAGGTGTATAAACCATCACTAACTGCATGATTTTTTCTTTTTTTGATTGAATATTTTCCATCTTTCTACTCCTAAGCGAAGCTTAGTGATATTTAACTTTTGCTTTAATCTAACATTGTTAGGTTTGATAAATATGTTAAACTAACATTGTTAGATAGAAAAGAGGAAAATGAGAATTATTTATGAAAAGCCCTAAAATTGATCGATTAAATGTGTTGGATACGGCGCTTTCTTTGCTGGAAAAAGAAGGGATTGAAGGCTTAACAATGCGAAAACTGGCAGATGCATTACATATAAAAGCCGCCTCTCTCTACTGGCATTTTGATAATAAACAAACGCTTATTGAGGGAATGGCAGATCGTATAGTCAGTGAAGTCGCTGTTGATTTTCACTATAGCCAAGATTGGAAAGCGGATCTAAAACGTCTAGCAACAGAACTAAGAGAAGCTTTTTTACAACATCGTGATGGTGCTAGAGTTTTTGCCGGAACCTATGTGATTTCTGAAAATGTGTTACGTATAAACAATACGCTTATTACTTTAATTATGCAGTCTGGTGCATCTGCTGAGTTAGCGAGCAATATGTCGATGACCTTACTCTATTTTATTTTAGGGTGTTGCATTGAACAGCAAGCTATCACGCTTATTGATAGTGAAATTTTAATGCAAAAACGACTCGCTTTTGAACAAATTGTACGTGATAAATACCCTCAAACTTGGCAAGTAAGAGAAATTCTTTTTGCTGATGATTTTGCCATGCGTTTTAATTTTGGCTTAGAGCAACTAGTCACAGGGTTTGAACACCAACTGAAGACACCATGAGGTTGGTTTAAAAAGGCCGTTTGTAACTAAACAAACGGCACTTTATTTATACTTAATAACCTATTTATCGTTAATAATCCGTTAGTACAAAGCTACACTGGTCCATAACTTATTGCGGTAGCAATACCAATTGCAGCCATACCTATCACGACCCAAATCATTAAAATAGGGAATACAAATTTAACCCAACGCGTCCACGGCACTTTACCTACCGCCAGTACCGCCATAAGTACACCTGATGTTGGGGTAATAATATTGGTAAAGCCATCACCGAGTTTTAAAATAAGGACACCGGTTTGACGTGTAAGATCAAGAATATCGAGAATAGGCACCATAATAGGCATAACAATCGATGCTTGTCCCGTTCCTGATGTGACTAGCAAGTTAAACAGTAAATTAAAGAAATAAAGTAATTGAGCGCCCCAAAAGTGAGAGGTTTGCTGTAATGGCACTAATGTGGCTTGTACAATAGAATCAAGCACTCGTCCTTCATCTAAAATAACAATAACCGCTCTGGCGATCCCCACCACCAATGCCCCATACACTAAAGATTGAGCACCTTTCATAAAGGTTTTGATATAGTCATTAGGGGCAATTTTAAACATAGCCGCCACAACAATGCTCATCATAATAAAAATGGCTGATAGATGTTCAATCCCCCATTTATATTCAAAAGCGCCATATAAAAACAATCCAATAAACGCTATAAATACCACCAAACTCAATTTTTGCCTCAATGAGAAGGTGCTATCTAATGATTGAGTGTGTGGCTGTTCATAATCAGGATCATCTTTAGCTATTCCATACATATAACTGGTCGTTGGATCATTCGCAATACGTCTGGCATACCAGACAATATAAGCAATAGTGACAACAATTAAGATAGCGAATAATACAACTCGAAAAATAACACCAGAAAAAAGAGGAACTTCAGCTAATGTTTGTGCAGTACCTAAAATAGTTGGATCTAATACACCAACCGCATTACCTGCATAATAGCCTAAATAAACAACTGCAACCCCCGTAATAGCATCAAGTTTCATTGATCGCGAAAGGGCTATTCCTATAGGGATAAACGCAATAACGGCATTGGCCGCAAGCCCAAGGGATGACAACATACCAAAAATAAAAGCAACCGTAATAATAAGAGCTTGATAATTACCTTTGGTTTTAACAATAAGCGCATTAATACCTGAATCAATAGCACGGGTGCGATCATAAATGGCAATCGCGCCACCAATCATAAAGATCAAGAAAATAATACTGGCAGATTGTTTTAACCCTACAGGGATTGCATAAAACACATCCATCAATGAAGCTGGATTTTGTGCAACATAATTAAAGCTATTAGGGACAACGCGGTTTAATCCATTAACGGTTTCCCGCTGATAACTTCCCGCGGGGATCAAATAGGTGGCGATGGCCGCTAAAATAACGATGCCAAAAATAATAATAAAGGCATCAGGCATAGCCCATTTTATTTTTTTACTCTTTTCCATACATTCACCTTATTGAGACAGACGCTTAATAACATTTGCAAATAGCACTGTCCTTTCGGTCAATGACGGTAAATCGAGATATTCTTTATCACTATGTTGATAGCCACCAATAGGGCCTAAACCATCAACACTTGGTGTACCCACACCGGCAGTAAATGAGGCATCAGATCCTCCCCCGGTTGAAATATCTTCAATAGCTAAGCCAATTAAATCCGCTTGCTGTTTAATGATTTCTATTAAATTGGCACTTTCAGGTGTTTTCACCATTGGAGGGCGATTAATGCCACCTTTTAGCGTTAATTTAACCCCCGCTAACACAGGTTGACTACAAACTTCTCTGACTTGCTTATCAATTTCAATACCCTGCTCATCCGTTGAAATACGCACATCGATTTCAGCTCGTGCATGGGGTGCAACCGTATTGACAGATGTACCACCAGAAATCAGTCCTACATTAACGGAAAGACCTTCATCATGGCGAGAAAGCGCATGTAAAGCCTGAATTTTGTATGAGAGCTCTTGAATAGCACTAATTCCTGCTTCTGGTGCAATACCTGAGTGAGATGCTTTACCTTCAATCAACAGCTCATAAGTTCCAACACCTCGACGAGCGCTAACAATGGCACCATTCGCACGAGCAGGTTCCATAATTAATGCATAAGCTTTACTTTTGGCATATTTTTCAATTAAATGACGCGATGTTTTTGACCCTATTTCTTCATCACAGTTAAGCAATATTTCAACATTTTGATAAGAGAGATCGCCACTTTGTTTGAGTGCATTAATCGCATAGTAAGTTAAAACATGGCTAGCTTTCATATCAATAACACCGGGGCCATAGGCACGGGAGCCATCGATACTAAATGGACGCTCTGCTACTGTTCCTTTAGGAAATACGGTATCTAAATGTGCAGCAATAAAAATTTGTGGGTTTGTGGCATCTTTATGAACTAAACGGTAGTTATTCCCTAGTTGTTCATTTTCAAATACTTCAACAACAAAACCTAATTTTTGGTAGCGTTGAATTAAAAGATCAGCGACTGTATCAACCCCTTGTTTATCATAAGAGCCGCTATCGATATTCACTAACTCCTTTAGAAAATCAACCATTTCATCATATTGTGAATTAATTGTGTGTTGCATTTTATTTACCTCTTGTAATTATAATTTGTCTTTTTTAGCTAGATATTTAAATCAAGATGGCCTTTATCAACTGCAATAAAATGCTTGATAAAAAGCATTAGCCTTAAAATAAAATGTGGATTTATTTATCAATAATATCACATTAAACTTTACATATATTTAATATGATTGCATCTATTTTTTAAAACCATAATAACAATTAATTAAATAGAATAAGATCTGCTAGAAATCACATGATAGAAATAGATAAAATAATCTAAAGCTAATAAGAACATTGAAAAATAGAAAAGAGGTTTAAGATAAAATACTTTTTACTATTTTATCTTGTTTTTAGAGAGCATTATTTTAAATAGATTTATTTTATTTTTTGATAAAACCTAAAAAAACAAAATAAAACCAAATTATTTTTTATCAAACAAACAATAAAACCAATAAAATAATTTTTTAACACACTGGATTAAGAAAAATCGCTCTATTATTAAAATAAAAACATTTATTTTCAATTTTATTTGATAAAAGAACAATACAATAAAACTCGGTAATAAATTTATCATACAATATAAAATATGTATGATAATAAAAGGTATTTTATCTTATCTAATAAAATTTATTTATTAATAAATAAAACCACTCTTTTTTTTATGCGTTAAATGATGATCTTAAAATCGTGTTTTATATTAGTTTTATTTACTTTTTTTAGTATCTAATGTTGAGAGCCAAGCTACTTTTGCGGTGGAATTTATTGTGATGACATACCTATGTCATAAATCCCCCTTAAAATTGACATCACAATAACCCATTTTTTTAATGGTAGGATGTTCTACATTCTTCCCATTCGCCGTTAATAATGATTTCACATAGTAGGTCTAAACATATGAATAAATCGGTTGAAGCAGTAATTTTAGATTGGGCTGGTACAGTAGTCGATTTTGGCTCTTTCGCCCCCACACAAATTTTTGTCGATGCCTTTGCTCAAGCCTTTAACTTTAAAATAAGTTTATCAGAAGCACGAGGGCCGATGGGGATGGGTAAAATCGATCATATTCGTGCTTTACTTAACGAGCCTAATATTCGCACTCGCTGGACAGCCCAATTTGGTCACCCACCAAGTGAAGAAGAGGTACAACACATTTATCGCACCTTTATGCCGTTACAAATTGCACAAGTGGTACATTTTGCTAAACCGATTGAAGGAGCACTTGAGGCTATCACGACCATAAGAGCACAAGGAATTAAAATCGGCTCTTGCTCAGGTTATCCTAAAGCCGTCATGGATGTATTAGTACCGAAAGCCGCTGAATATGGTTATCAGCCTGATTGCGTGGTTGCTAGTGATGAAATTGCCGCCGGCTCTCGCCCAGGCCCTTGGATGGCGTTAAAGAATGTGATTGAACTGGGTGTAATGAGTGTAGCACACTGTGTTAAAGTCGATGATGCAGTAACAGGTATTGCCGAAGGGTTAAATGCCGGTATGTGGACTGTCGGGTTATCTGTTTCAGGCAATGAGTTTGGTGCCACCTTTGAACAATATCAAACAATGGAACAGGCAGAAATAGAAAACCGTAAGCGCATTGCTGAAAATAAACTACGTACCGCTGGTGCTCATTATATTATTGATACCCTTGCCAATTTACCTGCGGTGATAGAAGATATTAATCAGAGGATCGCTAATAATCAAAAGCCGTAACTATTATCCAATACCAACGCCCAATAAAGCAGTAATGGGCGTAATTGGTAAATAGAGAATATAAAGATATATCTAGGTATTCTTTAATATGAAAATAATACTCCGCACTTTTATATTTCTATATTTTATTTTTTTATTAATATTGATTAATATTCTTTCCATATCTGACTATGAATGGATGATTGGTGAAGGTGATATTGATAATCTTTGTCAACTGCCACTCAATGGTAGATATGTTATTGAGCCTATATTGATATTAATACCTTGTATTACATTACTTTTTTTAGAAAAAAATAAAAAACTAAGATGGGGTTATGTTACAATTACTGTTATATATATCATATGGTCATTTTATTTACGTTTTAATTTTTGCTGAAAACTGACCTTCCCTATCCCCCAACGCCATCTTTCTCAATGGGAGAAATTTAGTTTTGATAAAAATAGAACCAGTAAAATTGATATTATCTTCTATTGCAATTCTATTTATAGCTATTTTTTCAATTTATATATCAACAAGTTACTACATAACCTATTTTCTAATGGAAGATAGAATTCTATTCTCATTTCAAACAGGGCTCTTAGTTTTTGCAACGCCTCTAATACTCTATTTCTCATATTATAGTTTTATTTTAGGATACCAAAAAAAGTTACAAAAAATGAATAATAAAGTAGCTGGTATATGCGCAGGAATAGCAATAATTGGTATCGTTTTTAGCTTTTTCTTTTCAATTTATGTCGGTCTCGACTTAACCTCTAAAGGCTATTATAGTTGTTATAAATCATCTGCTTTTTCACCAAATGAATATGTTATTGCAAAAGAGATGTGTAAAAAATAGACATCTCTTTTTTATTCTCTCTTCGTAACCTGTACATTATAATTAAAAAATAACTTCACATCCCTAATGCAAGATTAATCAAATAGTTGACGAATATTTTGTTCACCTAAACCAGGCCCAACACTCATTCCTAAACCCGTTCGCATCAATACTGCAGTGACTTTTTCACTCGGCGTTAAAATTGAAATCGGCTCCTTTCCTTTTGCCCCATAAACTCCTTGCCAACGCTCTTTTACTTGAACCGAACAACCTAATGTGTGCTCAGCTAACTCTATCAGGAGGTTATCAACCTCTTCGCTGTTAAAAGGCTGTGCATCTAAGCTATATTCATGAGAATCACCAATAATAAGATCGCCATAAGGAGTCGGGGTAATTAATAAATGAATACCATACTGCTCAATCAACGGCGATTGCATTTTAATTTCTTTCGCTAAAGCCTGTGCCTCAGGTAAATCAGCAAATGCACCATAGTGAGTACAACTTAATCCCGTCATTAGCGCATGCGCCAATCCAATATTTTGCTCTGCTGTCACTCGCAACATCTGTAAGCGGCAAACTATAGGATCAAGCTTTTTTATTTCGTCAGCCAGTAATGTTTGATAATCGTGCCCTGAGCAGACAATGATCTTTTCTGCACTAAATGTTCCATTGCTGGTGATCAATGCCCCCGTATCTACATCAATATCCCGTACCAATGTGGAAAAATAACTCGTTACATTAGCTAAGCTGCCTAGATAAGCCGCTAACTGTGGGATCGCTTCTCGCGAAAATAGCACCTGATCTTCTTTGCCATGCAATGCCGCTCTATGGTGTTGCAATTGACCACCATAAACCATGGCTAATTGTGTTTTAGAAAGTAATTCACAATCATAACCATAGGTTTTAGCTCGACCATCGACAAAGGCTTCAAGAACAGCGTGCTCAGATTGTGTACGTGCTAACAGATAAGTCCCTTTTTGACGCGTTAAAAATTTAGCCTGTTTGGCCATAGTTGCCCAAATTTCACGACTATTTTTTGCTAAATCTAGCATTTTTCCCGGCGCTTGACCCAAAATTAATCCGTGACCAAAATTACGTACAGAAGCGCCCACAGGCGTGTAACTGCGCTCAAAAATAGCAACACGTAAACCTCGCTGAGCCGCTGCATATGCATGAGATAAACCAATAATGCCCGCACCAATAACCGCAATATCAAATTTCATATGACACCCTAAACCAGATAGAGTGCATCGCACCCTATCTATTAATTAATAAAGTAAAAAATAATTATTTTGCACTCTTACCGTCATAGCGCTTACGCCATTCAGTTAAAATGGTGTCGCGCTTTTCAGCTGCCCAAATAAAATCATTTTTAATTAAACGTTGAGCATAATCGCGAGGTAATTCTGTTTGGCTTACGGGTACACTGGTATTGGCTAATACAGCAAAATTAACACTATAAAGCTTCATCGCTTCCTTTGAGGCGGAAAAATCAGCTAATTTTTGCGCGGCATCTCGCTTATTAGTTCCTTTGATTATCGCCGTTGCTTCAATATCCCAACCCAATCCTTCTTGCGGTAATATGATGTCTAGTGGTGCCCCTTGTCGTTTCAATTGGATCGCCGGATATTCAAAGGATATGCCTATCGGGTATTCCCCCGATGCAGCCATTTTGCAGGGTTTGGAGCCAGAATGAACATATTGACCAATATTCTGATGCAACTTGTCCATATATGCCCAACCCTCTTGTTCACCAAATATTTGTAACCAAGCACTTACATCTAAAAACCCAGTGCCTGATGATGCCGGATTTGGCATAACGATTTTGCCTTTGTATTCAGGCTTAGTGAGATCTTGCCAAGAAGTGGGTTTAGATAACCCCAATTTTTGTGCTTCTATCGTGTTGTAGCAAATCGTTGCCGCCCAGACATCCATACCAACCCAAGTTGGCGGGTTGTTGCTATCACGAAATTTCACATCAATATCATCTAACTGCGCCGGAGCATAAGGCTCAAGCATATTTTGCGCTTTTAATATTGCTAAACTTGATGCAGCTAATCCCCACACAACATCGGCTTGAGGACGATCTTTTTCTGCTAATAATTTAGCGGTGATAATCCCCGTTGAATCTCTTACCCATTTTATTTTTATATCAGGATATTTAGCCTCAAATGCTTGTTTATAAGCTTGTAATTGTTCACTTTCTATTGCGGTGTATACCGTAATTTCAGTCGCTGCAAAGACCGTTCCCGCAGAGAATAATAAGCTGGTGGCAAGTATCAGTTTTTTTAACATCATGCGATTTTCCTAGTATTGCTATGTGAGAGAATTAAACCTTTAAATTTATTGTTTAGCTTCACGCTGATGCCACGCTTGTGTACGGCGAAGAACACCTTGCGAAGCAATAGATAACAATATCGAAACTCCTGCCGAGGTGGTTAAAATCAATGTCGACATAGCCGCCGCGCCACCAATATTGCCAGCATCATCCATATTCAATACCGCAACCGCGGCTAAAATAGTGTCTGGGCTATAAAGGAAGATCGCCGCGGAAACCGTTGTCATAGCAGAAACAAATAGATAACGATAAATATCTAATAATGCCGGCAAACAAAGAGGAATAGTGATACGCCAAAAGTGACGATATAAAGGCGCTTTTAAGGATAATGAAGCTGCCTCGAATTCTTTATCTAACTGGCGCAGTGCCGTGCTCGCAGTCATATAGGCAGTAGTGAAAAAGTGTGCAATGGAGCACAGCACTAATAACACCATACTGCCGTATAAAAAGTTCAGTGGATTATTCGGTAAGTTAAAGAAAAATACATACCCTAATCCCAACACTAACCCCGGAACGGCCATCGGTACAAAACTTAACATACGTAGCAGATTGTTAAGCCAAGAGTGAGAAGCCGTTTTCTCTATTAAGTAAGCGCCCATAAAGATCAGAAAGCAGCCGATAGTGGCAGTGTAAAATGCCAAAATAATACTGTTGGTATAGGCGAGCCATCCCCCAGGCAATCCTTCAAAATTATAATGACGTAACGAAAACGATAAGTTATAAGGCCAGAACTGAATAAAAGAGGAGTAAACGGCCGTACCGAATACCAATAAAAATAGCGCGCAAATAAGCATCACAAATATTAGATAAAGCGTGTCACGCTGAAAATTAGCTTTTGGCAAATAGAATTGGGCACGCGAGCTCATTGCATCACGTTGACGTTTACGTAACCAAACATCGACACCGAAGGTCAACAATGCAGGTAGCAATAACAACATACCGATTAAAGCACCGCGGCCAAATTGTTGCTGACCAAGCACGGCTTTATAGGCTTCTAACGCCAGTACTTGATAATCTCCGCCGACGACAACCGGAATACCAAAGTCAGTAATAGTTAACGTAAATACCAAGCACAATGCTGCGAAAATCCCATGTCGGCTCGATGACCAAGTGACACTACGAAAAGTGCGCCAAGAAGACGCCCCTAAGCTAGATGCAGCATCAAATAAACGAGCATCAGACATAGATAATGCGGAGAGTAAAATCATTAGCGCATGAGGAAAAGTGTAGATCACCTCACCAAGCACTAATCCCCAATAACCATAAATACTCTCTGTGAGTAAGCTACGCAATAGCCCTTGGTTACCAAATAGATAAACCAATGCAATACCCGGTAGCATAGAAGGAGCGAGTAAGGGTAATAGTGATATTCCACGCCACAAGGATTTAAAAGGGATCAAGGTGCGATGTAGAGCATAAGCAAACAGGTAAGCCAGTGGCACCGTAATAACAGCAACGCTTAACGAAACACTAATACTGTTACCCACCAACCACAGAAAATTAGCACTGGTGAACAAATCAATGGCAGCCTGAAAACCACCACCTTGTGATATATCAGGCGTAAAACCTCGCCAGAAAATAGCCAATAAAGGCAATAAAACCCCAAGAGTAAGTAAGCAAATAATAAATAACTTACCACCAGCAACAAACAAACTATCTAAACGATTAATAGATTTGGTAGGTACTATCACTGACATTATCTCGCTACCTTACGCAAATATGTGTAGTTCATTAGCCGGTAAAGTCACTTTAACTTTACCGTTTTGAATACTATGTAGCTCAGCAGCAGAGATCTCGGCTTGTAATAAATGTCCCGGTAAATGGTCTAATTCAAACTTCATAATGCAACGACTTCCCAAAAACACCACATTTTGTATATTGGCATCGTATTGATTATGTTTGTTTTGTATTGGGTTAATTTTGATTGATTCAGGTCGACAAAAGAGACGCCCTTGATTATGAGGTACTGCAGTATGTTTTAATTGGACTTCTCGTGAGCCAATCATCGCCTCACCGTGCTGATTTCTATTGAAAGGTAACCAGTTACCTTTTCCTACAAACTCTGCAACAAATGGTGTTTGTGGATGGTTGTAAATCTCTTCACTACTGCCGTACTGCTCAACCTTGCCGTTATTCATTACAGCTATCCTATCGGCCATCAGCATGGCTTCATCTTGATTATGAGTGACCATTAGCGTAGTGATATTTAAACTTTGCTGTAAATTACGTAGCTCCACACACAAATGTTCACGCACTTGTGCATCTAATGCCGACATTGGCTCATCCAGTAATAGTAAAGAAGGGGCCGGAGCCAAAGCACGAGCCAATGCCACGCGCTGTTGTTGACCGCCAGATAATTCTCCTGGATATTTTTTCTTTCGATCTTGTAAACCAACTAACTCCAGCATTTCATTAACGCGATTTTTAATCACATTACGAGGCTGACCGGCTAAACCATACGCAATATTCTGCTGTACCGTCAGGTTAGGAAATAATGCATAGGACTGAAATAAGATCCCATAGTCACGGGCTTGAGGGGGAAGGTGTGAGATGTTGTTATCGTAATTAAAGATACTACCGTGATCTTGTGTTTCTAATCCGGCAATACAACGTAATAATGTGGTTTTTCCACATCCAGAAGGCCCTAATAGGCAGACTAACTCGCCTTGTTTAATCTCTAAAGAAACACCATCTAAAGCAATAAATTGATTAAATCTCTTTTGAATATTCTCTACACGAATATGTGGCATTGAGCCATTTTGTGAGTTTATATTGAACTGTAACATATCGCTTACCACGCCAATTTATGATGATTGACTAGAGATTAAGCGACAATGATTAAAGTTTTATGAAAATTTAAAACTGATTTATATTTTTTTAAATGGCTAGCCACTAGACTATTATTACAAAGATAAAATATAGATTTTAAATTTATATTATAGAAAGATTATTAATAACATCTCTATTATTTTTAGGTGTTACATTAAAAAGACACCTTATTGATTTTATTTTAATTTTCATCGATATATTTATAGTAATAATATATTTATCTGATAAAAAATAAAAACTTACGTGATTTTTAATCTATTCACTTTTTACACTCGTATTTATCTTTGTAATGTTTTTTAATAACAAAGAACTTAAAAATAATAGTAAGTTAAAAATGCCCCGCACCTAAAATTAAGATACGGGGCAAAATTGGCAATAAACTATTAAATAATATTACTCAACAGTCACTGATTTAGCCAAGTTACGAGGCTGATCGACATCAGTCCCTTTAATTAACGCCACATGATAAGAAAGTAACTGTAATGGTACAGTATAGAAAATTGGCGCAATTAACTCTTCAACATGAGGCAGAGAAATCAGTTTCATTGTTTCACTTTCTTCAAAGCCAGCATCTTGATCGGCAAACACATACAGTAAACCACCACGAGCGCGCACTTCTTCAATATTAGATTTTAATTTCTCTAATAATTCATTATTTGGCGCTACGATGATAACGGGCATATCAGCATCAATTAAAGCAAGAGGTCCATGTTTTAATTCACCAGCCGCATAAGCTTCTGCATGAATATAAGAGATCTCTTTTAACTTTAATGCGCCTTCTACCGCTATTGGATATTGATCACCACGGCCTAAGAAGAGTGCATGACTTTTTTCTGAGAAGTCTTCTGCTAAAGCTTCAATCACTTTATCTTTCGACAACATACTTTCAATACGGCTAGGTAGTGCATGAAGTGCCATTGCAACTTGTTGTTCAAGGGCTTCAACACCTTTAATGCGTCCCATATAGGCCACTAGCATTAATAAAACGGCCAGTTGCGTTGTAAAGGCTTTGGTTGAGGCAACTCCAATTTCAGCCCCTGCTTTAGTCATTAACACAAATTCAGATTCGCGAACTAAAGAAGAGCCAGCCACATTACAAATTGCCAGCGATGATAAATAACCTAACTCTTTTGATAAGCGTAATGCTGCTAGAGTATCTGCCGTTTCACCTGATTGAGATAAGGTTATCAGTAAACTATTGCGACGAGTCGCTGGTTTGCGATAGCGATATTCTGATGCAATTTCCACATCACAGGGGATCCCCGCTAAAGATTCAAACCAATAACGCGATACCATACCTGCGTTATAAGATGTACCGCAGGCAACAATTTGAATATGTTCCACTTGAGATAAGATCTCTGGTGCTTTAGAGCCTAACTCACTAAGATCAATACTTTCTGCTTTTAAACGCCCTTCAAGGGTGTTTTTAATGGCTAAAGGCTGTTCGTAGATCTCTTTTTGCATATAGTGACGATAAATACCTTTGTCACCCGCATCATATTGCACATTCGATTCAATAATATCACGATTAACTTCTTCGCCATTAACATCATAAATATGCACATGACGACGAGTAATTTCGACAATATCGCCTTCTTCAAGGTAGATAAAGCGGCGAGTAACAGGCAATAAAGCCAGTTGATCAGAAGCAAGGAAGTTTTCCCCAACACCAAGACCTACGACCAGAGGGCTTCCTGAGCGTGCTGCCACTAATAGCTCTGGTGTACGACTATCCATAATGACAGTACCGTAAGCACCACGTAATTGAGGGATCACACGCTGTACGACTTCACGTAATGTGCCACCTTGGCGCTGTTCCCAATTGACTAAGTGAGCAATAACTTCAGTATCAGTTTGAGAGGCAAACTGATAGCCCCGGTTAATTAACTCAGCTTTTAGCTCTTGGTAGTTTTCAATAATACCATTATGTACCACGGCAATAGTGCCTGAGACATGAGGATGAGCATTATCTTGACAAGGTTCACCATGGGTTGCCCAACGGGTATGAGCAATACCTGTACCACCAATAACTTGTGTTTTTTCTGCTTCTTCTGCCAGCATCTGTACTTTGCCAACTTCACGCAGACGTGTCATATGACAATCATTATCTACAACAGCTAATCCCGCTGAATCATAACCGCGGTATTCTAAACGACGTAAACCTTCAATTAAGATTTCTGCGATATCGCGTTGTGCAACTGCACCTACTATTCCACACATTGTGTTATTCCTAAAACTGTGCGTTTTTCGCACTTGATGTCTTTATACCTGATTATTTTGTTCCCCAAGCCATGGTAGAAAACGGGGATATTTTTGTTTTTAGAATAATAGCGTACAAGAAAAGGGCGATAATGAAATATACGCCCTTATCTTAAAATTATTGTTTTTTCTTCACCGGACGTTTCCAGCCAGAGATATGTGTTTGCTTAACTCGGCTAATGACTAATTCGTTTTCGTTGACATCTTTTGTCAATGTTGTACCCGCACCAATTGTTGCGCCATTGGCCACGCAAACGGGGGCAACAAGTTGAGTATCAGAGCCGATAAACACATCATCACCAATGATAGTTTTAAATTTATTTGCACCGTCATAGTTACAAGTGATAGTGCCAGCGCCAATATTCACATTAGCACCCACTTCAGTATCACCTAAATAAGTAAGATGACCCGCTTTAGAGCCAACGCCTAGACTGGCTTTTTTCATCTCAACAAAGTTACCAACATGAGCTTTGTCTGCCAGCTGTGCGCCGGGGCGAAGACGAGCAAAAGGCCCAACAGTACACTCTTGCGCTAAATTTGCATCCTCGATCACCGTATAAGGGCTGATAATCGAACCATCACCGATCACACAGTTTTTCAGTACACAACCCGTACCAATTTCAACGTTATTACCTAAAGTGACTTCACCTTCAATAATAACGTTAGTATCAATCACCACGTCTTTTCCGTGAGTTAGCGTACCACGTAAATCAAAACGAGCCGGATCAAGTAACATTACCCCTTCAAGTAATAAGCGTTCAGCTTGTTCTGTTTGATAAATACGCTCTAATGCGGCAAGTTGTAAGCGGTTATTAACCCCTTCCATTTCGCTATGACGAGTAGGGTGAGCGGTTTCGATTTTACGACCTTCTTGGTGTGCAAGCGCAATAATATCAGTAATATAGTACTCTTTCTGAGCATTGTTATTATCAAGCTTCGCTAACCAGCGTTTTAAATCGCCCCCATTAGCAACCAATATACCAGTATTGATCTCTTTAATTTTTAATTGTTCTTCAGAGGCGTCTTTTTGCTCTACGATACCAACAACATCGCCATTTTCGCGAACAATACGGCCATACCCCATAGGGTTATCTAAAATAACGGTTAATAAACCAATGCCACCAGCAGGTTTTACCGCAATTAAACGCTCTAAGGTTTCTTTAGTGATAAGCGGTACATCACCATAAAGCATTAGGATATCTTCATCATCAGCAAAGAAAGGTGCGGCTTGTTGCATAGCATGACCGGTACCTAATTGCTCAGCTTGTAGCACCCAATTGACAGGTTGTGAACCTAATGTTTCTTTCATAAGTTCACCACCGTGCCCATAAACAAGGTGGGTTTGTTGAGCACCAAGGGATTTTGCGGTATCAATGACATGTTGCACCATGGATTTGCCCGCAAGTTTATGAAGAACCTTAGGTAACTGTGAATACATACGGGTACCTTTTCCCGCAGCAAGAATAACAACACTTTTAGCTGAATTAGACATAATTAACCTGATAACTCCCGTAAAGAATGGCAAGTAAACCTGTTTATGCCAAATAATACTACATATTTCGTTACACAAAATATTTCTGAAAGCAAAAAAGCCAGTTAGCTATAACTAACTGGCTTTTTATTCATGGACTGCCTATTTACATTAGCGTCTAGTCAATTCGATTACACGTAGTTTTGCAATCGCTTTGGCTAATTCTGCTGATGCTTGAGCATAATCAACATCACCATGAGAGGATTGAATGTGTTCTTCAGCTTTACGCTTAGATTCCAACGCTTTCGCTTCATCCAAATCACGACCACGGATAGCTGTATCTGCCAGTACAATGACGCCTGTAGGCTGAACTTCGAGAATACCACCTGAAAGGTAGATAAACTCTTCTTCACCCGATGTTTTTACGACACGTACCATGCCCGGTTTTATGGCAGTTAATAACGGGGTATGCTGCGGATAAATACCGAGCTCACCTTCGCTACCAGTTACCTGAATATGTTTGACTTCGCCGTCATATAAATGCTTTTCAGCGCTGACAACTTTCAGGTGGAACGATGTATCGGCCATATCAACCTCCCGTCAGCCGTATTAAAGCTTCTTAGCTTTTTCTACTGCTTCTTCGATAGTACCAACCATGTAGAACGCCTGCTCTGGCAGGTGGTCATAATCACCGTTCAGAATACCTTTAAAGCCACGGATTGTGTCTTTTAGGGAAACGAACTTACCTGGTGAACCGGTAAATACTTCAGCAACGAAGAATGGCTGAGATAGGAAGCGCTGGATCTTACGCGCACGCGCAACAACCAGTTTATCTTCTTCTGACAGTTCATCCATACCTAAGATAGCGATGATGTCTTTCAGTTCCTGATAACGTTGCAGGATAGACTGAACACCACGAGCAACATCATAGTGCTCTTGGCCAACTACCAGTGGGTCTAACTGACGACTGGTTGAATCCAGTGGGTCAACCGCAGGGTAGATACCTAACGAAGCAATTTGACGGCTCAGTACCACTGTCGCATCTAAGTGAGCAAAGGTGGTTGCTGGGGATGGGTCAGTTAAGTCATCCGCAGGTACGTATACCGCCTGAACAGAGGTGATAGAACCTGTTTTGGTTGAAGTGATACGCTCTTGCAGAACACCCATCTCTTCAGCCAATGTTGGTTGGTAACCTACCGCTGATGGCATACGACCTAACAGTGCTGATACTTCTGTACCGGCTAAGGTGTAACGATAGATGTTATCGACGAATAACAGTACGTCACGGCCTTCATCACGGAATTTCTCAGCCATAGTCAGACCAGTCAGTGCAACACGCAGACGGTTTCCTGGTGGCTCATTCATCTGACCGTAAACTAACGATACTTTGTCAAGAACGTTAGAGTCTGTCATTTCATGATAGAAGTCATTACCCTCACGAGTACGCTCACCAACACCAGCAAATACAGAGTAACCTGAGTGCTCGATCGCGATATTACGGATCAATTCCATCATGTTAACTGTTTTACCAACACCCGCACCACCGAACAGACCGACTTTACCACCTTTAGCAAATGGACAAATTAAGTCCATAACTTTGATACCGGTTTCAAGCAGTTCTTGAGAGTTTGATAACTCTTCGTAAGTTGGTGCTTCACGGTGGATTGACCAACGCTCTTCGGTTTCAATCTCACCTTTCATATCAATAGGTGTACCCAGAACGTTCATGATACGTCCTAAAGTCGCTTTACCTACTGGTACTTCAATTGGGTGGCCTAAATCTTCAACCTTTAAGCCACGGCTTAAACCGTCTGATGTACCCATTGCGATACAACGAACGATACCACCGCCTAACTGTTGCTGAACTTCCAGCACCAGTTTTTCTTTACCATTCATAACCTCAAGAGCGTCGTATACTTTAGGGACGCTATCCTGAGGGAACTCGGCGTCCACTACGGCGCCGATTACCTGGACAATCTTTCCAGTAGCCATCTTGAATCCTCTACGTAATTCGTAAACCTAGCTGTTATACCGCGGCTGCACCAGATACAATTTCTGTCAGTTCCTGAGTAATGCTTGCTTGGCGTGCTTTGTTGTACACCAATTGCAGTTCTTTAATCAGATTACCACCGTTATCTGTAGCGGCTTTCATCGCGACCATTCGTGCTGCCTGCTCACTCGCTAAGTTCTCTACGACGCTCTGATAAACCTGCGATTCAATATAACGACGCAGTAAAGTATCCAGTAACGTCTTAGGATCAGGTTCGTACAGATAATCCCAAGATTTTTCTTTCAGTTCTTCATCATCACCTGGTGGTAATGGTAAAACTTGCAGAATTTTAGGCTCTTGGGCCATGGTATTGATGAACTTATTTGCCACCACATACAGTTTATCTAAACGACCTTCGTCATAAGCCTGCAACATGATATTGACTGGGCCGATAAGGTCAGATAGTTGCGGATCATCACCCATACCTGTTACTTGACCGACAACATTCCCACCTACAGAGGCAAAGAATGAAACGGCTTTAGAACCAACAAGGGCTAAATCTACTTCTACACCTTTATCAGACCACTCTTTCATGTCTGCCAGCAGTTTTTTGAACAAGTTAATGTTCAAACCACCACACAAACCACGGTCGGTCGAAACAACCAGGTACCCGACACGTTTAACTTCACGCTCTTCGAGGTATGGATGTTTATATTCCAGATTCCCTAACGCAAGGTGACCAATCACACTGCGCATGGTTTCTGCATAAGGACGGCTGGCTGCCATGCGTTCCTGCGTTTTACGCATTTTCGACGCGGCGACCATCTCCATCGCTTTAGTGATCTTCTGTGTGTTTTGCACACTGGCGATCTTCGAACGTATCTCTTTTGCGCCGGCCATTTCTGCTTCTCCTCATGAACCAGACGGCCTAATGATCATTATTAGGCCGAATAGTTATTACCAGGACTGAGTCGCTTTGAAGTTGTCTAGCACGCCTTTCAGCTTCGCTTCGATTTCTTCGTTATAAGTACCGGTCTGGTTGATTTCTTTCAGTAAATCAGCATGTTCACGAGAAGCATAAGCTAATAAAGCCGCTTCAAATGGCACAACTTTTGAAATTTCAACATCTTCCAGATAACCACGTTCTGCAGCAAACAGAGATAAAGACTGTTGTGCGACAGACATTGGTTCGTACTGTTTCTGTTTCAGCAATTCAGTCACTTTCTGACCGTGGTTCAATTGTTTACGGGTAGCATCATCCAGATCTGAAGCGAACTGAGAGAATGCTGCCAGCTCACGATACTGCGCAAGTGCAGTACGGATACCACCAGAAAGTTTCTTCATAATCTTAGTCTGAGCTGCACCACCTACACGAGATACGGAGATCCCTGGGTTAACAGCTGGACGGATACCTGCGTTAAACAGGTTAGATTCTAAGAAGATCTGACCATCGGTAATAGAGATTACGTTCGTAGGAACGAATGCAGAAACGTCCCCTGCTTGCGTTTCGATAATAGGTAACGCAGTCAGTGAGCCGGTTTTACCTTTAACTTCACCGTTAGTAAAGTTTTCTACATACTCAGCGCTAACGCGCGCTGCGCGCTCCAATAAACGGGAGTGCAGATAGAAAACGTCACCAGGGTAAGCTTCACGTCCAGGTGGACGACGAAGTAACAGTGAAATTTGACGGTATGCGACAGCCTGTTTAGACAGGTCATCATAAATAATCAGAGCATCTTCACCACGGTCACGGAAGTATTCACCCATTGCACAACCCGCATAAGGAGCAAGGTATTGCAACGCTGCTGATTCTGATGCAGAAGCAACAACAACAATGGTGTTTTCTAACGCGCCATGCTCTTCTAATTTACGAACAACGTTCGAAATAGTCGATGCTTTCTGACCGATAGCGACATAAATACATTTAATGCCAGAGTCACGCTGATTAATAATCGCATCGACAGCCAGAGCAGTTTTACCTGTTTGGCGGTCACCGATGATCAATTCACGCTGACCACGACCAATTGGGATCATGGCGTCAACGGATTTATAACCCGTCTGTACAGGTTGGTCGACTGATTGACGGTCGATAACACCTGGAGCAATCATCTCAACAGGTGAGAAGCCATCATGCTCTACAGCACCTTTACCATCAATAGGTTCACCCAGTGTGTTAACTACACGACCAAGTAGACCACGGCCAACTGGAACTTCCAGAATACGACCTGTACATTTAACTTTCATGCCTTCTGCTAAGTCAGCATAAGGACCCATCACAACCGCACCAACAGAGTCGCGCTCTAAGTTTAATGCGATAGCGAAACGGTTACCCGGCAGTGCGATCATTTCACCCTGCATAACTTCGGCTAAACCGTGGATACGAATGATACCGTCACTAACGGAAACAATCGTACCTTCATTGTGAGCTTCACTCACTACATTGAACTGAGCAATGCGCTGCTTGATCAGTTCGCTGATTTCAGTGGAATTCAGTTGCATATGCTCCAGTCCCCTTAAGACTGCAAGACGTCAGTTAATCGCTCTAAACGGCCACGAACACTACCGTCGATGACAAGGTCACCGGCGCGTATAATCATGCCTGCGATAACGGACTTATCAATTTTGCAATTCAGCTTCACTTTGCGTGATAGACGTTTTTCCATCGCTGCAGAAATGTTAGCTAGCTGCTGTTTAGTTAGCTCAATGGCAGAAGTGACTTCAACATCAACCGTTGACTCGAGTACTGCGCGCAATTGAATAAATTGGCTCAATACTTCCGGCAATGTTGATAAACGGTCATTCTCAGCCATAACACGAATTAAGTTCTGAGCATGTTCATCAATTTGATCGCCACAAAGGTCGATAAAGATGTCAGCCAGTTTTTCTGATGCTAAAGAACCAGAAAGTAATTCGGTTACCTGCTCATTGCGTGCAACTTCAGCGGTGAATGCCAGCATAACCTGCCATTTATCGACAGCCTGGTTTTCCACAGCAAAGTCAAAAGCTGCTTTGGCGTAGGGGCGAGCTACCGTTGCTATTTCAGACATGCCCCTCCCTCCTTACAGTTCAGCGACCAGTTTATCAACGATGTCGCTATTAGCAGCTTCATCCACGGAACGTTCAATAATTTTCTCGGCACCAGCGATAGCCAGCATAGCGACTTGTTTACGAAGTTCTTCACGAGCACGTTTACGCTCTGCTTCCAATTCGGATTGAGCTTGTGCAACGATCTTACTACGTTCTTGCTCTGCTTCAGCTTTAGCTTCTTCAATCATTTGAGTGCGTTGTTTATTCGCAGACTCAATGATTGCTTGTGCTTCAGCTTTTGCTTTCGCTAACTGTTCGCCTGCATCGGCTTTCGCTAAATCTAAGTCCTTTTTCGCACGTTCTGCAGAAGATAAACCGTCAGCAATTTCTTTTTGACGTTTTTCAATGGCCGCCATAATTGGTGGCCATACATATTTCATGCAGAACAAAACAAACAGGACAAATGCGATGGCCTGGCCGAGGATTGTTGCATTTAAATTCACAGCACAATACCTCTTTCTTGGTTATTAACTAACTTGATGTTTTTACTGCTCATCACCATCATTAGGCGACAGCAAACATCACGTAAAGGCCCAGACCCACAGCAATCATTGGGATGGCGTCAACCAGACCCATAACGATAAAGAACTGTGTACGCAGAAGAGGGATCAGATCAGGCTGACGAGCAGCACCTTCTAAAAATTTGCCTCCGAGGATTCCGATACCGATTGCAGCACCGATTGCAGCTAAACCCATCATAATAGCGGCAGCCATGTACAGCAGATCCATACTCAGGTTTTCCATGACAGTCTCCAGTTTGTTTCAGTTATTTCTTTAAAGAGTTAATAATTAATGTTCTTCAGATGCCATCGACAGATAAACAATCGTTAGAACCATGAAAATAAAGGCTTGTAACGTAATAATCAGTATGTGGAATATCGCCCAAGGTAGGCTTAATAACCACTGTGACCACCACGGTAACAGACCAGCAATAAGAATAAAGATCAGTTCACCCGCATACATGTTACCAAACAGTCGAAGACCGAGTGAAACAGGTTTTGATAGCAGGCTTACCCCTTCCAGAATTAAGTTGATTGGAATAAATACAGGGTGATTAAAAGGCTGTAACGTCAGCTCTTTAGTAAACCCTTTTACGCCCTTCATCTTAATGCTGTAGAAGAGAATCAGGATAAATACACCAATTGCCATCGAAAGAGTGATACTCACGTCAGCAGTCGGAACGATGCGTAACGCTGGTAACCCTAAGATGTGTTCACCGATATATGGGATAAAATCAATTGGTAATAAATCCAGGGCATTCATTAACAGCACCCAAACGAACACAGTCAATGCCAAAGGTGCAATGACTTTGCTCTTCCCGTGATACATATCACGAACGCTGCTATCAACGAAACCAATGACCATTTCTACTGCAGTCTGGAATTTTCCCGGTACGCCACTGGTTGCTTTTACTGCTACTTTTCTAAATATCCATAGGAACAAAAGCCCCATGAGTACAGAGAAGAAAAGTGAGTCAATATTTAACACCCAGAATGATGGCGTATTTTCAGCATGGGGATTGACCAACTCGAAAGTACGTAGGTCCAACTGAAGGTTATTCAGATGTCCACCTATGTAGTCTCTAGTGGTTAATGCTTCTCCTGATGCAGACATGATGCCAATTACCCTTTTGTTGTTAAAAACGCTAACCGTTTATGACGGCTGGTGCAACGACCTGCATAACAAGCACCGCTAAGTAGGTCATGACCAGTGGTGCAAATGCCGCTTTAAACACTCCTAAAGCAACTATCAGCAAGGTTATTGATAATATAACCTTCAACCCTTCACTGAAAGCAAAAAGCCAGTTTATGCGAACTGAAGCTTCATTTTCATCTACTTTTTGTAAGCGTAGTAATAATAAAAATGCAATATTGGGTAACCAACATGCAATTCCGCCTAAAAAAGCAGAAAAGCTCCAGTCTGTACTCTTAAAGTAGAAACCCGCACTGAGAATAACAAAAGTCATAAACTGCAAAAATAACAGTTTCAGTGCAACTTTCCCGCTGTAGAGGGAGACAGACATGACGTTTGTATTCTCCAGACTCGCTATCGTAAAAGGTATTACTGAATAATGTATCAAACTGTCTTTGCTATAAAGTGTCAAGTGACAAAAACGAGCAAATTATACGGGGCGTGGCAATGAATTCAATCAATAAGTAGCGAAAAAGTGAAGAATAATTTAAATTTTTTATGAAGGTTCCATTTATGGAAAATGATTAGCAACAAAAAGCGCAAAAATAATCAGCATAAACAGAAAAAATAATGTGATCTAGAACACATAAAATAGTATATAAATAAATTTTATTTCATAAAAATTATAATAGAGTTAACAAATAACTGCCTTTTTCTGAACAAAAACAGCCAAAAAGAAAAATAATTAATGATTTTTCAATTAAATAAATTAAATATTTTTGAGAATGCATAAATTTATTAATTTATTTTAGAAAGAAAAATAAAAAAATGAGGGGAATACAGGCAATTAAATAAAAAGATAATTATTTGTTACTTAATTGTAAAATATGGGTAAATATGGAATGACGCTATTTTATCCCTTAAAGTAAATAGCGATAACATTGTAAATGTTATCGCTAAAGCACAAAAAATGAAAAAAGAAGCCGATGAATAGCCGTCTACAGTTTAAAAAATAACCAGATGACGCTGTTCATTCAATTCGGGGATCGCTAAATTAATCACCTTTTCAGGCATCTTTAAACCATTTTCAGAAAGCTCATCAAGTTCTTCTTGATGAATCTGCCCTTTTAATGCATAAAAATGCCCGTGTTCTTCAGTGACTAAATGTGAACACCAAGAAAGCATATCTTTCATCGAGGCAAAAGCACGACTAATCACACCATCAAATGGTTTTTCTACTTGATACTCTTCAACTCGATATTGCACAGGTTCGATATTATGCAGAGCTAATTCATGCTGAACTTGTTTCATAAAACGAACGCGTTTACCTAAGCTATCAAGTAACACAAAGTGGTGATCGGGACGCATTATTGCTAAAGGAATACCGGGCAATCCTGGCCCGGTACCAACATCTATAAAGTTGTTTCCTTCAAGGTATTGACTCACAACTATGCTGTCTAAGATATGACGAATAAGCATCTGTTGAGGATCTCTGACAGAGGTCAAATTATATGCTTTATTCCATTTATCGAGCATAGCAACATAAGCGGTTAATTTTTGAGCTTGAACATCAGTTAACTCAATATTGGCTTGCTTTGCCAGCTTTTTTAACCGATTAAGTAAGTCACTCATGATGCACTCCGGCGTAATAAACCTTGTTTTTTTAACCAAACAAGTAAAATTGAGATAGCTGCAGGTGTCACACCGGAGATCCGCGATGCCTGACCTATTGAAGTTGGCTTGTGATCGTTTAGTTTGGCAATAACTTCATTTGATAATCCACTCACCTGTTTGTAGTCGATATCAATAGGCAATGCAGCACTTTCATTACGCAGTTGTTTTTCAATCTCTTCTTGTTGACGATTGATATAACCTTCGTATTTTACTTGGATCTCAACTTGCTCTGCCGCTTGTGGTCTCGAATCATCAATACCAGGAGCAAAACGAGGGATCTTTTTCAAAATCTCATAGGTCATTTCAGGACGACGTAATAAGTCTTCCCCATTCGCCTCTTTAGACAGTGGCGTTTTAAGTAATTGATTGATTTCTTCTAGGTTATCCGCTTTTGGATGAACCCAAATATCTCTTAAACGTTGACGCTCTTTTTCAACTAATTCGACTTTTTCACTAAATTGCGCCCAACGGTTGTCATCAACCATACCAAGTTCACGACCAATTTCAGTTAAACGTAAATCTGCATTGTCTTCACGTAACATCAAGCGATATTCAGCACGTGAAGTAAACATTCGGTATGGCTCTTTCGTACCTAAGGTACAAAGATCATCAACTAATACACCAATGTAGGCTTGATCACGACGAGGGAACCAACCTTCTTGATCAAAAGCATAACGTGCCGCATTAAGACCTGCTAATAGACCTTGCGCTGCTGCTTCTTCATAACCGGTAGTGCCATTAATTTGGCCAGCAAAGAATAATCCGTTGATAAACTTACTTTCGAGTGTTTGTTTAAGATCACGTGGATCAAAAAAGTCATACTCTATCGCATAACCAGGTCGGATGATCTTGGCATTTTCCATACCTTTCATGGAATTTACTATTTGCATTTGAACATCAAAAGGTAAGCTTGTTGAAATACCATTAGGGTAAATTTCATTGCTTGTTAAGCCTTCAGGCTCTAAAAAGATTTGGTGTGAATTGCGATCAGCAAATCGCATCACTTTATCTTCAATTGATGGACAATAACGAGGGCCGATACCTTCAATAACCCCGGCATACATAGGACTGCGATCGAGGTTGTTACGAATTATTTCATGTGTTTGCTCATTAGTATGAGTAATATGGCAAGGCATCTGTTCAGGATGTTGATCCACATTACCTAAAAATGAGAAAACAGGCATTGGATTATCACCTAACTGTGGCGCTAATTGACTAAAATCGATAGTTCTTGCATCAATACGAGGTGGTGTACCTGTTTTTAAGCGACCTACACGTAAAGGTAATTCTCTTAATCGATGTGATAAAGAGACTGATGGTGGATCACCTGCTCGGCCACCACTGTAATTTTCTAAACCAATGTGGATTTTTCCATCAAGGAAAGTTCCTACGGTTAAAACTACCGCTTTAGCACGGAATTTTAATCCCATACGAGTGACTGCACCCGTTACTTGGTCATTTTCAACAATGAGATCTTCAACGGGTTGTTGGAAGATCATTAAATTAGGCTGATTTTCAAGTGTTGTACGAATAGCTTGGCGATACAGTACGCGATCGGCTTGTGCTCTTGTTGCTCTTACTGCTGGCCCTTTACTTGCATTAAGGGTTCTAAATTGAATACCAGCATGGTCGATGGCTGTGGCCATTAATCCACCCATGGCATCGATCTCTTTTACCAGATGCCCTTTACCAATCCCACCAATAGCTGGGTTACAAGACATTTGGCCCAAAGTATCAATATTGTGGGTCAGTAATAGGGTTTGACGCCCCATACGAGCTGCAGCCATAGCGGCTTCTGTACCGGCGTGACCACCACCGATGACAATGACGTCAAAATGTTCTGGATAAAACATGTGTGAACCTTAAATGTTACGAAATGCTGAATGTGTTGCATTGGGAAAACGAATTCTACTCAACTTTTTGACAGATACAAGTGAGCATGATCCGCAGGTAATTATTTAAAGATCTTTTTATTTAAAGATCTCTTTATTAGATCTTTTATTAAGGAAGCGATCCTCTGTGGATAAGTGGATTTTCTATTTAAAGATCATAAAAGTGTAAAGGATCATATACTGTGAATGATCCGTGATCTAGATGCTGATAAGCTGGGATCAAAACAGCGAGTTATACACAGGTCATTTCTGGATATAGGCTTATACAATGGATAACTACGGGTTAACCCCTGCTTTTAAGCATAGTTATCCACATCTGACTGCTGTTTTTTTGTTCGATTTAAAGTAAATTTTTCCAAGTTGTAAGCCATTCCTCTGCTGGATCTTCCGGAATGTCGTGTTCTTGTATATCTATTTCTAGGCGATCACCTAATCGAACAGCCCCTTTTTCTATTAGTTTTTGATCTAATGTTCTGATCGCACCACAGAAAGTGTCATATTCACTACTTCCTATACCTACAGCACCGAAAGAAACTTTACTTAGATCAATGCCGTCTGCTGAGATTTCGTCAGCAAATGGCTGGAGGTTATCTGGGATCTCACCTGCACCGTGTGTGGAAGTGATCACCAACCAGATCCCTTCTTGCGGAAGATCATTAAGAGAAGGCCCATGGTGTAGATCTGTCTCAAATCCCTCTTTAGATAAGATCTCTTCGAGGTGTTCGGCGACATATTCAGCACTACCCATGGTGCTGCCACTAATTAGCGTGACTTTTTTCATTCATGATCTCCTTATGTTCAAGACGCGCTATTGTACGCTGTGAATCACTTGGGATCTACCTGTGGATAATGTGGTTATAAAAAAAAATAGTTTTTTTTCGTTATGGCTTGATTGTCCTTGTTATCGGGTTTTGCAAAGAGATCAAGGTTTCTGTCGATTGGATTTCATCAATAGTCTGAATTTTGTTGATAAGTACGTCTTGAAGCGCTTCGATGCTTTTACACATTACCTTAATAAAGATACTGTATTGACCTGTTGTATAATAAACCTCAACCACTTCATCTAACTTATCTAGCTTATCTAATGCGGTATGGTAGTCTTTGGCACTTTTTAAAATGATGCCAATAAAGCAGCAAACATCAAACCCTAGTTGTTTTTCACTTATATCTACGCGTGTCCCCGTAATAATTCCTGCTTGCTTCATTTTTTCAACACGAACATGAATTGTGCCCGGACTTACTGCAAATTTTTTAGCTAATTCAGCATAAGGTGTTCGAGCATTCGCCATTAAAGCGTGAAGTATGTCACGATCGAGATTATCGATCTGATAAATATTGTCCATAAAACCCCCCTGTTTTTAATGATAATTCATTTTTATAGTGTTTTTTTTAACGATTTTAAATAGGCAAGGCTATTTTTAATGAAGTATATTGAATTTACCCCCACTTTTGTTGCTTAATCTATCTCAGCAAAACACAACATCGCCACTAGGGATATAAAAAATGGAAAAATCATTCATTCAGACTCAACAACAAATTAGCTTTGTTAAATCATATTTTTCACGTTTATTAGAAAAAGAATTAGGCCTGATTGAAGTTCAAGGACCGATCTTAAGTCGCCTTGGTGATGGAACTCAAGATAACTTATCTGGTCATGAGAAGGCCGTACAGGTTAAAGTGAAATCTTTACCTGATTCTACCTTTGAAGTTGTCCATTCATTAGCAAAATGGAAACGTAAAACATTAGGTCGTTTTGGATTTAGTTCTGGTCAAGGTCTTTATACACATATGAAAGCCTTGAGACCAGATGAAGATCGCTTAACGCCAATCCATTCTGTCTATGTTGATCAGTGGGATTGGGAAAAAGTGATGGAAGGTGAGGAGCGTACACTACCTTACCTTAAGCAGACAGTGGGTAAAATCTATCAGGCTATAAAAGAAACTGAAAAAGCCGTCAGCGATGAATTTGGTCTGACACCGTTCCTGCCAGATCAAATTCAATTTATTCACACTGAAGAACTGTTACGTCGCTACCCTGATCTTGATGCTAAAGGTCGTGAAAAAGCGATAGCTAAAGAATATGGTGCTGTTTTCTTAATCGGTATTGGTGGAAAACTATCAAGTGGCGAAGCTCATGATGTAAGAGCGCCAGATTATGATGACTGGACAACACCTAACGAAGATGGCTTTGCTGGGTTGAACGGCGATATTTTAGTTTGGAACCCAGTATTGCAAGATGCTTTTGAAGTGTCATCAATGGGTATCCGCGTTGATCCAGAGACATTAATGCGTCAGCTAACTTTAACTGATGATACTCAACGTCTTGAGTTAGATTGGCACAAAGCATTAATGCATGGCGATATGCCACAAACAATTGGTGGCGGTATAGGTCAATCACGTTTAGTCATGCTACTTTTGCAAAAAGAGCATATTGGACAAGTACAATGTGGCGTTTGGCAACAAGATACCCGTTTAGCTTTTGCGGATATGCTGTAATTATTGACGCCAACGTCGTAGTAATCGACTTTTTAACCCAGTGTCAAAACGCCATATGTGGTCGAAAATTTTCATAATACTGGGTTTACCATAATTGGATAGGGTAACCGCATGGAAGCGATTATGCTGTTGCTGTTGGACTTTTTTGATTTTATTGATTAGGTTTTCGGGTAACCTTTGGGCAACAAAGTCAGAAATAACAACAGCATCAGCGTCTTTCCATGTGGGGGTATTAAGCTTATCTGCTACCTTATTTAAACAAGATGCTAAATCAGTTCCACCTCTAAATGTTTGATTCAAAAATTTAACAAGTTCTTGTAATCCATCAGAAGAAGATAATTGGTAATGGATCATTTCTGTTGAAAACAGCATGACATGACAGGCACGGTTATCCGCTAGTGCTATTTTCATTAGTGCTAAACCAAAGGCTTTAGCACATTGCTCATTAAATCCCCCCATAGAGCCAGAAGTGTCGATACAAATGATAAAAGGGCCTCTTGGCCGTTCTTCATCAAGGTGATGAGTGACTGGGCGTAATACTGTGCGTTCCTGCCAACTATCACCTTGTAAACGATAAGTATTGAGCTGTTTTTCAATGAGTTTACGATAAAACTCATACTCAACTTCATTTATGCCTAATAAAGCTAGTTCAGCAGGTAATAAACGTAAAATATCATCACTTAAGCCTATACCATTTACTTGCTCTGGCGTGGTATCCGGTGCTTTTTCAACGATTGTTATTGATTCAAAAATAACACTCTCTTCAGGAAGCGATTTCGCCGTTTTACTTCGCCCCAGTAAGCTGGCCAATTTATGTAATTCAGGTTGTTGATTTAGAAAGTCACTATAACGTTGAATAATTTTCTCATCATAGGGGGTTTTGGTAATAACGCCTTTGCTCATATCCCATAAACGGCCTGCAGCCCGTTCATTTTCAGAAAATGTATTACTTAAACTGCCACTTAATGCTAAGCGTTCTTGTAATTCTGCAAGTAACTGCTCTTGCTCTTGTTCAAACAGTGCTTTATGTAATGTCGTGACTTGAAATATTAAACTAATGCGCCAGCGTTGAATAAATAGAGCTTGTTGAGCTGGGGAAAAAGGTTTATTTGTTTTTATTAGTTGTGTTGCTTCTATAACAAATGAAGAATCAAGCTGATTTAGTTCTGTAAGAATATTGTCCACTTGCTGATTAAAAACAGCATTACATAATGATTGCGTTTGCTGATAAAGTGCAAATTCATCTGCGATGATGGTCGGCACCAGTGTTTCTTTCACTTTTTCTTGTAAGCTTTTTTTCCATTGATAAATGTCTTTTAGTAATGCTTTTTTTAATCTTGGATGTTTTTCAAAAAAAACAGCTAATTGAGGAGAAGCTAATAAAGTGATAATCACTTCTTCTATAAGCTGTCCTTCGTTTATCGCTAAAAGCATATCGATGGTAGAAAGTGTTAGCATGGCATGGTCACTTTATTTGACTTCTTAATTGAGATAATTTTTCATTTAATTGCAAAAAGCTTTGTTCTATAGAAATGAGCCAATCATTATCAATAAAGATATTGGGTTGATGATGATTAAAATTTTCTTGTTCAGAATAAATCTCTTGGGTGAGATCTTTTAATTTATCTAACCATTGTTGATTATCTTCAATAGGCTCTGTTTTGATGCTTTCTGACTGTTGGTATAACGACGTTGTTCGGCGACTAACATCCAACACCTCTAAGACACCATCTTGACGAATTTGTGCATTAATAGATTGTGGGAAACCAATACCATTTAATCTGGCAGAGAGTTCATCACCTTTATCTAAGAAAGTTTCTAATGCTTTTTTCTCAACAGTTATAAAGTTAACTTGAATACTATGTATATGCAGTGGAATATGTAAAAACAGCGTAAATTTATCAGACTGCATTTTTTCTGATAATTTGAAATGTATATTTCTACCAAACATACTACTTTGTTTTTCAAAGCGAAATGCTTGTTGATCTTGTTTGCTTCTTGTCGATTGCATCCATTCAGCCCACAGATTTTCTATTTTCTGTAAAAGTGTTAGCTGGTGGTATGCTTGTTCTGTTAATAGTGTTTTTAATAAGTCATTTAGCAGCGCAAAAGAAGCTTGATCATGCCAAAGGCAATCTTTTAACAGAATAAGATCTAAAGGTGATATAGCACTACGACCATTAAAAAAAGCACTGGCCTGTAATAGACGAACCGCTTTTTTCCAACGTCTGTCTGAAACATAAGGTGCTGCATCACTTTTATCGAGTGAGTCGCGAAGTTGATAAATTAATTCGAATAAGTGGTCATTCAAAGTAATTTTTTCTAACTCTGTTTGCCAAAGTAAAAATTCGTCTGTTGTAATTTGTAGTTGTTCAGGAATACGAAAAGCGCTGACCTCTTTATTAACTAATAACGCCCGGAAGTTTTTTTTATCTTGTACTTTTGATAACCAAATTCTAATCAGCATTCGATCATAAAGCGCTTCAAGACTGCTGTCTGAATCAGGTAGTTCATTAGAAGCCGAAACTAACAAACGCATGGGAATACTTACTTCGTTTTCGCCATTGCGAAATTTACGTTCATTAATTGCCGTTAATAAGGTATTCAAAATAGCGGGACCGGCTTTCCATATTTCATCAAGAAAAACAATTTCGGCGTCAGGTAAATAACCTTCGGTTAAACGTTGGTATTTTCCTTCATCTTTTAATGCTTGAATGGATAGTGGACCAAAAATTTCTTCAGGTGTTGAAAAACGGGTCATTAAATATTCAAACGCTTTAGCGTGTTTAAATGCCTCTTTCATTCTTCTCGCAATTAAGCTTTTAGCAATACCTGGAGGACCTAGCAAAAAAACGCTCTCTCCACTTAAAGCCGCGAGTAAGCAAAGCCGTATCGCTGATTGACGTTCATAAAGCCCAGTTTCAAGGTATTGGCTAAGTTGTGAGATCCGTTCTGCAAGTTGCATAAAGGCTCCTAATTAGGGTACTTATTTTCGTTATAGAGATGAAACTATCAAAAAATGAGTAATGACATATAGTCAATTATTCAATTAGTACACAATTCGTTTATAACAAAAATCGATTCAGCTTCCTACTGCTTCTTTTGGTTCTTTTTTGTTTTGCTGGCGAAACGTTTCGATGGTGATCACGTTTTTTCATTAATGTTGCTGAGATGATCGATTTAAAATACGACATGTCATCAATTAATGGCATTAAAACATTATCACTTGATAGTAAGGAAATATCATGGAAGCGAAGAAATTAGTGATTTTAGGTAGTGTTAATGTCGATCATATTCTTAATGTTGCTCATTTTCCGCATCCTGGTGAAACTATTTCCGGTAATCAGTATCAGATGGTTTTTGGGGGTAAAGGTGCAAATCAAGCCGTCGCTGCAGGGCGTTGTGGTGCTAATATTACCTTTTTAGCTTGTCTTGGAAATGACGATATTGGTCAAAGTGCTAAAACTCAGCTGATCACAGATAAAATAGATACAGATTGTATTGAATTAATTGATGATGAAGCCACGGGTGTTGCGTTGATTTTTGTTAATCAGCAAGGTGAAAACGTTATTGGTATACACGCTGGAGCCAATGGAAGGTTAAACAGAGAATATGTTGAACGTTATAACTCGGTGATTAAAAAAGCAGATGCTTTACTTATGCAATTAGAATCACCTCTAGATTCTGTATTAAAAGCGGCTCAAGTCGCTAAACAAGAAAGTGTGCAAGTTATATTAAACCCTGCACCAGCACAGGCTTTACCAGATGAATTATTATCTCTCGTTGATATCATTACACCTAATGAAACAGAAACTGAATACCTCACGGGGGTAAAAGTTATTGATGATGAAAGTGCTCAACGTGCATCTAATATATTACATGATAAAGGGATAGAAACCGTTTTAATTACTTTGGGTAGCCGTGGTGTTTGGGTTAGTCAAAACAATCAAGGAACGATGGTTCCGGCATTTAAAGTGACCGCAATAGATACTATTGCTGCAGGAGATACATTTAATGGCGCTTTTATAACGGCTTTATTAGAAGGTTTACCAATGATGAAGGCGATTAAATTTGCGCACGCAGCCGCCGCTATCGCTGTTACTCGTGCAGGAGCACAACCGTCAGTACCTTGGCGCCATGAAATTGAAGCTTTTTTGTCGCAGCATGACTAGCGTAAAAATAAGATTATCGCTATTTAGAGTGGCGTATAAAAGAGAGCTATAGGCTCTCTTTTATTTTTATATCTCAACTAATTAGTTTTCATTTTTCTTCTTATTAGTAAGGTTATCACCATCATGCTTATTAAGTAATAAGAAGACAAATGAAGAGAGTAGTGTAATAGCGCCGACAGTAATAAAAGTATAATGGAAGTTATCTACCGTAGAGCCGGCATTTTCTGCATCAAAATAATTTAAGATAGAAGCACTTACTGCAATACCAAAACTAATCGCTAGTTGTTGAGTGACGGCTAAAACACTATTGCCTGAACTGGCATTATTGTCAGTTAAGTCAGCGAGTGAAATAGTATTCATCGAAGTAAACTGAATTGACATGACAACACCTAATAAAAAGAGTGGTAATACTAGGTAATAAATAGACATATCAGGTGATTGTAAGGAAAACTGTGCAATCATCAGACCTATAATAATGGTTATTCCAAATAGTGTCCGGCGATAGCTAAATGTCACTAAGACTTTTGTCACAAAGGATTTGGCGAGTATAGAGCCCAAAGCCATTGGTGCCATCATCATACCTGAGATAATAGCAGGATAGCCAAAACCTACTTGTAACATCAGTGGCATTAAGAAAGGAATGCATCCTGTTCCTAAGCGCGTTGCGATATTACCCGCAATACCGACAGAGAAAGTCCGTGTTTTGAATATATTTAATGGTATTAAGGGTTGCTGGTGGCGTTTAGCGTGATTGATATAGAGACCGAGTAAAAAGAAGCCACCTAAAATCACCGCAAGAGGGATATATCGAGAGATGTTTTTATCGCCAAAAAGATCGAGGCTGACGGATAACATGACTAAACCAAAACCAAAGAAAATAAAGCCGAGTAAGTCAAATTTACGTTTTGGCATCGTAAAATTAGGCATATGTTTTATGGCGTAAAAAATACCAAGTAAGCCAATAGGAATATTAATAATAAATATCCAATGCCAAGAAGCATAGGTGACAAGGATCCCTCCCAATAATGGACCCGCAATTGGCCCCACAAGCCCCGGCATGGTGACAAAGTTAAGAATGGGAAGGAGTTCGCTACGAGGATAAGCTCTTAATAAAGCAAGACGAGCAACCGGCATCATCATTGCACCACCTATTCCTTGTATAACCCGCGAAATTACCAAAAAAGCAAGGTTAGGAGAAAGTGCGCATAATAATGAACCGCCAGAAAAGAGTGAAACGGCGATAATGAAAATCTTGCGAGTCCCAAATCTATCAGCTAGCCATCCACTTACAGGAATTAATAAAGCTACCGTTAAAGTATAGCTAATTACGGCTGATTGCATGGCGAGAGGGGAGTGATTAAGACTTTTAGCTATATCAGGGAGTGCCGTATTTAATATAGTCGCATCTAATGACTGCATAAAAAAAGCCATTGCAGCGATCCAGGGCAACCCTGACATATTTTTGGCGGATTTTAACATGTAACAGATACCGTCTTTCTTTTATATTTAGCTTATTAGCCAGTATAAACAAAAAGACAATAAAATCGTATTAAAAATACTCAGTCATTTATTAATAGTATTAAACAAAGATCACGCGCTCTATTTCCATCTCCTTCTATAATCGCTTGTACAATTTGATTATGAGTTTCAGGCTGTACTGTTTCATTGCCAACAATTAAATCAAAATATTTTTTGTAGGCAGATAGAAAAAGAGAACCAAAAGAGGCAAAAAATGGATTGCCACTGGCTTGATAGATTAGATAGTGAAATTGTGTATCAATATCTAACCAATGCTGACGGTTAAAGTTATCTTTGAGTAGCTGCATTTCTGTTGCTAGAAATAATAGCGACTCTTTTTGTGTCTCTGAAGCATGTAATGCAGCTAAATAACAGGCTTGAGGTTCTATTGCTAAACGAACATGATGGAAATAATGACTCACCTTATTAAATTCACCGCTATCTATCCACCAATTAAGTAAATCATTATCTAATAGATTCCAATTTTGCATTGGAGTAACTCGAGTACCTATTCTTGGGCGAGGTAGTAACATACCTTTTCCAGCTAGCATTTTTATTGCTTCACGAATAACAGTTCGACTGACTGAAAGTAGTTCAGCGAGTTCTATTTCACCAGGTAATAAAGATTCAGGTTCGTAGTATCCAGAAAGTATTTGTTTACCTAGTTTTTCAGCAACAATATAAGAAAGATTTTTTTGGGATGCTGAGCGTTGTTCGCTTAGTTGCATAATAATAGTTACCTTTACCATAATTTGCTTTCTATATTACGTGAGTAATAGCAATAAAGCTGTTTGGATTTTAATCTATCAGTGTAAAATTAGAGCATTTTCATTCGTTTTGTTGAAAAATAGAGCGAACAGAAAAAAAAATGAAATAAATACTTGCGCTAATCTGAGAAGCCCCTATAATGCGCACCCACTGACCGACGATGAGCTGACAACAGCAACGACGGAAAGGGAAGAGAAAAGAAAAAAGTTTGAAAAAACTCTTGACTCTTCAGAGGAATAGCGTAATATACGCCTCCTCGCAACAACGCAGAAGACCGGAAACGGCAGCGACAGTTGCACTGCTCTTTAACAAATTATCAGACAATCTGTGTGGGCACTCGCAGAGACGATATCTTCTAAAAAATTAGATGTATCAAGTCTTGAAGAGTGACTAACAAGTTAATTCATATAATGAATAAGCTAAGTTTTCGATTTCTTTGAGCATCAAACACTTTTAATTGAAGAGTTTGATCATGGCTCAGATTGAACGCTGGCGGCAGGCCTAACACATGCAAGTCGAGCGGTAACAGGAGAAAGCTTGCTTTCTTGCTGACGAGCGGCGGACGGGTGAGTAATGTATGGGGATCTGCCCGATAGAGGGGGATAACTACTGGAAACGGTGGCTAATACCGCATAATGTCTACGGACCAAAGCAGGGGCTCTTCGGACCTTGCACTATCGGATGAACCCATATGGGATTAGCTAGTAGGTGGGGTAAAGGCTCACCTAGGCGACGATCTCTAGCTGGTCTGAGAGGATGATCAGCCACACTGGGACTGAGACACGGCCCAGACTCCTACGGGAGGCAGCAGTGGGGAATATTGCACAATGGGCGCAAGCCTGATGCAGCCATGCCGCGTGTATGAAGAAGGCCTTAGGGTTGTAAAGTACTTTCAGCGGGGAGGAAGGTGATAAGGTTAATACCCTTATCAATTGACGTTACCCGCAGAAGAAGCACCGGCTAACTCCGTGCCAGCAGCCGCGGTAATACGGAGGGTGCAAGCGTTAATCGGAATTACTGGGCGTAAAGCGCACGCAGGCGGTCAATTAAGTCAGATGTGAAAGCCCCGAGCTTAACTTGGGAATTGCATCTGAAACTGGTTGGCTAGAGTCTTGTAGAGGGGGGTAGAATTCCATGTGTAGCGGTGAAATGCGTAGAGATGTGGAGGAATACCGGTGGCGAAGGCGGCCCCCTGGACAAAGACTGACGCTCAGGTGCGAAAGCGTGGGGAGCAAACAGGATTAGATACCCTGGTAGTCCACGCTGTAAACGATGTCGATTTAGAGGTTGTGGTCTTGAACCGTGGCTTCTGGAGCTAACGCGTTAAATCGACCGCCTGGGGAGTACGGCCGCAAGGTTAAAACTCAAATGAATTGACGGGGGCCCGCACAAGCGGTGGAGCATGTGGTTTAATTCGATGCAACGCGAAGAACCTTACCTACTCTTGACATCCAGCGAATCCTTTAGAGATAGAGGAGTGCCTTCGGGAACGCTGAGACAGGTGCTGCATGGCTGTCGTCAGCTCGTGTTGTGAAATGTTGGGTTAAGTCCCGCAACGAGCGCAACCCTTATCCTTTGTTGCCAGCACGTAATGGTGGGAACTCAAAGGAGACTGCCGGTGATAAACCGGAGGAAGGTGGGGATGACGTCAAGTCATCATGGCCCTTACGAGTAGGGCTACACACGTGCTACAATGGCAGATACAAAGAGAAGCGACCTCGCGAGAGCAAGCGGAACTCATAAAGTCTGTCGTAGTCCGGATTGGAGTCTGCAACTCGACTCCATGAAGTCGGAATCGCTAGTAATCGTAGATCAGAATGCTACGGTGAATACGTTCCCGGGCCTTGTACACACCGCCCGTCACACCATGGGAGTGGGTTGCAAAAGAAGTAGGTAGCTTAACCTTCGGGAGGGCGCTTACCACTTTGTGATTCATGACTGGGGTGAAGTCGTAACAAGGTAACCGTAGGGGAACCTGCGGTTGGATCACCTCCTTACCTAAGAGATACGTGTTATGTG
>NZ_CAWQGX010000017.1:0-48957 GCF_963894685.1 Proteus sp. G3927 | reverse complement strand
AACCACGCAATGATTGTCATTGAGGACTTAAAGGTCAGTAACATGTCTAAATCGGCAAAAGGTGCGACAGAACGGCCTGGACGGAACGTAAAAGCTAAATCTGGTTTAAACCGCTCAATACTGGAGCAGGGCTGGTATGAAATGCGCCGTCAGCTTGAGTACAAGCAGCTCTGGCGAGGTGGTCAGGTAGTGGCAATACCACCGGCCTACACCAGTCAGAAGTGCGCTTGCTGTGGTCATACAGCAAAGGAAAACCGCCAGTCACAAAGTCAATTCGAGTGCCTTGAATGTGGATATACAGCGAATGCTGATATCAACGGGGCACGTAACATTTTAGCGGCAGGACATGCCGTGCTTGCCTGTGGAGGGAGGGTGCAGTCAGACCGCCCGTCGAAGCAGGAACCCGCCGAGGTGATTCAGACATCAGTCTGAACGCAGTAGGGCTCCACGTCCTTTAGGGCGTGGAGGATGTCAACTGGCCTGTAATAACGATTATGGGTGAGCAATAAACCCAATAGCCTCATAAACCTTATCTAAGGTTGTTTGAGCGCGCGCTTTTGCCTTATCGGCACCTTCTTTCATGATTTTATTTAATAGTGCTTCATCATTACGGAAGGTGTTAAAGCGTTCTTGAATATTTGTCAGCATATCTGATACAGCCTCAGCAACCGCGCCTTTTAGATGACCGTACATTTTGCCTTCAAATTCAGCTTCGAGTTCAGGGATAGTTTTACCTGTTACACCCGCTAAAATATCTAATAAGTTAGAGACACCGGCTTTGTTTTCTAGATCATACGCAACGCGAGGTGGCTCTTCTGAGTCTGTAACAGCACGTTTTATTTTTTTCGCCGCCGCTTTGGGATCTTCAAGTAAAGCGATAACATTATTGCGGTTATCATCAGATTTAGACATTTTCTTAGCGGGATCTTGTAATGCCATCACGCGTGCGCCACCTTTTGGAATAAAAGGATCGGGTACGGTGAAAATGTCCCCATAGATGGCATTAAAGCGTTGGGCAATATCACGGCTTAATTCAAGATGTTGTTTTTGGTCAATGCCAACCGGTACTTGGTTGGTTTGATAAAGGAGGATATCGGCTGCCATTAAGACGGGATAATCAAATAATCCTGCATTGATATTTTCAGCATGACGAGCTGATTTATCTTTAAATTGGGTCATACGGCTTAATTCACCAAAGTAGGTGTAGCAGTTTAGCGCCCAGCCTAATTGTGCATGTTGTGGAACATGAGATTGTACAAAGATTGTGCTCTTTTCAGGATCAATGCCACAAGCGAGATAAAGAGCCAGTGTATCTAAGGTTCTTTTTCGCAGTTCGGTAGGATCTTGGCGTACAGTGATGGCATGTTGGTCAACGATACAGTAAATGCAATCGTAGTCATCTTGCATTTGTACCCACTGACGTAGTGCTCCCATATAGTTCCCGATAGTTAACTCACCAGAAGGTTGTGCACCACTGAATACAATAGGCTTTTGAGCCTTTTTTTCTACTGAAGTCGTCATGTTAGTTCTGTTCCACTGTTGTCATTGACGTAATATCAAGGATAGAGAGCAAATCAGCAAAATCGTCGAGTATAAAATCGGGTTTGCTATCTGCAATGGGTTCACCGTAGTTATAACCATAAGTTAACCCCACACAAGGGCACTGTGCTGCTTGTGCGGCGATAATATCGTTACGGGAATCTCCGACAAAAAGAAGCTCTTCTTTTTTAACACCAAACGTGCCCATTGTTAAATATAATGGCGCTGGATGGGGTTTTTTTTGTTTTACATCATCACCACCAAGCACCAATGAGAAGTCGTTGTCTATACCTAATTGCTTTAACAGTGGTTGGATAAAAGGAGTGGGTTTATTCGTCACTATGCCTAAGGAGAGAGAATACGAAGCAAGTTTTTCTAGTGTCTCTTTAACGTGTGGAAATAGATTGCTTCCTGTTTTGACAGAGTTTGCATAGCACTCATCAAAGAGATCACGTACCTCTTTTAATAAAGTATCGGTGACATCTTTAACACCACAATGGTGCAGGGCGCGCTTTAATAGCATATCAACACCATTACCAACCCAAATGGTGACATGGTGTTTATCCACTGTTGGGAAGCCTTTTGCTTTTAGTGCATAGTTTGTGGCTTCTGTTAGCCCAACAGCGCTGTCAGTTAGTGTACCATCAAGATCAAAAGCGATAGCACGAATACCTTTGAGTTTTTTTTCTGTCATTTCGATACCTTATCTAATTCTCGGCGCATATTGTCGATAACCTGTTTATAATCTGGCTGATTGAAAATAGCAGAGCCAGCAACAAACATATCCGCACCTGCTTGAGCAATTTCGGCAATATTATCAACTTTGACACCGCCATCAATTTCTAAACGAATGTCATAGCCACCATCATCAATCATCTTGCGAACTTGACGTAATTTATCGAGTGTCTTTGGTATAAATGATTGACCACCGAAGCCAGGGTTTACTGACATCAGAAGAATAAGATCTAATTTATCCATTACATAATCGAGATAGTTGAGAGGCGTGGCAGGATTAAGGACTAAACCTGCTTTACAGCCACAATCTTTGATTAATTGAATAGTGCGATCAACATGCTCACTGGCTTCGGCATGAAATGAAATATAGGTTGCTCCTGCTTGTGCAAAATCAGGAATAATACGATCAACCGGTTTTACCATTAAGTGGACATCAATAGGTGCTGTGATCCCGTAGTTGCGTAGCGCTTTACAAATTGGTGCACCGAACGTTAAGTTAGGGACATAGTGATTATCCATTACATCAAAATGAACCACATCAGCACCTGCAGCGAGCACTTTCTCCGTATCTTCACCAAGGCGGGCGAAATCTGCAGATAAAATAGAAGGGGCAATCAGAAAATCTTTCATCGCGTTCTCCTGACAACACTCCCATTGTCGGGAAGTGTTAACGATTATTTATATAAGGCTAGTAATTCGTTCACTTTGCTACGACCTAGTGTGTTGCTACTAATTGTTCTTCTGACTTTCACACTATGTAGCTCTTTCGCGTCTACATACCACTCTTTTGTTAACGCAGTTTCATGATTTGATATTAACACGGGTATCTGTCTCTCGTAAGCCAACATTGAGGCAAGTTGAGCTAGATGCTGTTGTTCTTGGAAACTAAAGCTATTTGTATGGTATGAGGTAAAATTTGCCGTCGGTGATAACGGTGCATAAGGTGGATCACAGTATACAACAGAACCTTTGGTGGCATTTGTCATGGTTGATGAATAGCTTTGGCAGACAAATAAGGCTTTTTGCGCTTTTTCTGAAAACCAAATCAATTCGTCTTCTGGAAAATAAGGTTTTTTGTAGCGACCAAAAGGAACATTATATTCACCTTTGGAGTTGTAACGGCATAATCCATTGTAGCAATGACGGTTTAAGTAGAGAAAAAGCACACTGCGTTGGTATGGATCTGTTGATTGATTAAAGTCTTGTCGTAGTTGATAAAACTCTTCTGCATTATTCATCTGAGGGGTGAATAATAGTTGAGCATCCTTCATAAATTTTTCAGGATATAGTTTTACCGTATTATAGAGATGGATGAGATCGCTATTTATATCGGCAAGAATATATGAATCATATTCTGTATTTAAAAATACAGAGCCAGCACCCATAAAAGGTTCAATTAAACAGTTACCTTGAGGTAGATGACGCTTAATGTCATCTACCAAAGGGTATTTACCACCAGCCCATTTTAGGAATGCGCGTTTTTTTTTCATGCCGTCCAAATTTCTCAATCGTTTCAGAGTCGCCGATTGTACTCTGTTTCAGACAGCATATCAGCGGTGAACATCGTTAACTTATTTTTTTAGATCCTGATGAACATGTTTCATAGGTCTAACCCAAGGTTTTTTAGCTTGCACAGCCGCCGGTAATGAAGCCACGGCCTGTTTTGCTTCGCTTATATTACGATAGTTACCATAGATGAGTACATACCAAGGATTACCATTACGCTGGGTTTTATAAATAGCGTAGTTTCCATTAAGATTTTTTTTAGCGAAAGCCTCTAACGTATCTTGGCGACTCGCACCACTTAGCTGCAAAGTATAATTTGTTGCAGGAATGGCTGCTAGGTTATTTGCTGATAAGGCTCCTGATGCAACGGGTTTTGTGGTTGGTTTTGCCACAGGCTTAGTCTGTGTGGTTGCAGGAGGTGTTACCGGCTTGGTTGGTGTAGGTTTGACCTCTGGTTTTTGTGTTGGTGCCGGTTGTGGTTTGGTCACCGGAGTTTGTGGCGTTGTCGGTTGGTTTTGTGTATTTTGCTGTTGTTGATTAACAGCTTGGTTAACACCTGCTTGTTGTTGATTGAGTGAATCAACAATATCTCCTGGGATCTCAACACGTTGACCTTGAGAGTCAATCATTGGGGGGAGATTTTGAGATGGCTGCGTTGTAGGCTGCTGTATTTGTTGGCCCGTCAGCTCCTGAGGTGTGGATGTTTGATTGTCTGTTGATGTTACCGAAGGCTGAGACAGTTCAATATTCTTTTCTGTTCCTGTTGTTGAGGCCGTTGTTTCTTTATCACTGTCTGGTGATTTCAGCGCAGAGCTTATCGCAATAATTAAAAGAATGAGAACCAGTACCCCAACACCTATCATCATCTGTTGACGGGATACAGAGAAACGAGCATTTTTTAATGGGTTATTACGAGGTCGATTAGTGCGACGTTCGGGTCTATCCGAAGTATCAGGTTTGAGTGAGTTATCGCCACTCTTAATTTCATTTTCAGGTTTGAACTCGTCCATTATGCCCTCCGTCAGAGCGTCAAAAAGCGAAAGTTAGCCATTACCTCTAGTATAAGGATGAAACGCTTTTTCTGAAACGTCACATTTGAGATTATTAACCAGAATTTTCCTTAAATAGACTTTCCAGTTTATCTCTCGTTAGGTGATGGTATGCTTAATTTGCATTAATGCATGATGTTATCGCTTTATACACTTGTTCGCGAGAGATATCCGCACGTAGTTCTGATTGACCGACACCTTTTGGTAATACAAGGTGCAATTTACCCGCGGAAACTTTTTTATCTCGCATCATATGAGGTAAATAGTCTTCAGGTTGCATCTCATCAGGGCCATTGACGGGAAGATTTGCTTTTTTAAGTAATTGGATCACTCGCTGAGTTTCTGCTTGAGTAAATTGACCCAAATCTTGTGCGGTTTTAGCCGCCATAACCATACCCGCAGCGACAGCTTCACCATGTAGCCACACACCATATCCCATATGTGCTTCAATTGCGTGACCATAAGTATGACCTAAATTAAGTAAAGCTCGTAGACCACTCGTCTCTTTTTCGTCTGCTGCGACTACTTGTGCCTTAAGTTCACAGCAACGGCGAATACAGTAAGCCATGGCTTTAGGTTCAAGCGCTATCAGTTTATCAATATTGTTTTCAAGCCAGATAAAGAAGTCTTTATCTAAAATAATGCCATATTTAATCACCTCCGCTAAGCCTGATGACAACTCACGAGGAGGAAGCGTTGCAAGACAATCGAGATCGATAACAACAGATGCCGGCTGATAGAAAGCACCAATCATATTCTTACCCAGTGGATGGTTAACTGCTGTTTTTCCACCGACAGAAGAATCGACCTGTGATAATAACGTAGTAGGAACTTGAATAAAACGTACACCACGTTGATAACTTGCAGCCGCAAAGCCTGTTAAGTCACCAATAACACCACCCCCTAGTGCGAGCAGTGTTGTATCTCGATTGTGATTTTTTTCTAATAATGCAGTAAAGACATCATTCATTACCGTTAGGGATTTATACTGTTCCCCATCAGGTAAAATCACGCTATCAACCAAAACACCTTGTTGTTCTAAGGTGTTTGTTACCTTGTCTAGATAGAGCGGCGCAAGTGTCACATTTGTGACAATCATCACTTGTTGCCCTTTTTTTAAAGGTAAAAAGGTTTCAGGCTGGTGAAAAAGGCCAGAAGCAATGGTAATGGGATAGCTTCTTTCACCTAAAGTCACAGTGATTTTTTCCATAGCAACGGCCTTCTTCAAGTAGTCTTTACTTTCATCTCATCTAAAGAATTTATTAGTTTTTCTCTAATAATTCAATAATTTGATTTGCAACGATTTTTGCACTCTGATCATCAGTATGAATGGTGATATCAGCAATCTCTTCGTAAAGAGGATTACGCTCTTCTGCGAGGGTTTCCAGTACATCACGTACGGGTTCAACACCTTGCAATAAAGGACGTTTTTTATCTCGCTGAGTACGAGCAAGTTGTTTTTCAATGTTGGTTTCTAAATAAACAACAACACCGCGTGCTGATAGTCGGTTACGGGTTTCTCTTGATTTCACCGAACCACCACCTGTTGCCAGTACAATGCCTTGCTTTTCAGTAAGTTCGTTGATTATTTTTTCTTCACGTTGACGGAAGCCTTCTTCGCCTTCTACATCAAATACCCAACCTACATCTGCACCTGTACGTCGCTCAATTTCCTGATCGGAATCATAAAATTCCATACTAAGTTGTTGAGCTAACTGACGACCAATAGTGCTTTTGCCGGCACCCATAGGCCCAACCAGAAAGATATTACGTTTCTCTGCCATGTTTTTGGTATTACTAAGATATTCGTTAATGATAACCCGCCCCGCCAAATTCATTCAGCGACGGGACCTAAACTGAAATTTATGAGTGTTTATTTCATTCACGCCTGATAACGTGTGTATCTACTCTCATATTAAAACTGAGTTTTTTCAGTAGAACGCTATTAAATAACCACGTGTTGTCGCAAGCGACAACACAGGATAAAAATCCCTTTGCCTACAGTACATAACAAGATATGACCTATAAAAATTATATTATCTTTGTTGGCAATGCGGAGATTCTAACACAATTTAGCCGGAAAACCGCATCTGATCACTTTGTCTTTTCTGTCATCAGTTGATCAATATTACATATAAAAAGCCCTACCTCCAAGAAAGAGGAAGTGCATAAAATGTATCCGTATTATCGTTGTGATGTTTCAGGCCCACTCAATTAGCTAACCCTTGTAAGCTAAATCGTCCTCAGCGTCAAATCTATAAATAGAGATTATAAGAAAAAACAATGAATAACTTACAGTTTTATCTTGGTGGAAATAAGGTAATTGTTTGTATTATAATAAAAAAATAAATCACACTAAGAAAATTAGATTAATTTGGGTGTAATAAAAATAACCAATTCATGACGACTATGTTGGTCACGCTTATGGCTAAAAAGTATCCCTAGTAATGGCAGTGAAGATAAAAAAGGAATTTTTGCTGCATGCTGTTGCTGCTTTTGTTGAAATATTCCTCCTAACATCAGAGTCTCACCATCATGAATAGTAACTTCTGTCATTATTTCTTGTTTATCTATTGAAAGGTGTTCACTACCTCCTTGTACTAAGGCAATACCTGGTGTGTTTTGACTAATTTTTAATAGCAATCTAATTTTATTGCTTCTTTGAATGATCGGCGTTACCTCCATCCCCAAAACAGCCTCTTTAAATTCAACTCGGATGGTGTCGTTATCTCTGCTGACATAGGGAATTTCGGTTCCTTGTTTGATAGATGCCGTTTTTTCATGTGCAGCCGTTAATCGAGGACTGGCAATGATGGCGAGTTGTTTCTCTTGTTCTAAGGCGCTTAGTTCTAATTCTAAAAGACGACTATTAATTCTGGCGATATTAAAGGCTATGTAATGTAAGGGGTTTTTTGTTTTTTGATGCAGTGCCAATGCGGCAAGAGAAGGTGCTGTGAGCGGTGCTGATGCTATGTTATGGGGTGTTGTAGTATTGTTTGATGTACCTTCTAAATTTGCCGATTTCATATTGAGTAATCCCCACTGCGTTCCTAACTCATTTAACGCATCCTGACTGCTACTGATGATATGTGCGGTAATATGCACCTGTTGCTGTGGTGTTTCTTTAATTTTTAACCAATCAGAAATTTCAGTATGTGCTTTTTCTGTATCAATAATGGATAAGCTATTTGAATCTTTATCTATGGCTATTCGTCCATGATCACTGAGTAATGAAATTCCATAGTTCGTTAACTGCTGTGCCACGGTGGTTACATCAGCATACTGTAGTGGGTAGATACGATGATGTAATGTGCTGTTTTGGTGTTGAAGAGTTTCACTATTATCTGTTTTATCAATGAAATGGTGAGTGTTATTACTATCAATAGGTTGTTCTGGATAAAAAGGATCTCTGGATTGAGCAAAACCAGCAAAGCACAAAATAGATAGTAGTAACAGCAAATAAAAAAAGACGCTTTTCATAATATTTTACTCTGACTTTTCTGACTTTAAAGGCGCTAGAACATTTGGGGTCGTTATGTCGACTAAATTCAATTCAACTGAGAGTAAATCAGGGGGGATAGGCGAAATGAGCAGTGCAGAAAGAGCGCAACCTGCTTGATGTAGATGCGCTAATAACGTTAGTAATTGTGAGTAAGAGAGTGAAAAACGTAGCTTAAAACTATTATCGACACTATGTTGCCAACTATGAGGTATCAAGTGATGGTTATCGATTATCTGTTGTAAACGCTGATAGGCTGAGCCTGTTTGTGGTGGAAGTTTATAGTCATTTTGTAACGTTTTTAATAAGGCTATAGCAGGAGACGAATGCAATATAGACTGCAGTTGTTGTATCTGCGTTTGGTGTTGGCTAATAAGCTGTTGTTGCGCGGTTATGTCCTGCTGATAGCCCGAAAAGCTGAATAAATAACATAACAAACTCACTATTATAGAAGGGGCTAAACTTAAGAGTGCCTTTTTCCAAAAAGGTAAAAGGGCGAAATAAATTACCCAATTAGTCTTTATTTTCATTGTTATCGACATCCTGTTCGCTATGCCTATGTTGAGATACTTGATATTGCCAACTCTGCCACTTACCAGAAAACCTTATTTTGCTGTAACGGGGATCTTGTTTGCTCTGTTGAAAAGAGGAGAGTGTTAATGATGTCAGGTTGGGGTGTTGGTTAACTTTAGATATAAAAGTAAGTGCCTGCTCACAAGGGAGCCGCACCTGAAGCGAAAATGTTGCATCATTTTCAGAAAACTGCGCGATATAACCTTCCGTAGGGAGCAGTGTTTCTAGTGCTTGAAAGAAAGCGAGGTAATTTAAATAGTGAAGCCAATGTTGATAATAATGCCAATAACGCTGTTGATATAAGCGGGTGACTTTCTGTTCATGTTGGTCATTGTGATATTGTTTTTGTAGTGAGTACTCACGTTTTTGATATTGTGATTGTAAAAGTGAGAGTGTTTTTACTTGTTGTACTAAATAATAAGCGTAGTAACCGCAAGCACTGAATGTAATAACAACGAGTATCATGCTCCAATAAAGCCACCGTTGTGCTTGATGTCGATATAAGGCTTGACGCCAAGGAAGAAAATTTATTTGATACATGCTGTCTCCCAAGGACGCAAAGCTAAACCAATGGCAATTAGAGGTAGCGTCTTTTTGGGCGGTATAGACATAAATAGCCGCTCTTTTTGGGTTGGCCAAATAGGCATTTGTTGGCGAAAGTATTCTGCATTGTCACCTGAGAAATAACATTGCTCCTGTGGCCAATGATGCTTGATGAGTAATTGCTGTAATTGTTTTTCTTGCTCTTGGTGGTCTTGATAAGAAAGAGTACCGTAATGGGGCATCTCTTTATCTGCACAAACCCAAAGCATTTGATTATTTTGACAAAAAATTAATATGCTGTGAGGCGATATGTTGAGATGTGTGGCAACATAACGCAACGCACAAGCTGGAATATCAATCGCAGTGATGGTTAAGTTTATTTTGGCGAATAAGGCAATATAAGTCTCTATCAGTGTCTTGTTATGTAAATGGATGGCGAGATGTTGGTTATGTTGCCGATAATCGAATTGTACCGCTTGTTTGGTGACTTGTTGATGAGATGTGGCTCGGAGTTGTGCTAATCGATAATAGGCTGCTGGTGTCAGGGAAATCAGGTTAGATAAAGCAATGGTATGATAACTTGCCAATGTATCGGGTAATGCCAGTGCAACACGGTTGATTGGCGGTAGAGATTGTTGCCATCGTTTTAAGATAGTTCTTAAATTTATATCATCTATATTATCATTAAGAGGTAAAGGGAATTGCCAAAATGCATTGATCTTCCATTGCTTATTCTGCTGAAATACTAAAACGGCATTGATATGATTGATATTAATTTCAATACCAATCTGATAATTATCTGTTTTCATAAATGATATCCATATCTATTGAATGTGTAATAGCCTATTTTCCAAGAGGCGTTACCTTTATACTACGCACTGTTTGTTTATAAACTGCCCAATTCACATTACATGGGAAATTTAAGGTGAAGTTCTTAAAATATTTTTTCATCTTCGTTTTTGCTTGCATAATTTTGGGAGCAGCCTCGATATATGGCATGTATAAATATGTCGAGCCTCAACTACCCGATGTCGCGACATTAAAAGATGTTCGTTTACAAACTCCTATGCAGGTCTTTAGCGCAGACGGAGAGTTAATGGCGCAATATGGCGAAAAACGTCGTTTGCCTCTTACCTTGCAGGAGATGCCTCCGCAATTAATTAATGCCTTTATTGCCACTGAAGATACGCGTTTTCGTGAACATCATGGTATTGACCCTATTGGCATCTCTCGTGCTGTTGTTGTTGCGTTAACATCGGGGCAAGCATCGCAAGGTGCCAGTACCATCACGCAACAATTAGCGCGTAATTTCTTCTTAACACCTGAGAAGAAATTAATGCGTAAAATCAAAGAAGCCTTTTTGGCTATCCGTATTGAGAAAGAGCTTACTAAAGATGAGATCTTGGCACTTTATCTCAATAAAATTTATCTAGGAAATCGCGCTTATGGTGTGGGTGCTGCTGCATATGTTTACTTTGGTAAAAGTGTGCATGATCTTAGCTTAAGTGAGATGGCTGTTATTGCAGGTTTACCTAAAGCCCCTTCGACACTAAACCCACTTTATTCGTATGATCGTGCCTTAAAACGCCGTAATTTAGTGTTACAACGCATGTTGGAAGAGAACTATATTACCCGCGAAGAGTATGACAGTGCTAAAGCTGAGCCTATTGTGGCTAAATATCACGCCCCACAAATTGATTTTTCAGCGCCTTATTTGACTGAAATGGTCAGAATGGAGATGTATCAGCGCTATGGCGAAAATGCCTATACGGATGGTTATAAAATTTACACTACAGTTATCCGCAAAGATCAATTAGCCGCTGAACAAGCGCTACGTAATAATGTTATTGATTATGATATGCGCCATGGCTATCGCGGTGCTCAAGAGGTGCTGTGGCATGCAGGGCAAACTCCTTGGGATGATAAAGCCATTAACGATAAGCTAAAGGGTATACAGACTTATGGCCCATTAATCCCCGCAGTGGTGTTATCCGCTGATGCTAAAGAAGCTCAGGTGGTATTAAAAAATGGCGATAAAATAACACTCGATTTAAAAGCGGTTCGTTGGGCGCGTAAATTTATTTCTGATACGGCTCAAGGGGCCACGCCGAGCAAAGTTGATGCTGTTGTACATGCTGGTGAGCAAATTTGGGTACGACAAAATAGTGAAAATGATTGGTTATTAGCACAGCTTCCTGAGGTTAATGCAGCTTTTGTCGCATTAGATCCACTTAATGGCGGTATTATTGCGCTGGTGGGAGGTTTTGATTTTGAATTGAGTAAGTTTAACCGCGTATCTCAATCGTTACGTCAAGTTGGTTCAAATATCAAACCTTTCTTATATGCGGCGGCATTAGATAAAGGGTTAACATTATCGACATTACTAAATGACTTACCTATTAGTCGTTGGGATGCAGGAGCTGGAACTGATTGGCGCCCTAAAAACTCACCACCTACTTACGCAGGGCCTATTCGTTTACGTCAAGGTTTAGGTCAATCTAAAAACGTAGTTATGGTGCGCGCTATGCGGGCGATGGGGGTTGATTACGCTGCAGATTATCTATTGCGTTTTGGTTTTCCTAATCAAAATATAGATAGAACAGAGTCATTAGCTTTAGGCTCACCTTCATTTACACCAATGCAAATGGCTCGAGGTTTTGCGGTAATGGCAAATGGTGGGTATCTCATTGAGCCATATTTTATTCAGCGTATTGAAAATGCTGATGGTGAAGTGATCTTTACTGCTGAGCCGAAAGTCGCTTGTCCTGAATGTACCGATATCCCCGTGATTTATGGTGATACTACGCGCTCTATTGCATTATCTGATGATTATATGGAAAACGTCGCACAATCTCAGCAAGCGCAACCGGTAGAAACGGCGCCTGATATTGAGTTAGAGCAAGCACCTCTTGCTGAAACAGTCAAAGAAAGCCCATATGCTCCTCATGTGATAAGTACGCCACTGGCGTTTCTAATGCATGATGCGTTAAGAACCAATCTCGTTGGTGAGCCGGGATGGTCTGGTACAGGATGGCGTGCATTGCGAGATTTAAAACGTCAAGATATCGGTGGTAAGACAGGAACGACCAATAGCTCTAAAGATGCTTGGTTCTCTGGATATGGTGCTAATATTGTGGCGACTGCATGGATTGGTTTTGATGATAGTAGTCGCAATTTAGGGCGAACTGCCGCAACGGGTGGTGAAGCGGGTGCCAAAACGGCACAACCTATTTGGAATGACTTTATGAAAGTTGCTTTAGAAGGTGTTCCGGTACAAATGATGCCGATGCCAAAAGGCGTTGTTGCTGTTCAAATCGATCGCAATACCGGTAAGTTGGCGGGAGATGGACCATCAATGAAAGAGTATTTTATTGAAGGCACTCAGCCAACAGAAAAAGCAAAAAGTGAAGTGGGTACACGGATCTTTGAGGATAATGGCGAATCTAACGAGCTATTTTGATTAATATAATAAACAAAAAGTTAGATTAAATAGCGATCTAACGAATAACTAAAGCGGGATAACAGATTGTTTTTCCCGCTTTTTGTTATCTAATAAATAGATATAGATACATCTCATCTTCCAACATGAAAATATTTCATGTTTTGTGTGTAAATCTATTTTGATCTCTCCACTCTTTCCCGTTATAAATAACTATCTAAACGTCTAGATGTCTAAATACATATTGGCATATAGTATAAGTATTCCCCTTGATAGCATAATAAAAACATTAAACTTAATAATAACAATAAGTTATAAATAAAAAGAGTGATATGGTCGATTATTGGAGAGAAGATGAGAAAATTATTATTAGTGGTGCTTTTGGCCTGTACTTCATTGGTTTTAACCGCTTGCTCACCAGATGAAGGTGATAAACCGTTAAAAGTGGCAATAAATACAGGGCCAGATCAGCAAATTTGGGATGAAGTTGTTAAGCTGGCAAAAGAAAAGCAGGGATTAGATATCAAGGTGATCACCTTTAATGACTACGTGTTACCTAATGAAGCTTTGCGTAATAATGATGTTGATGTGAATGCGTTCCAAACCGTACCCTACTACGAAGCTCAAAGCAAAGAGCGTGGTTATCAATTTGAAATCATAGGTAAAACGTTTATTTTTCCTATTGCAGCTTATTCAAATAAAATCAAAACCATAGAGGCGCTTCCTGATGGTGCTACCGTCGCCATTTCTAATGAAGCAACCACCCTAGGTCGTAGTTTATTATTACTGCAGGCTCAAGGATTGATTAAATTAAAAGATGGGGTGGGGTATTTACCAACGACACTTGATATTATTGAAAACCCTAAGAAACTTAAATTTGCAGAAATTGATACACCACAACTAACTCGTACGTTAAGTGATCCTAATATTTACCTTTCCATCATCAATAATAACTTCTCTTCACAAGTGGGATTATTAGCCAAACGAGATGGTTTATTTATGGAAAATACCGATTCTCCTTATGTTAATTTGATTGTTGCCAGAGCCATAGACAAAGATAACGAACGATTAAAAAAACTCGTCGCGGTTTTCCAAAGTGATGAAATTTTGCAAAAAGCGCAAGAAGTTTATAAAGGTGATGCGGTGAAAGCGTGGTAACGCGCTATTTTCTAATAAAAAGAGATGATAGATATCAAGGCCTCCCTATTTGGTGGCCTTAATTTTATCTGGATATCGCGAGCCAATTATTATTTTGGACAAACTTGTTGCAAATAACGTTGTGCTAAAAAGAGTGCACTGACATTACGAGCTTCGGTAAAGTCGGGATGATCTAATAAGTCCATCATCTTGGCGATAGGCCAACGTATTTGAACTAACGGCTCAGGCTCATCGCCTTCTAATTGTTCAGGATAGAGATCTTGAGCAATAACAATGTTCATTTTGCTGGAAAAATAGGAGGGCGCCATAGACAGTTTAGCTATCTCGGTTAAAGAGCCGGCACCGTAGCCAATTTCTTCTTTTAATTCACGATTGGCCGCTTGTAATGGGGTTTCACCCGCATCAATAGCCCCTTTGGGAAAGCCAAAGTCATAATTTTCGATGCCAACAGCATATTCACGAATAAGGATCAGGTCATCATTGATGATAGGGACTATCATTACCGCTTCCCGGTTAGCGGGTTTCATTCGTTCATAAATACGTTTTTCGCCGTTGCTAAATTCCAGATTAACGGATTGGATCTGAAATAACCGAGAACGGGCAATGTTATCAATATTGAGTATATTCGGTTTTTTTAGTTCTTTCATAACAGCCCCTGATAGGAATAGAGATTAACCTGAATTTAACACATTAATGATAAAATAAATCCAACAATTAGATTTAGCTTTTTAGTGAAAATTGAGTACACTCCGCTACTAAACCCAGTTATTGATTGATTTTTTGGGAGTATTATTATTTATTGATGCGCTATTTTATCTGAAAATGGCATGGTTGGCGGATATAAAATTGATAATATATATAAATTATAACGCAACAACACAAATATAATTCATTGTATTTTAATAAAAAAATAGAACTAAAGAATAGGAATTGCCTTATGTTAGGTGGCATTTCAAATTTGTTATTGTTACTAAGCAACACCAGCATGAGTATGGGGAAAAAATGAGATTATCAGTCATTATATTGGCTATCTTCATGATTAGCCTATTTATAATGGCCGCCTTTCTATTCTTTAAAAGAAGGCGGCTTGATGGCTCATATCATCTTCCATCCCTCGCCAAACCGACTTACCGTAAACTAACACAAGATGATTATGGGGTAATTAGTGACTATTTGTCCTATTTTGGCACCTCTAAGTTTTCTTCTGGGTATTCGTTACAAAACTTTCCTGAAATACCCACTAAAGGTGAAGTCGTTACGACACTGCGTAATATTGTTAACCGGTTTGCGGGATCATCAGAGGGGCTCAATCATTGGCGCTATTACATTGATGCGGTAGAGATCCATATTCCTCCATTACTGGTGCCTTATCTGCAACAAGAAAATGTCCTCGATGTCGTTTGTACTCCTTCTATCCCCATTGTCATTGGTGTGAATGGCCATTTTCTTAAAGATGAAAAATCACATTTTTCTGCGTTAAGTTTAAAACAACTTTCTGAACCCATACTGTCAAATGGCACTTCCACTATCCAGAAAAATGAAGGTGATGCGGCGCATTTATTACATATTCGCCAAGAAACCAACGAAGAGTATCGGTTACATCATTCTTCAGGTTTTTGGAATGGCTCGTTAATTTGCTTAGGGTTAATCTTATGGTTAACGGCATTAATGATGCCACAAGTCTTTCTCCCTTGGATAATGGCTGCAGGAGGGACTTTTCTTGTTTTAGGCTTGTTTCTTATTTATCGACCCATCATCAAATCACGAAAACAAGAAGTACACTGTTTTAAAGGGCGTTTAAAACGCTGGGGACTGTTTGGTAATTTTGATCATGGGCAGGTAAAAAATATTTCGTTGGGGGGAATTGATTTAGTTTATCCTCCACATTGGGAACCTTATATTCAAAATGATATTGATAAGGTGACCTATTTAGAAATGTATCCTAATCATCATGTTATCAAGCAAGGGCCTTATTTATCATTGCATGATGAAGAAAAAAACTATCCGTATAAGCGTTACATTAAAAATATTATCTTTGTTGTTTGTAGCCTATTTATTATAGGTATGCTGTATCTCTATCAACCGTTATCATTATCAATGAAGTTAACTTTTTCATGGATAAAAGAGAGTGAACCTCATTTAGTGACTAACTTTACGGAGTTAGAAACGGCCAAGCTGCATGTAGGGGATATTATTCAGGCCAAAGGTGTCGGAATGTGTTATATGCCTCCAAACCTTTCCAGTAAGAATAATAAAACAATATTTGCACCTTTTGATTGTTCGGGGATTTATTGGAACAACAGCAACCCAATGCCAATGCCTGAGTCTAGTACGATTGAAAAAGCGGCAGCATTATTATATTTGGTTGAAGAGCAGCTACACCCCGTTTCTAACAACCGTGTAAACCCAAGCTTAGGTCAAGCTATTACTAAATCTGGCATGAATCTTTTGGATAATTTTGATGGCATTATCTTGAAAACACAAGATTTATGCCCGAGAGAAAATGAATGTATTCGGCTTAAAATGGCCTTGGTAAACCTAAGTAATGTCAATGATTGGCCATCATTAGTTCAACGTGCAGAAAGTGGCAAATTAACAGGAACCAATGTTTTATTACGTGCTGTTAGTGCTGAGGCCTTGGAAAAGCTCGTTGACACCACCACATCATCTTTTATCTACCGAGAAATAGATAAGGCCGCAATACTGTTAAATAGTCCACCACCGGGTGGTGTGCTTTTAATCAGTGATGAAAGAAAACAGCTCGTTGATTATGCTTCAAATACCAATTCTGTATTTGAACCTACACCATTAGAGCAATGGCGAGAATTACAGCGATTATCTGATATTTTATTACACACACCTTTTAATACTGGAGGTGTAATAACGGGGATGGTAATTGATGCGAATGGCACGTTACAAATCTTTTTGCATAGCATGCCTGACTCAATGACCCTGTTATATTATATCGGTAATACGTTATTATTATTCTTCGCTATTGGATTTTTGATCCTGAATTTATTTTTTATCATCCGGCGCCGGCGACAAAATAATCAACGCATGCATAAAATCAGTCAATATTACGAGCACTGTTTTTATCGCCCTCCTCAGTAAGTTCCTTGTTGTGGAAGGCAATGTGTTTACTCTATCGCCTTCATGAAGAAGTTGAAGTTAAGGAGAGAAAGGGATGAGTCAACCATCGCAAGAAAGCGCTGTCCGTTTAGATAAATGGCTTTGGGCTGCACGTTTTTATAAAACGCGTGCCATTGCTCGCACTATGATTGAAGGGGGTAAAGTCCATTACAATGGTGTGCGAGGCAAGCCAAGTAAAAATGTTGAAGTTGGGGCTGAAATACGCTTACGACAAGGTAATGATGAACGGACAGTTACAGTCTTAATGGTGAGTGCACAGCGCCTAGGGGCGGCTCAAGCACAATTGCTCTATTGTGAAACACCAGAGAGTATTGCCAAGAGAGAAAAAATCGCTCTAGCAAGAAAAATGAATGCGTTAACGATGCCTCATCCCGAACGTCGACCTGATAAAAAGGAAAGACGCACCTTACTTCGCTTGAAACAGACAAATTTACCAGGATCGGATTAAACCGCTCCCCAGCAATGAGAGAAGATTATGTCTAAAAAAGACGCTTTATCACGCTTTTTATTTGAAAAAAGCGCGGTACGTGGTGAATTAGTTACCGTAACGGAAACCTATCAATCAATACTTGAAAATCATCATTATCCTGAGCCAGTTCAACACCTGTTAGGTGATTTATTGGTCGCGACAAGTTTGTTAACAGCTACGCTGAAATTTGATGGTGATATTACCGTTCAATTACAAGGTGATGGCCCAGTACGATTAGTGGTTATTAACGGCAATAATGAACAACAGATGCGCGGTGTTGCACGTTTTAGTGATGATGTTAAAGCCGGTAGCAGCTTAAAAGAGATGATGGGCAATGGCTTTATGGTTATTACCATCACACCTAAAAAAGGTGAGCGTTACCAAGGTATTGTAGCGTTGGATGGTGAAACGATAGAAGCTTGTATTGATAACTACTTTAATCAATCAGAGCAGTTACCTACCCGTGTCTTTATCCGCACAGGTCTGCAAGATGGAAAAGCGGCGGGTGCAGGTATGTTATTACAAGCCTTACCTGCGAGTGCAGAACATAGTGCTGATGAGACAGCAGAACACTTTGAGCTATTAACACAACTTACGCACACCATTAAAGCTCAAGAGCTGTTTACACTTGATACTAAAGAGATTTTACATCGCTTATATCATGAAGAAGATGTGACATTATATGATCCACAACCGATAGCATTCCATTGCACGTGCTCTCGTAAACGTTGTGAAGATACATTAGTAACATTATCTAAAGAAGATGTAGCTCATCTGTTACAAGAACAAGGTAAAATTGATATGGAGTGTGAATATTGCGGTGCTCATTATATCTTCACTGAAGAAGATATTAATAATATCAATAAATTATCTAGCTCTAATTTGCACTGATTCGATTTAGCAACGTAAATCACCCTAAAGGACGCTATTTTGCGTCCTTTTTTATTCAACAATTTTTCTGTAGATTTGTGCATTAGTTCTCGTTATTAACATAAAAAAAATATAAATTTTCAAAATATTGATAACAATCGCTGTTAATTAGTTGTAACACCTTAATAATGCTCATAGAAAAGCCTATTTATCAGGAGCAAAACTATGAACGTTAAAGGTCTTACCCCTAAGGATCTCGAGCAGTACGGTATTCATGACATTAGTGAAGTCATTTATAACCCTAGCTATGACTTATTATTTGAAGAAGAAACTAAGCCAGGATTAACAGGTTATGAGAAAGGCACATTAACCTCGTTAGGCGCTATTGCTGTTGATACGGGGATTTTTACTGGACGTTCTCCGAAAGATAAATACATTGTTCGTGATGATGTTACTCGTGATACTGTGTGGTGGGCTGATCAGGGCAAAGGTAAAAATGATAATAAACCACTCTCACCGCAAGTATGGGCTGATTTAAAATCATTAGTTACTGAGCAGCTATCAGGCAAACGTTTGTTTGTCGTTGATGCCTTTTGTGGTGCTAATGCAGATACGCGATTAAAAGTGCGTTTTATCACCGAAGTGGCTTGGCAGGCGCATTTTGTTAAGAATATGTTTATTCGCCCTACGCAAGAAGAGTTAGAAAATTTTACACCTGATTTTATTGTGATGAACGGTGCTAAATGTACCAATCCAAATTGGAAAGCGCAGGGATTAAACTCTGAAAATTTCGTTGCTTTCAACTTAACTGAACGCATTCAGTTAATTGGTGGTACTTGGTATGGCGGAGAGATGAAAAAAGGTATGTTCTCTATGATGAACTACTTCCTGCCATTAAAAGGTATTGCTTCTATGCACTGTTCGGCAAACGTTGGCGAAAGTGGTGATGTAGCCATTTTCTTTGGTTTGTCAGGGACAGGTAAAACGACATTATCAACAGATCCTAAGCGTAAACTGATTGGTGATGATGAACATGGCTGGGATGATGATGGTGTATTCAACTTTGAAGGAGGTTGTTACGCTAAAACTATCCATCTATCAAAAGAAGCTGAGCCAGATATTTACGGTGCCATTAAACGTGATGCCTTATTAGAAAATGTCGTGGTATTAGCAGATGGTAGTGTTGATTTTGATGACGGCTCAAAAACAGAAAATACCCGTGTATCTTATCCAATCTATCATATTGATAATATTGTCAAACCGGTATCGAAAGCGGGTCATGCTAAAAAAGTCATTTTCTTAACCGCTGATGCCTTTGGGGTGTTACCTCCGGTTGCTCGTTTAACACCCGAGCAAACTCAATATCACTTCTTATCAGGCTTTACTGCGAAACTTGCTGGAACAGAGCGTGGTGTGACAGAGCCAACACCGACATTCTCTGCGTGTTTTGGGGCAGCATTTTTATCACTCCATCCAACACAATATGCTCAAGTGTTAGTAAAACGTATGCAGGCTTGTGGAGCACAAGCTTACTTAGTGAATACGGGCTGGAATGGTACGGGCAAACGTATTTCAATTAAAGATACTCGAGCGATAATTGATGCCATTTTAAATGGTGATATTGATAAAGCGGAGACTCAAACTCTGCCTGTATTTAATTTGGCGATCCCAACAGCGCTTCCTGGCGTTAATAGCGAAATTTTAGATCCTCGAGACACCTATGCGGATAAAGCACAATGGGATGTTAAAGCGGACGATCTTGCTGATCGCTTTGTGAAAAACTTTGATAAATATACTGATACGCCAGTAGGGCAAGCGTTAACAAAAGTGGGCCCTAAACGCTAGTTATTGGTTTTATTGATAAAAAATTCCCTGAGATGAAAGACATCTCAGGGAGTTAACAAGAAAACAAAGTGAAATAAATTGTTTGAGAAAAAGTGGCTTTAGGTTGGTAGCCCAACTATGCTGTTACAGGAGGTAAGTCAAACAGCAAGACTTCACTGTCTTCATCACCAACGAAATAGATAATATCTTCATTCGCGATGGCGATGCCATCACTGGTGGTCGCAATAATGTCATTAATTGCTATCTTTCCTTTAACGACTTGCAACCAAATATTTCTTCCTGCTTCTGGCTGATATTGTGCCTCTTCTCCTTTTTTTAGGTTCCAACGCCACAGCGTCATATCTTGGAACACTTTTAACGAGCCATCACGTGCATCTGGTGACAAAATAAGCTGTTTACTCTCTGTGGTATTAAAACGACGTTGATCGTAACGTGGTGTAATACCGGTGGTATCAGGCATGATCCAAATTTGATAAAAATGCAGGCCTTTATCACTATTTGGGTTGTACTCGGAATGAGTGATACCTGTACCTGCGCTCATTATTTGAAATTCACCGGCGGGTACATTTTCTTTATTACCCATACTATCTTTATGCTCAATATTACCTTCAAGCACATAGGTTAAAATTTCCATATCTTTATGAGGATGGGTACCAAAACCCTCACCGGGCATCACTCTATCTTCATTAATGACGCGTAAGGCGGAAAATCCCATAAAGTTAGCATCGTAATAGCTTGCGAAAGAGAAGGTATGCCAGCTATCTAGCCAACCATGATTAGCGTGGCCTCTTTCATTTGCTTTGCGTAAATAAATCATAATGTGTTTCCTTCTCTGAAGTTGTTGAACACAGTTTACGCAATTAAGCTAAGTAAAAAAGCGGAGGAATTTAATCTGAGGATACAAATAATTTGAATAAGAAAAAATAAAACAATCGAACAAACGCTAGAAAAGAAAAAGCCAGCACCCGGCTGGCTAAAGTAAAACACTGGAAGCAATGTGAGCAATGTCGTTCTTTCATATGACCCTGAAGGTGGTGCATCTGAAAGTGATTTAATGATAATAGTTCTCACTATCATTTGTAAAGTGTTTTTTTTAATCAAAACAGAAAAAATAATGCCAATTTCGTTAACTCACTGATTAACGAGTTATTTTATTTTGTTTTTAAAAAAATCATTATAACCAATAAGTTAGCCTATGCTTTGTGTGGTTATTTATAAAAATAACGCGCCTACTTAGTCATGTGTCGAGAGATCAATGCTTGGGCACAGGCATAAGCAGAGCTCCATGCCCATTGGAAGTTATATCCTCCTAACCAACCTGTGACATCAACCACTTCACCAATAAAATAGAGACCTGTTATCTTTGTTGCTTCCATCGTTTTAGAGGAGAGATTACGGGTATCAACACCACCTAGGGTGACTTCTGCAGTGCGATAACCTTCTGTGCCATTAGGTAAAACAAGCCATGCTTGTAGCAACGTCGTTATTTGTGTAATACGTTCATTGCTAAGTTGAGCCAGTGAGGTATCAGGCAGTTGATTATTTTCAATCATTATCTCTATAAAACGCTTCGGTAGTAGGCGAGAAAGCGTATTTTTTAATAATTGATTCGGCTGTGCTTGTCGTTTTTCTTGTAAATAGCCTTCCAAATCCGTGTCAGGAAGTAAGTTAATGCTCACATTCTCTCCCGGATGCCAATAACTAGAGATTTGTAAAATAGCAGGACCGGAAAGCCCACGATGAGTAAAAAGAATATTCTCTTTAAATTGGGTGCCATTTTCAGCGGTGACAATAGCAGGGATCGCCACACCAGAGAGCGGGCTGAGTTGTTCAAGTTGTGGCTTGTGTAATGTAAAAGGGACTAAGCCTGCACGAGTGGGCAATACATTAAGGCCAAATTGTTGCGCAATTTTATAGCCAAAAGGGGTGGCACCTAAACCGGGCATTGAAAGTCCTCCGCTGGCAATCACTACAGAGGAGGCGGTTATTGTTTTCCCTCCTACCAAAAGAGTAAAGCCTTCGGCGGTTTTCTCTATTTGAGTCACCTCACTACGTAAGCGAATACTTACTTTTCCTTCATGGCATTCTGCGAGTAATAAATCAACAATTTGCTGGGCAGAATCATCACAAAATAATTGCCCTAATGTCTTTTCGTGGTAAGCAATATGGTGCTTTTGTACTAACTCGATAAAATCCCATTGTGTATAGCGAGCAAGTGCTGACTTACAAAAATGAGGATTATCGGATAAGTAAGCTGATGGCTCGATATACATATTGGTAAAATTGCAACGTCCACCACCAGACATTAAAATTTTTCTGCCGGCTTTTTTGCCATTATCTAAAACTAAAACAGATAATCCCGCTTGTCCTGCTAAAGAGGCACAAAAAAGTCCAGCGGCCCCTGCACCTATAATAACTGTATCGAATGATCCCACAATGATGTCTCGTTCTTGGTTGTCTCTGACTACTTAATCAGTGATCTTCGTGTAAAATCAGAGTATTTTGTAAAATTATATGGAGAAATCTGTATTTTTCACCTAAATTCGTATTTGCAAGCAAAAAATTTATCAGAAATTTACTTTTTTTTTATGTTTATTAATTAAATGATATATAAGGAATTATCTTAAAAACCCGTCATTTTCCTTGGTTATCAAATCAAAAAAAGGTTAAATTTCGCTTCCACCGTTCGCATTTGTCGCTGATAATGCGCCGCGTTCATGTCCAACTAACTGGCTTAACGTCTATGCTACATTTGTTTACTGACCTGGAATTTCATACAGGTTTAATGTTGGTTTTAGCACTGATTTTCGTGCTATTTTATGAAGCCATTAATGGCTTTCATGATACCGCAAATGCGGTAGCAACTGTTATTTATACTCGTGCTATGCGTGCGCAATTTGCGGTCGTGATGGCGGGTGTATTTAACTTCCTTGGAGTTTTGCTCGGTGGATTGAGCGTGGCTTACGCTATTGTTCACTTATTACCGACAGATCTTCTGCTAAATGTGAGCTCGGCTCATGGCCTTGCCATGGTTTTTTCGTTGCTGTTAGCTGCCATTATCTGGAACTTAGGTACATGGTATTTCGGTATTCCAGCATCCAGTTCACATACGCTGATAGGTGCTATCATTGGTATTGGTTTAACAAATGCTATCGTGACAGACTCGTCAATCGTTGATGCATTAAACATACCTAAAATGATCAGTATCTTCCTTTCTCTTATCCTTTCCCCAATTATTGGCTTGGTGATTGCTGGCGCGATGATTTTCTTGTTACGTCGCTATTGGAGTGGCACGAAAAAACGTCGTCGTATCCACCTAACCCCTGCCGAACGTGAGAAAAAAGATGGTAAACGCAAACCACCATTTTGGACTCGTACCGCGCTGATTTTATCTGCGGTAGGGGTGAGTTTCTCACATGGTGCGAATGATGGTCAGAAAGGTATTGGTCTTATCATGTTAGTTTTAATTGGTGTCGCCCCAGCAGGGTTTGTCGTCAATATGAATGCTAGCGGATACGATATCACTAAAACTCATGATGCCGTTGTACACTTACAACAGTATTATGAGAAGCATCAACCAGCTCTACAACATGCGATTGAAAATACCCCGGTAGTATCAGCACAAGCTGATCCTAACGACACGGATTTTCATTGTAATAGCGCAAGAACGCCAATTGTTCTCAATCAAACAGAACAAATGTTGTCTGGTATTAGCTCTTATGATGAGCTGAGTGCAGACCAGCGTGCTCAAATGCGTCGCTTACTGATGTGTATTGCTGATACAGCTACGGAAGTTGCTAAACTACCAGAAACTAGCGCCCAAGATGCACGGTTCTTAAAAACATTGAGTCGTGACCTGCTAAATACAGTGGAATATGCACCAATTTGGATCATTATCTCTGTGGCTTTAGCGCTCTCTATCGGGACAATGGTAGGTTGGAAACGCGTTGCGGTAACTATCGGTGAGAAGATTGGTAAAAAAGGTATGACTTATGCGCAAGGTGTTTCTGCTCAGGTAACTGCTGCAGTTTCTATCGGTGTAGCAAGTTATACAGGTATGCCAGTATCAACAACACAAGTGTTATCATCTGCGGTTGCAGGTACGATGATTGTTGATGGTGGTGGGGTGCAGACCAAAACCGTGAAAAATATTGCGCTGGCCTGGATCTTAACATTACCAGTGAGTATTGCTTTATCCGGTGTGCTTTATTGGATTTCACTTTCACTGCTGGTGAATAGCTGATAATAATAAGCATCCTAATAGTATTGAGAAACGGTGACTAACTCGTCACCGTTTTTTTATCCCTATAAAACCTACCAAATAATCATGGCGATCAAGCTTGCTACAGCAAGAATACAAAAGCGACTTACTAGGTAGAATTGTCGATAAATCCGTTCACAACGCATAATCACTTCAGGATCATGGTGGTTAGTATATTGGCGTTGATTTATATATCGAATAAGTCTTAACTGTTTTGAAAATTGACCATGCATAGTGAAAAATCCATTCCCATCGACAGATTGGTAAAGTAATGGATCAGATTGGCGCAATATGGTGAGTAATACCCGAATTGATGAGAAATAACGCATCATATTAATCAGGCAAAGAATACACAACGCCCAAAAGATAACAATGACACTAAACATAATCCCCTCCCTAGAATAGCTGATTCTGAGATGAGAAAACCTTTTGCATTTACATGGAAAGGTTAATTTTTCTCTTATTTAAGTCTAGGTGATATTAAGCAAGAAATAAAAGCGAGTTGTTCAAGTTGTTCGCTTTTTCAAAAAAATGATTAAAAAATAACTCTAATAGGGTGTTTTTATTGTGCTTTGTGCATTATTCACATTAATATGTGGATATTGTCGAAGAACGACTCCTCACTTATTTAAAATGGTGTATATTGTTGTTACCGATAGATGCTTTCTTTGATGGTATTTGCACTAAGTTGTGATCAAGGCAACATCTAACTTTCATCATAAAACGTTATATTTAATGTAAAGGATATAGGCGTAATAGCCTTTCCGACCGATTAATCAGCTTATGGAAGGAGTTTACGATGGCTTATAAGCATATTCTAGTTGCAGTTGATTTATCCCCTGAGAGCAACGTCTTGGTGCAGAAAGCTGTATCTATGGCAAAACCCTATAATGCCAAAGTTTCCTTAATTCACGTTGATGTTAACTACTCTGATCTGTATACCGGTTTAATTGATGTTAACCTTGGTGATATGCAACAACGCATCACTGATGAAACACGTAATGCACTAAAAGATCTCTCTGATAACTCAGGTTATGAGATCCAAGAAACACTCAGTGGTAGCGGGGATTTAGGCCAAGTTCTTGTTGATGCGATTAAAAAATACGATATGGACTTAGTGGTTTGTGGTCATCACCAAGATTTCTGGAGCAAATTGATGTCATCAGCACGTCAACTAATTAATACCGTTCATGTTGATATGTTAATTGTTCCTCTGAAAGATGATGAAGAGTAATCAACTGATTATTTAAGCAAAAAAAATGCCTGCTTATGCAGGTATTTTTTTGTCCAAAAATCCTGATTTTATTAGCCTTTAGTGAGGTCAAGCTTTTTTTTTTGTCTAATTGTAAAAAAAATGTCTTGAAGTAGGAATACATTTTAATGATATATTCAATAGGCAAAACAATATCAACCTCACATAAATCCCAAAAATATTCCGAATAAATGAGGTTATGCCAACATCACATTACATAAAAAGGAATAGCTGAATGAATAGATCTGGCTCATTATCTTCGTTTTTAGAAGAGGTAGAAAAATATAACGCTCATCAACCTGAATACCATCAGGCGGTACGTGAAGTTTTTACCACTCTGTGGCCTTTTTTAGAGAAAAATCCACAATATCGTGAACAATCATTACTTGAGCGCTTAGTTGAGCCTGAACGTATTATTCAGTTTCGCGTCTGTTGGTTAGATGATAAAGGACAAGTTCAAGTTAATCGCGCATGGCGAGTACAATTTAACTCTGCTATTGGTCCCTACAAAGGTGGAATGCGTTTTCATCCATCGGTAAACCTCTCTATTTTAAAATTTTTAGGTTTTGAACAGACCTTTAAAAATGCACTGACAACACTGCCGATGGGAGGCGCTAAAGGGGGATCTGATTTTAATCCCAAGGGGAGAAGCCACGCAGAGGTGATGCGTTTTTGTCAGGCGTTAATGACTGAGCTCTATCGTCATTTAGGGGCTGATACTGATGTCCCCGCGGGAGATATTGGTGTGGGGGCAAGGGAAGTTGGCTTTATGGCCGGAATGATGAAAAAGCTCTCGAATAGCAATGAATGTGTCTTTACGGGTAAAGGTTTATCATTTGGTGGCAGTTTGATCCGCCCAGAAGCCACAGGGTACGGTTTAGTCTATTTTACTAACGCAATGCTTAAACGTCACGGCATGTCCCTTGACGGAATGCGTGTAGCCGTTTCTGGTGCTGGCAATGTGGCACAATTCACCATTGAAAAATGCCTTGAGCTGGGTGCGAAAGTGGTCACCGCTTCAGATTCTGGCGGAACCGTGGTGGATGAAGCTGGATTTACAACCGAAAAACTGGCTCGCTTAACTGAAATTAAAAATAATTATGGTCGTATTGAAGAGTACGCCAAAGAGTTTGGTTTAACTTATCTTGAAGGGCAACAGCCTTGGGCTGTCGCTGTTGATATTGCACTACCTTGTGCTACACAAAATGAATTAGATTTAGACGCCGCAAAAGTGTTAATTAAAAACGGTGTTAAAGCTGTTGCCGAAGGCGCAAATATGCCAACGACCATTGCGGCAACCGATGCTTTTATTGAGGCGGGAGTCTTGTTTGCACCGGGTAAAGCCGCTAACGCTGGAGGGGTAGCAACTTCGGGATTAGAAATGGCGCAAAATGCAGCACGCTTGAGTTGGAAAGCTGAGAAAGTTGATGCTCGCTTACATCATATTATGCTGGATATTCATCACGCTTGTGTAAACTATGGCGGTGAAGGTAAACAAACTAATTATATTCAAGGGGCTAATATTGCAGGTTTTGTTAAAGTTGCTGATGCAATGTTAGCGCAAGGCGTGCTGTAATTTTTTAAGTTAGTGCGAGTGCATAGCGCTCGCTCTGACCGTTTCAATCATTTTCTCTTCCCTCTTAGGCCTAATTTTCATCTGCTATGCTTAAAAGAGTGACTATTTATTTTTAAGCTGGAGGTTATATGGCTACGCAAATTGATTTTACTCTCTCGAATAAAGTGGCTGTTATTACTGGTGGTGCGGCTGGAATTGGCTTATCTATCGCACAGATGTTTATCGAAAAAGGGGCTAAAGTCGCTTTGTTGGATAGATCAGAGCAGGTTGAGCAAGTGGCGCATCGTTTAAATAGTGCGGTGGGGATCTGGTGTGATGTTTCAAGTGAAGAGTCCGTAAAGCAAGCGGTACACTCAGTCATTGAAGAGTTCGATCGCATTGATATTCTTGTTAATTGTGCAGGTATTGTCGCTTTAGCTCCCGCCGAATCGCTATCTCTTGAAGATTGGAATAAAACCTTATCAGTTAATTTAACGGGGACTTTTTTACTGTGTCAGCAAGTGGGGCAGCATATGCTACAACGCGGGCAAGGTAAGATAATTAACCTCGCCTCTCAAGCAGGTATTATCGCTTTACCAGAACATATTGCCTATTGTGCAAGTAAAGCCGCCATTATCAATATGACAAAGGTGATGGCGCTAGAGTGGGGACCCAAAGGCCTACAAATCAATGCGATATCCCCTACTATTGTGATGACCGATTTAGGTAAAAAGGCTTGGGAAGGTGAAAAAGGTGAACAGATGAAAGCGCAAATACCGGCAAGGCGATTTGCTGAGCCAGAAGAGATTGCTGCCGCGGCTGTATTTTTAGCAAGCGGTGCAGCGGATATGATCAATGGCCATAATCTGGTGATTGATGGTGGATATACTATTCAATAGATAGAGATATTATAATTAAAAAGTTATGGCAAAAGAGGGGAAGACACGCCCCTCTATGGGTTATCTATGGCTAGATACAAGGATAGATATCAAAACGGTGATTTTTGGTGGTGACACTTGCATGTGCGGGTTGATTGTTTAACGGCTCAGCATAATCAGGACGCTTAACAACCACTCGTTTTTTAGCCAGTGCCATGGCTGGTGCTAATAATGCATCAGCATCTTCATCCGCACCGACAAGAGATTGGAATACCCGCATCTCTTTTTTCACTAATGCGCTTTTGGTTTTATGGGGATACATAGGATCAAGATAGACTACATCAGGTGTAGGGCTAATTTGCGTGAGTGCCTGTGCAGATGAAGCATAAATAAGCTTCATACGCTGTTGCATCCACTCACCAATATCTGCATCGAGATAAGCGCGTTTCAAGCCATCTTCAAGTAATGCAGCCACCACAGGATGACGTTCAACCATTCTTACGTTACAACCAATAGAGGCTAATACAAAGGCATCACGGCCTAATCCTGCTGTTGCATCAACCACATCGGGTAGATAATCCTTTTTAATACCTACTGCTTTTGCTACCGCTTCACCACGACCACCGCCAAATTTACGACGATGAGCCATAGTTCCCGCGACAAAATCCACGTAGATCCCACCAAGTTTAGGCTCATCTTGTTTACGCAATTCAAGGTGAGTGGGCGTTAAGACTAACGCCATAGTTTGTGTGGCGTCGTGAATTAATCCCCAACGTTGCGCTAAAGCAGATAAGGCGCTGTTATCAGCGCCTTCTTCACAAAGTAAACAGATATTCACATATCATCCTTTAATGCCGTAGCCTTTGAGCATAGCATCAAGTTTCGGCTCACGACCACGGAAGCGTTTGAACAGCTCCATTGGCTCTTCTGAACCACCACGGGTTAAAATATTATCAAGGAATGATTGACCTGTTTGGCGATTAAAAATGCCCTCTTCAGAGAAGCGAGAGAAGGCATCAGCTGCCAGTACATCAGCCCATAAATAGCTGTAATAACCTGCTGCATAACCACCGGCAAAAATATGGCTAAAGGCATGAGGGAATCGCGCCCAAGGTGTTGCAGGTACTACCGAGACTTTCTCTTTTACGCTATTTAGTATTTCCATGATACGAGCACCTTTAGCCGGATCATATTCAGCGTGTAGGCGGAAATCAAACAGACCAAATTCTAGTTGGCGTAATACAAACATCGCAGACTGATAATTTTTTGCTTTGAGCATATTATCAAGCATAGCCTGCGGTAATGGCTCGCCAGTTTCATAATGGCCAGAAATAAAGGCTAACGCTTTTGGCTCCCAGCACCAGTTTTCCATAAATTGGCTTGGTAACTCAACCGCATCCCATGGTACGCCATTAATACCTGATACATCAGCGGTATCAATTTGCGTTAGCATGTGGTGTAAACCATGACCAAACTCATGGAATAGCGTGGTCACTTCGTTATGGGTGAAGAGTGCGGGTTTATCACCTACTGGTTTATTAAAGTTGCAGGTAAGATAGGCGACAGGATTTTGTAGTGTGCCATCAGCATGACGCATTCTACCAATGCAATCATCCATCCAAGCACCACCGCGTTTATGTTCACGAGCGTATAAATCAAGATAGAAGCTACCGCGCAATGTGTTGCTTTCATCATATAATTCAAAGAAACGTACATCATCGTGCCAAGTGTCGATATCATGACGCTCTTTAGCCGTTAAACCATAGATACGGTGAACCACTTCGAATAAGCCACTTAATGCACGGTGCTCTGGGAAGTAAGGGCGTAGCTGTTCGTCATCAATGGAGAATAGATGTTGTTTTTGTTTTTCGCTGTAGTAAGCCAGATCCCAAGGCTCTAGTTTCTCCACACCATAATGTGTTTTGGCAAAGTGTGTTAATTCAGCCAGCTCTTTTTCGCCTTGAGGATGAGCTCGAGAGGCTAAATCAGTTAAGAAATTAAGTACTTGTTCTGGCGATTCTGCCATCTTAGTGGCAAGTGATTTTTCGGCATAATTTTTAAAGCCGAGCAACTGAGCTAACTCATGGCGTAATGCTAAAATTTCCGCCATAACTTCACTATTATCCCATTGACCTGCATTAGGGCCTTGATCAGAGGCTCGAGTGCTATAAGCAATACTCATCTCTTTTCTAAGCTCACGATTATCAGCATAGGTCATAACAGGTAGATAGCTTGGCATATCGAGCGTTAATAGATAACCTTGTTGCTCTTTTGCTTGTGCCATTGCTTTGGCTGCATCAATGGCGCTTTGCGGCATACCGGCAAGTTCACTTTCATCGGTGATAAGTTTAGACCACCCCATGGTCGCATCTAACACATTATTACCAAATTTGGCGCTCAGTTCTGATAGGCGTGCACTGATTTCACCAAAACGCTGTTGTTTCTCTTTTGGTAAACCGATACCGGATAATTCAAAGTCACGTAACGCATTCTCAACGGCTTTTTTTTGTGGTTGAGTCAGTAAGGCAAAATCAGCGCTTCCTTTGATAGATTTATAGGCTTGATATAATCCTTCGTGCTGACCCATCCAAGTACTGAACTCAGACAGTAAAGGTAAGCTTTGCTCGTAAGCTTCGCGTAATTCAGCGCTATTTTTAACGGAGTTTAAATGGCTAACAGGAGACCAAACACGAGAAAGTTTATCACCCGCTTCGGCTAACGGTTGGCAAAGATTATCCCAACTAAAAGCGGTGTTGTCAGCGAGAAGTTTTTCTACGGTTGCACGATAATTAGCTAAAACTTCTTTAATGGCAGGTACAACGTGTTTTGGTTCTATCTGGGAAAATGCAGGTAATCCCGTTGTGCTAAGTAATGGATTTGACATAAAAAACATCCTGTATCTGGGTTTACAGTGACATGGCATACATCACTGAGTTTATTCGTCATAGGTAATAAGATGAGGATGAAAGTGCATAAGTTCAATAGTATCGCGTTAATTATCAGTTTTTTTACTCAAAAGCGGGATTATTTTCTTTGAAAGAGGTTTTATTGATTTAGTGCACTTGGGAATGATTTTATTTCAGCGTATAATCATCATGTTATTTCATACAAATAATCCTATATGGAAGATCATCGTCCCCGGTGGGGCGGCTGGACTTCAAATCCAGATGGGGCCGCCAGCGGTCCTTGGCAGGTTCGACTCCTGTGATCTTCCGCCACTTAAGTTCAATACACCTCCCAAAACTCAATCAATCCCTTAATGATCAGTTATTAAGCTATTTTTAGTTCAACAAATGTTAAAACGTTTGCAAGAGAATTGACTCACAGGAGTACTATTAGGCAGAAATGTGAAAAGTAAGCATACTCGTACATGTTCGTATAAGTCGGATGAAGTTCGTAACACTGCGAAGAATTATCTACGTGAAAATGAGCTGAAAGAATTAAACCGTATCGTCAATATGTGGCTGGATTTTGCTGAAGACCAAGCGCTGCGCTGTAAGCAAGTTTTTTTACAAGATTGGGATACTAAGCTAGATCAGTTTTTAAGTTTCTCAGAAAAAAGATAATGCATCTTTCGATAAATGGTATCGATATATTGATAAACTTCTTACCATATTATTAATGCAAAGAAAAATATTTTTGTATAATTATATATATTATTTTTATTAAAATAACTTCTTAAGCATTTAATTACCGTTAAAGATTAATAAAAATATAATAACAGAATACTATTATTGATCTAAATCAATAATCTAGTCAATCTGTAATATAATTACTTATTAAAATTGATCTCTATTTTCATTAAAATGTGTTTTTACACTTTATATTAGTATTAATAGAATTAAAAAAGATATTTAAAATCATGTGATTACTTTACAAATATATTGATACTAATTCTTTGGTTAAGTGCTATTTTTGGGCTTAAGTGTTCTTTATGAATATGATTACAGGATATTAAACCAGAAATGCGCTTCTATCAGAGTATTATAGTACTCTAATTATTAGTACTTAAATCGCTATTTGATGAATTATGTAACAAATTGTAAATGTATATGATCAAATATATCAATTAGGCTATATCAATAATGCATTATTCTTTATTTTTCTGCAATTCTATAAAAAATATATTTTTTAAATTATTTTTTAATTAAAGACTTAATTTATTTAATTATCATATAATTAATAAAAATCTTTTCTTTTAAATACAAATTATTTGCGTAAGCTAATAAATTAAATCGATCAATAATCAATATTTGATAGGTTGTGGCTATTAAGTTAACTAACTTCGATCGGTATAAACGTTTTTACTCTTGTTTTTATATATTTATGATTGATTTAAATGAAATGTTTAGTTAACAATTTTCTATTGGAGTGTAATTAATGAAATCTAATATGATTAGTGGTCATGTTGGTATTTTTTTAAGAAAAGCACGTAAAGAAAAAAATATGACAGGAAAGCAGTTGGCAAGATTAATGAATGTTAGCCAACAACAAATTTCACGATATGAAATAGGAGCTACTGCAATTACCGTTGATCAATTAGCAAATTTTTTATTAATTTTAGATAAAAAATGGGTAGATGTATTTAAATATCTTGAAAATGAATTTTCCGATGAGAGAGAAATAAACAAAGTCGATAATAAAAAGAAATATATTTTATGGAAAGGTTGTCAAACAAAAAACTTCATAAATAACTTTTAATTACATTAAAAATTAATAAATCACATAAAATAATTATCATTGCAATTATTTTATTAATTATATTTTATAAAAAGCACAATTAAAGGTGTTTTTTATACTATGTAATTGTTTTTTATAAATCAAAATTAGAGAGAATAATATGTTAAATAAAAAAATAGCATCGGTGATGCTATCAACAATTATTGCTGCTTCTTTTGCTACGGCTGCTAATGCAGATACTCGTGTTGCACAAGCAACCGCGACTTGGCAAGCAACTGCAATTAAAGATACAACCAGTATGTTAGTTGTCACTCCATTAAAAAGTCTGACTTTTAATTATGCTGAAGGCCAAAAATCATTTAACCAACAAAATGGTGCATTTGATATTGCTATTCAAGGCCAATCTGGCGCAACCGATTTTAAATTATCATCAAAACTGATTGCTAATACGTTAGCAAGAACAACTGATGATTCAACATTAACAGTTGGTGTTAAATGGAATGGGGAAGACCTTTCTAAAACAACTGATGTCGTGTTAATTGATACATCAAAAGGGTTAACCTCAGGTTTAGATAATTTAGCTGCTGATGGTATTTACAATGGCTCTGAGCGCGCTACAGATCGTGGTGAATTCACTTTTGTGATTGCCAGTGCACAAGCAGCAGGAGCAACAGCCGATTTTAAATCACTGGCTGATGGTGTCTGGGATGGTGATGTAAAAGTGCAATTTACCGCCACTTGGGATGGTGACTTTTCTACCGTTAAACCTAATCCAGAACCTTAATTCTCCTTTATTGGCTAATTGATATTACGATAAAGATACTATAGGGAAGTAATATCTTTATCGTTATTTATTTTTAGAAACTGACTATTATGAATAAGATAAAATTAATCCTTTTTTTATTATTGTGGTTTCCATTAAAAAATAGTTTTGCAGTAAATGTAGGTAATATAACAGAGATAATATCTTCTGATGAAAGTACTCTTGCCAAAGAAATTGAAAATACAGTAAATACGGCAAGATTAGTCAATTTGACAATAGAAAAATTAGACTCACCACTTGAAAATGGGAAAGTTATTCCGGTTACTGATCCCAATGAAATTCTATCAACACCGGCTAATCTGATTCTTCCCGGTCATGCAAGTGATGTATTTAAAATCATTTATCAAGGGCCTAAGGATGATAAAGAGCGTTATTATCGATTAAATTGGAAAGATGATCCTATTGCTGAAAATGGTATAACACAAAGCTCAAAATCAGCGACAGCAACAACATCTGCAACTATTAGTACAATTTTAGTGGTTGCACCCAGAATTGAGAATTTTAATTATCAGTATCATGATAATAAAGTTTCTAATATCGGTAATAGTTCATTTCGTGTTGTGGCTTCAGGCCCTTGTCTAGCAGAAAAACAACAATATGGTGTGGAGGGGATGTGTCGCGAGCGTTATTACCTTATGCCACATTTAGCCGTTAAATTGCAACTTGTCGATCTCACAAATAAAAAATCTAGCGTAGGCATTTGGCACAAAGGAGAGTTCATTGTTGTCAAATAAAAAATAAAGAATGGGCTAAATCATGCGTAAGAGTATTATCGCTTTATCAATATTAGGTATTATTTTTTCGAATACGATTAATGCTAATGAAATAAAAAGAATTAAAGTGGGCGGATATATTATTCCTCCGGCATTTGTTAATGCTTTAGAGGAAGGTATGTCGGTGCCCGTTTTCTTACGACTTAATGATGCAAATAAACAAAACCAAAGTGAAAAGAAAATTGCAGATGCGATTATTGTTATCGATAATGATAAAATAAAACTATCAAGTATTCAATTAATCGAAAATAATCAAGGCGCAACACTAAATCAGTTATTAGTTGATAAAATTGAAAGTAAAAAAAATGCTATCTTTAATGAAAATAATAGTATAGCTATTGATATTAATGCTGTTCTTCAATTAAATGTCTCTTCATTTAATTTATCATTAGATGTTGATAAGTCAGCTTTTGCACCCAAAGAACATGCTAGACAATCCATATTAGGAAATTCATCTGTTAATTCATTTTCTGCTGTGGCCAACTATGATTTGGGCGTCTTTCAAAGTCGTGTTAAAAACGCCCAAGATTCATCCAGTAGCTACTTTAATTTAGACACGTTATTAGCTAAAGCTGAACACCATTTTAATATTAATGCATCTGCCTACAGTATAGGTAAATCCAATTCCAATATTGAACTCTATAGAGCAATGTATGAACGTGATTTTAATGGATTGCGTTTTGCTATCGGGTTAATGAGCACTTGGAATTTACAGTCCTTAGCCAGCTTAACAGTATTGAGTAGCAGTAAAATTTATGCAGCATCAATCGGGAATAATTCATCAAGTAGGGTGGTGAATAAACAGCAATCATTAACTCCGATTTATGCTTTTTTAAATAGTCCAGGTGAAGTTCGTATTTATCGCCAAGGTAAATTATTAAATATTCAAAATTTCCCGATGGGTAATTTTGAAGTTGATACCAGCATGTTGCCTTATGGTATTTATGAAGTAACGATTGAAACCGTTATTGATGGCAAGGTAGTGACAACACAACATCAAACCATTAATAAGTCTTTTGGCACCGCTAACGGTAATTTTGACCAATTAAATTGGGAAATTTATGGTGGCTATATTGATTTTGATAAACGTCATTATATCAAAGAGGGTGGCGCTTATAACCAAACTCCCGAAAAAAGTTATTTAATCGGTAGCTCTTTTGCTTATAACTTTCCTGTGTTATCCGGTATTCGTTTTCAAATGTCTAACTATGGATTTGATAAATTTATTGTACAGGAGACGAATATCAGTGTAGCGGTAAATAACTATCTTTCTATTGCTTGGCAAGGAATGTTAGAGAATCATGGTAGTCACCGTAATATTAGTACGCTTTCTATTAATATCCCAGAAGGCTATGGTTCATTATGGGCATCTAAAGAGAAAACTATCGTAAGAGGTGATTTACCGCTATATGAGGCAGACAGTTACTCTTATGGAGGAACTATTAATTTCGATAAGATAATGGATAGAACGGGTTCATTTACTATCAGCAATACCAAAGATAAGCGAGTTGGTAGTGATTCTATTAATTATGAATATGCAAATACATTATTTTCGGGACGTTATGGCACGGTAGGATTAAGAGCTGGGGTTCAGCGTTATCATTATGATAATCAAAATAGCACTAATGAAAAATTTATTAATCTTGATTTCTCTTTACCTCTTTCAACGTGGTTAAGTACTGGGATCTCTTCAACCAATGGCAATGTAAAAGCCAATATTTATGTGAATAAGAATTTTGAAAACTCCGTGATCACTAATGCGGGCGTTTCTGTTTCTAAGTTAGTACATGATAAAGATAATGGTGAATCTGACTTCTCAACACTAGGTTACGCTTCTTATGATACGAAGTATAACTCTGGTACGGTGACCATTAATCGCCCTGATAATAAACGACTTAATGGTAATTTAACTTCTCGTGGCTCTATAGCTTATAGTGAAGGGATGATCACACCCAGTGGTCAACAAGGTAAATCTGGCATTATTATCAATTCAGATATTAAAGGTAGTGGCAGTATGCTCGCTAAAGTTAATGGGCAAAATTACCCGATTAGTGGAAAAAATACCTTTATTCCATTATCTCCTTATTCAGATTATGACATCCAATTAATGAATGATGGCAAATCGAAAGACAGCTTTGACATTATTTCTGGCCGAAATAAATCCGTCACATTGTATCCAGGAAATATTGCCTTTTATCAACCGGAAGTGAGGCAATTAGTCACGGTTTTCGGACGTCTGAAATCCCCTAATGGTGAACTTTTAAAATATGCTTCAATTCGAAACCATATTGGTCGAACTAAAACAGATCAAAATGGTGAGTTTTCAATGGATGTAGATGTCCGTTATCCGGTGATCTCGTTACTACAAGAAGATCAGCAAACAATCTGTGAAGCAGACTTAGATCTTAAAGGGGCACAAGGAGCAATGTGGGTTGGAGAGGTAACTTGTCAACCTCAGTCTAGTTTCGTAAAAAGATAACGAGAACTTTATTATGAATAGCAAAATATTTTTTTTACTCGTAGCACCTTGTCTTTTAAATTTATCGCTGTCTACAACCAGTCAAGCCGCTACGGTAACTAATAGTTACGTTTTTATTGAGAATAATGTAGATAATGAATATTTTATTACCCCAAGAACAACCGATCCGCGTTTTTCGGGTGCCAATAAATATACGCGTTATTCAAAATCTTCACAGCTCAGTTTAGGTTATATGGGGTATACCAATACATCCATTCAGGCCAATCAATATGTCGATATTTGGCTAGAAAATTCTCAAATAGATAAGCCATTTGTGGGTAATCGATGTATGAGGCGTTATTGTACAGATGATAGTGGCTATTGGCCTGCGCAATATATAGGTAAAGACGGGGCTTATAAAATAGTTCAGACTAATACTAACGGTGAATCGGCTTATGCTCGGGGGATATTTAGTGATTCGGCATACCTGTATTTTCGCCAATTGCCTGTAGGCACTATAGAGACATATAGTTATAGAGCCTGTATGACAAAAACAGACTATGATCCAAGCAAAGGCGGATCTTGCCAAAATGTTGGTGGCAGAATGCTTGCATCACATGAATTCAATATCACTAAGTCAGGGCATATCACGTTAACTTCAACAGGTGCTTTACAAGAAATATTTATTGATAGTAACGGTAATCCCACGATTGGCTTAGGCTCTCAGTTTTGCCGAGTGGGTATTGTATCAAACCAAAATGGTATTATTTGTCAGGTGATTGATCATGAAACTACTGGGGATATATTTACCAATATTAGGCTTAATTTAAAAATTAATAATACACTGATCCCTTTTACGCCAGCGGCAAATACAATAAAAATTGGCCCTGATGATGGCAGTAATAACTGGTATAATTATAATACAACATATCCCGCTAATTATTATTTTAAAGTTAATAATAAAAATGTTTCTATCTTTTTATCTAATACCTTTTTAAAAAGACTCGTCTCTAGTAATGTCGATTTTAAAAATAGCCAAGACTTTTTTACCTTTTCATTTACCAATACAGCCGTGCCTCAATCTGGGTATTATGAGTTCACCCCCTCAAATACACTTATTCTGAAGCCGAGAGATTATGGCATAAGCATTATTCCTACTGATTTTAACCCTCATCAATCTAAAACGGGAAAAGTGGGTAATGAAGAGCCACCCATTGAGTTTAATTATATTGTTACCACCAGTGGCCCTAGACAAGCAGACTCTATTACTGCATCTGTAGAAGGACCACAAACAACATTAAAAGGGCAATCCTATTGTTTATTCTCCTCCAGTGATAACCGACTTAATGTGCCTTTTCCGGCTTATCTCTCATTTAAAAATAGTGATGGCACGGATGCAAAATATAGAGCGAGTTGTGATAGTCATGAAATTTCATTAAAAAATGCGTTATGGACAGAAACACCATGGGACAGACCTGATGAAGACTTAGGCTCTTTTTATAGAACGAACCTAGATTTATCTTTTCCAATGAATGATGCTAACTCATTTTTCACTTTGGATGGTATTGATTGGCTAGGAACAGTCTCAGCCAGTGGAACGGTAACAGTTAAGGCTATATGGACTGGGCCTGATATTAACTAAAGTTGATTATTTTTATGTTATGGCGACTGATAAGAACGTACTGGTTTTTTATTTAAGTCACTTTCTATTATAACGAATACTGAAATTTTAATATGAAACTAATATCTTGGTTTAAGATACTTTGCGGGATGTTGTTAGTCTTCTTTTATCACCATGCATATGCACTTTATATTAGTGCAGATATTTCCTCTATGGAGTCGGGGGAACCCTTCTTTTCTAAGCCCTATATTAATGATACTAAAAAAACCAATTTATATACATTTAGTGTTTACCAAATTGATAGGCCGGGTTATCAAGAGCAGGGCACACCTATTCAGAATGGAGAAATTCTTTTTACTCCCCTTAAAAAAATTCTATTACCCGGGGAGCAGGAATTTTTTAAAATTTTCTATCGAGGAGAGGCGGATGAGAAAGAACGTTATTATAAAATTATTATTAGTGAAACGCCACTTGATATAAGAAATGATGAAGGGCAAAAAAAACAACCACTGTTCTACCCCACAGTAAGTTTAGAAACCTATTTTGTTGTTAGACCTAAAGATCCATATTTCAAATATGATTTAAATATTAACCAAGGAATATTAAAAAATACAGGCAATACTTATTTTAGGGTTTTGTTACATCAAAATTGTGATGGTGATGATGACTCAGAGCCTTATGTATTTTATTTATTACCCAATCAACAAATTAAAGATCTGCGCATAAGTCAAAAAAGTCGTAAGTATATTGTTATCTTTGATAAATATTACTCTATAGGGAATTGTGAGTAATAGTGTGACTTTAAAGTGTATTGGCCATGATTATCATGGCCAGTGTCCGAATCACCTATAAGAATAATGGTAGGCATAAAAGAGGCACCTTATCGGACAATAGTCACTTTCCCATCAATAATAGAAAGGTAAGGGTTATAAAAATAATTTTTCCCTTCAGGGCTAACTAACTCAATAGGAGATAAGCGTTCAAATCCAGCTTCGTAACGAAAAATACGGTGATTTAAGTAAGTACTAAGAATATATTTTTCCCAACTTATTGGATTGGGTCTATATCCTTGTTCTAATCGTTCTTGAAAATTAAGCGATTTCCAAAAGATATCAGGAGAGCCATTATCGGCATAGGCCATTTCTTCCCAGGATATTTTCCCCATAGTTTTTAATTTATCTAGATTTTTATCGATAAATGCTTGTCGTAGTTCGGCATAAAAAGCACGAATTTTAGGAATATCGTCTTCAGTAACGGGAGTAGCTTTTTCCCATTGCCATTGGGGGAGGCCCTGTATATTAAATTGGTTTTTTGCTTCTAAAACATCAAATTCACTATCTCTACTGGGGCCGCCAAAATAGATTTGCTCACTGTTATTTTTATATTTATAAGAGACCACCATTTTCCCATCGCTACTTCCGTTTAACCTAAGTCCCGATATTAAGGAGCTATTGCCGTTTGCAGATAACTTCTTAAGTTCGACTTCACACCACATATCTGGAGTGATTTTTTCTTCACCTGTTAAAATAGAGCCATTAAACATAATTACACCTAAGGTATTTTCCCCACTAGTTAATATACTAGATATATTTTGACCGGCGGAATAATGACCTTCAGGGTATTTTTTATTATCCATTACCAACATTTCATTAATTTTTATACCACAACCTGCATCATTTGAGGATAAATTAATAACATAAATATCATTCATGGTATTTTTTGCCATAGTGACGCCACTAAAATTTAACGCCATGATGGAAAGTGTTGCATAAAATAAATTTTTTAATAAGGAATGATATTTCATATTTTGACCCGTCAAATCTTAATGTGAGAATAAAAGTATATAAAATTAAAACTACTATTTAGTTGAAGGCTTGCTTTTTTTAGATGAATAGCAACATCGAATTTAAATTTACTGATAATTGTGTTATGGCAAAATTAATTTCTAAAAAAGAATATCATTTTTTATTTATGATACATGATATTGGGTATCGCTTAATCTGTTGCAACGAGTATACAGCCATCTGAACAGCCACAAGCGACTTTATGTCCTTCGAGGGCGACAGGGATACCTTTAATTTTCATTAAATTATCCCCTTCAATAATAGTGCCTGTTTTTTTACACGCAGGGCAATAAACAGGATCACCTACACAGGCAATCCCTTGGGTTTGTTTAGCAATAGAAGAGCCGGTAAGTACGGTACCGCCGGTATTTGTTGTATCATTTTCTAAAATAATCTTTCTGCCGTTTACCAAACTACGCATGGTGTTCTTTCTCCTGATCAAGCTTTGCTAAAATTTGTTCGACCTGTTGTTCAAAATCAGCAGGAGGTGGGTTTTTGCCAAAATACACTTTGGGTTTTTTACGGTGATAATCGAATGGAATAATGGCATCACGCCCTTCGCGCATATAAGTATTGATAAAATTAATGAAGCGCTGGTCGTGATAGTCAGTACTGGTATTGTAGACTGAATAAACATAGACATTAGGGAAAAACAATTCAGAAACTAAAGTTTGTTTTGACTTATCTAACCCGAATAATTGAAAGGTAAGTGTTTTACCAATTTTACCGATACCAATTTCAGGATAGCGGGCAATAAATACCTTATTTTTGCGCCAAGTATAGACCAGATTTCTTTCACGATTAAAAACGAGTATTGGATTTTTTTTGAAAAAAGATTGATAGCCACCCAAGCCAAGTAAGACGAAAGACATGATGAACATAGTAAGAAAAAATAGCGTGTCTTGATAGGGTGTTGATGTAATATATCGACTATAATAAGCATTAAAGTAATCTAAAATTGTCACACTGTCTTGATAGAAGAAAAGGGAATATTCATTTTTAACAAAAGGAGGTATTTTAGGATCGTTTGGGTTTTCCAAATATAAGTTACCATATTTATTTTCATAATAAGGAATATCGTCTTTAAAAGTTGTATATTGATTATAGTGGTCCATAAAAACAAAATGAAATACCATAATAAAGACAATAATTCCGGTAATAAACCCAGGGAAAGCAAACGCATCACGTCGGCGTATTTCTTTATCAACTAGAATGCACTGTTGTTTATCGACGGTCTCTAAAAAATCGAGTTCAGGCATGGGCCAATCTTCGTTATAGCGCTCACCTTGCTCCCCCAATGGTTGTGGCTTTAAGCGATGTGGGTGTTTAGCGGGATTGAAAAAAATACTCATTAGATATTCTCACTGTTAATAAAGCCTAAAAGCCGATTGTTTTCTTGGGTATCTCCCCCCCAATTGATATAACGCATCGGTGTTGTTACCTCGGGATTGACTTGATAATACCAATATAAATCTTCAATACCTATACGGCTATTGGGATGTGCACCAAAAGCAGAATATGTATTTACTAATTGAGACTGTACTTCCAAACTAAATTTAAATATACCTGTTTCAGGGTTCCAATCACCTTTTTCACTTGCCATTTTTAATTGTTTGCTAATTTCTAAGAGATCTTTTCGTTTATTTAGAACATAAGCTGAACTAGGTGTTTTTATTTCTTCTGCCAAACCGCTGTGATAACCAACCTCTGTAACAAAGTGAAAATATACCTCTGAAATCCCTGGGATAAAATTAGTAAATTCAAAAGATAAGCGGAGTTTTCCATTTGGTATTTTTTCTTGAGTCATTTTAGCTGTATAAAATAGATTATAAAACTCTTGTAATTCAATAATACTCTGTTTTTCATATTGTTCGAAATTTTTAACATATTCTTCTAGTTGTTTATCGATTGTTATAGGTCTTTTATTATTCCAAAAATTTGATCTTTCTTCATTTCCCCAAAAACTGTGTTTTAGCAAAGTTTCCAAATGACTCCAACTGGTGAGTTGACTTGAGATAAAGCCTCCTAATATTAGCAGTCCTGCAAATAGAGCCCATCCCCCTGTAACAAAAATTAGCATGATAGAACCAATGGCAATGGCTACATTTGATAAACCTTGTTTATTATTTCCAATATGAAAAGCTTCTAATGCATCTCGAGTGGCAAGAGCAACACCAACGGCACCTGCAATCTTACCTAATGCTGCCATTCTTTTGGTTCCCACTTCTGTTGTTAGCATAGGTAATTTTATTTTATCTAAAAAGAATTTCAGTGTGGTGCTCGATACTGTTTGAGATAATTTTGTCGCCTCTTGAGAGACTTTTAAAATACTGTAGCTTGCTACAAATAAATTCGCAATAATCTGTGCTGTATACAGATTATAGGGGGATAGTTTTAATGGGTCATTACGTTCATATAAGCTCATGCCTTGTAATGTATAAGCTTGGATTGATCCGGTTATCATGCTGAAACCGTTTAAAAATAGCTTAGTGGAAACCTGTAATGCATCTTTACCATAAATATAAATCTTATTTTTAGTAATATCTGTGATCTCAATCTTCGGAATAAGAACGGCAGTCTCTTCGCCTAGATTTATTATTTTTTGTTTCCAAGAAAAAAGCTTATTTAATTTAGGATGTTGCAGATTTGGTACTATTTGTTCCGTTAATTTACGGAGTTGTTCCACCCACTGGTTAAGCTCATTACCCGATAATTTAACAAACTCGGTTAATGAAATTTTTGTGTTGCAAAATGCCAGTATCATCGGAAGTATCTTTTGAGCTAAATAGTCAATACCCTTAGTATTAATTAGTCTATTTTTAATATCGTAATGAGAAAGCATCTTACTTGTTTTTGTAAATGCAAAACCAATGCTATCTGAGCAAATAAACGCAAGCTTATTAACAAAATTTTCGATATTCTCTGCATATTCTTGTGCATTTAAAAGTGCGTCCATAATTTTTGAATTAGCAACAAGACTAATTACTTTCTTTGTCACTCCCACCCACAGGCTATTATTTTCTTCATCATTAATTGAATATAATTTATCTAATGTTCTTTGTCCTTCGGTAGAATTCATTAATGGAGATATTAAATCAAAATATAAATCAAAAGCTTGATTAAGGTCCTTAAAAAAATCAATACTAAAGACATCTTCTTTCGTTATACGTTCGTGATATGAAAAAGCATAATCAAAATAATGTTTTAAGCCACCGTTTTCATTAATGATTGCCGGATTATTCATAAAGCTTTCATACAATGATAATACAATACGTTGATGTTTCTCAAAAAAAATAAATGTTTTATGAATATTTTTCCACTCATTATCTAATGCATTCTGATTAATACTCTCTTTTAGTATTGTTTGCATTTTTTCTTTTTCATCAGTATCTTTAATGTGATGACTAGCTTCTTGTATACTCGTAATAAATTGGCCAATTTTATCCGGATGGCTATAATAGTTCTGATATAATAAATGTAATTTTGTTACAATATTATAATAAGATAAAACATCTTTTTGGTATCCTACGGGATCTTTTAAAATAAGCAATGTCGCTTTTTCATTATAATCTAGAACACTATTTATTTGATTAATCAAAACAGTTGCATCTTGTGGTAAGTCGGGTATTTTTGTGGTATCAGAAAAAAAAGAAGAGGGTATATTTGAATGCGTGAATTCTTTAACAAATAGCTTAAATTTATCAACTTCTTCTTTATAATCCTCAACAAGTCGATTTAAATTATCTTTATTTAGCTCAATACAATAATCGTTATTGTTGTAATCAATAAAATTGATTTTTTGCATTAATTTCGATCTAAACTTAGAAGATGAAATGATTTTTTTAAGTGTGTAATCAGATAATTTACTTTCGCTGAATAAGATAGTCGCTTCCTTCACATCTTTCGGTATAGCTAAATAAGGATTACTATTTCCGTTTTTCTTTAAAGTGACACCCCCATTTTTTAATTGCTTAAATATATATGGAATGAAATTTTCATTGCCATCACTGGTTGTAACTTGATGTTGAAAAACTAATAGGCGTCCTTTTGTCGCATCAACATTTTGTTCTTGATAACTTTTATTACTAGAATTACTTCTAGTAGGGTAATTGCCTTCTTCAAAAACATAAACCCAACCTTGTCTTAATAATCTTGCAGAAAATCCTTTACTAGCAGTAACATCTTTCGCATTCAATAATTGATTAATAGAAGGAGGAATACTCGCTTCTAACGTTTTATTTGGTGCTTGTTCAATTGTAGAAAAATGTAAATCACAATAAAAGTTGGTATATGCATAACGCACCGGATAAACAGGGCGATGTTCATTTTCACATGGGCATACCACCGCGTCGGCCGGTAAGTTTCGTGGGCTCGCTTCGTTTACCGCCTTCACCATCTGACGCGCTTTGCGCTCTTGCGGTGTTAAATATTTCTCATTCACTTCTCCAGTCATTTCATTTCTCCTTGGGTATTTAAACAGGCGATATAACGGTGGTAACTCAATAAAACTTGGTTGTATTTATAAGGTGCGGCTTTTTCATTGGCGATCTGCCATGTTCTCGGTTGATGACGGCACAAATAGCGGGCTTGCAAGTCGTACAATAACGCTTTTGATTGATGAATATCGTCTAAAAAACTGCAATTTGCTGCGTGTATACAGTAGCCCATTAATGCGTCACCCTCTAACTCATCCCCTTCTACCTGAGAAAATTGTTCAATCAGTGCCTTAGCTTTAGCCACAGTTTGCAGCTGTGTGATATTCGCGTAGTGATTGTATAAATAGGTATTAATAAATAACGGCTCTCGCTTACTGCCGTCATACAGATAATCTGGGTGAAAGGTGATTTCAACCCCATCGGGGTATTGTGCACTATAGCCGTAGAACGCATTTACCCCATTGACCACATTAATTAACTGTCCGTGAGTCAAAGACTCAATAAATGGGATAAAGTGCTTAACATCATAAAAACGAAAGAAATTCCAACTCTCCAGTTTTTGATTATATAAATAGGTGAGTTTTCGCATTTGCCGGTGAATATCGGTAAAGGGTTTGAGGCTATTGATAAATAATCCGAGACTCGCTTTATGTGGTAAATTCAAGTAATGAGCCAGAAACTGCTGACCGGCTTGATTGGCGGCAATGTGTACCAAATAAGGGGCTTTATCTTCAAGGCTGTCTTGAGTTTCACCTTGATAGAGTGATTTCCATGGCAGTTGTGAGCCATGCAGTTTCGGTACAAGATGTTGCCCGGTTTGGCGGTGGTATTCCCCACTGTCAATGACGACATAGAGATGCGAATATTCAATAAACGTAGGTTGCCCCTCACGGTAATGAATGTCGCCTTTTTCTGACGGTCTTGGGTGTGTGAGGTTGCATTTATCCACTAATACGGCTGAAACCTTTGCATTATGTTGCTCACGTACTTGCCGTATTAACGGTAATTCTAAGGTTGAACTTTGTTCAATATGGGTGATTAAAGGGATTAATGTGTCATAGTCCGCAAAGGTATATTCACCTGGGTGAGCCGTAAAGTACTGGCGCATCTGCTTAATAGCTTGTGGTTGACTTGTACCTGCTACGGTCATCACCCCCTTGAATTGTTCACCGTTGCGAGTATAACGGCATTGAGCAACCCAATACGCTTTATAGAGGGGATTTGGACTCAAGAGCATTAGGCCGTTCCTTTTTTCATCGCTTTCGCACGGCAATCCTCAGCTAATGGTAACCCTTCATTAACCGCCGCTTCTAACTGAGTAACCACTTCTGGGGCGCCCCCCGTTATTGACACATCGCCTTTGAGCAGAATTTTACCTGTAATAGTCACACCTTGTGCATCCAATTGAATCGACCCAGCCTTGCCTTTGATAATGACCGTTTCACTGGCTTGCAAGGTGTGGATTTTGGTATGGGTATGGATACCCCCTGCGGCTTTCAGGGTATAATCATTTTGGATATCACACTGCTTGTTTTCCCCGATTTCCTGAAAGTGACTAGCGTGGATAACTTCTTTCCAACTATTGTCAATGCGTGTGATACGGTCTTTCCCTATTTGTTCAAATTGATTGACATCAACCTGTACTGTTTGCTCATTGACTATGTGGATAAATTCGTCATGACACACTTCATGCTTACGGTTATTGGCGACAGTATGGCTATCATCATGCCCAACGTATTGGGTTTTATTATGATTAATATGAATATTATTATCGCGTTGCGCATGAAGATAAATTTCCTCATCGCCATTTTTATCCTCAAAGCGCAATTCATTAAACCCGTCTCCTTTATGGGTTTTGGTGCGAAATGTGGTACGGGTTTTATGTTTAGGTAAATCAATGGGGGAACGATTGCGACCATTATAGGTACATCCGGTGATAATCGGTTTATCTATATCATTGTTTAAATAAGAGATAATCACTTCTTGCCCAACACGAGGAATAGCCATAAAGCCAAATCCGTCCCCATTCCAACCTTGAGCGACTCTTACCCAGCATGATGCGCTATGGTCTGGTTTACCACGCCTATCCCAATGAAAATAGACCGTAACGGCACCTTGCTCATTGGTATAGATTTCTTCGCCCGGCGGGCCGACGACAGTGGCTAATTCATCACCATCGGCGGTAGGTTTAAAACGGTAAGGCGGGCGCCACTCTTGAGTACTCGGCACAAAGGAAAGCTGATTACTCAATTGAGTTCCTTCACCGCCACTGTTGTCGGCAAGAGGTTGCACACCGTGATGTGAGATACTAATCACCTGCCATGTGGTGTTCATGCGTGCACTGGGGTGGTTAGACAAGGTAAAAATACGCCCCGGCGCTAATTCAATGCAGTTTGTGGTCGCAGAGCCTACTTGACGCTGATTTTGTGATTGTTCATAACGTATCTGATTAAAGGGTTGTCCCTGAGCATCTTCTTCAAAGCGTCCATAACTTTCAAATATTTCATGTTGTTGATGAACCTCTCCTGTGACTTGATGGCTTAAGGGGTAGGAAGGTCTAAGTTGATTGTAATCTTTATCAACGCGAATATCGCTACAGAGTTGTTCAACATAGCGCCACGTTGTGGCGGTGCTATCGGTGATATCTGTATCCGATTGTGGGTTATAGGTTAAGGATATCCCCGCTCTCATGCCCAAATGTCGGTCGCTATAAAATAACTGTGGGCCCTCTTCAAACCAAAAATTAATCCCTTCTTCTGCGGCTAAACGGCACCAAAAGTCATACATTGTTTCTCGTTTTTGAGTGGTATAGGCGCGCTGCAAATGCTCTTCTGGGTGATAAAGCTGTTTATCATATTTAATGTGAGACTCATTGAGTAATGTCTCAAGAATATGAGGAACGGTGGTATCTTGAAAAATACGACTATCTTGTTTGAGGGTCATTACCCACATTTCAGGACGTATCACAAATTGATACCAGGTTTTTACCCCATCGGTATTCCCTTGCTCTGCCGCCGCTAAGATACCTTGTACTGTACGCAGAATGTGACCATCTCGCTTTACTGTCAAACTGGAAGCCATGCCTAACACATCATTAAAATCAATTTCCGAGAGTGGACTGACGGCTTGGATGGAGAGGGTGAAAAGTTGTGAGATCCCTTCTTGTAAATCGAATTGCGTGACTTGGAAAGTCTCTTCGGGTAATCCACCAATCTGACAAGTAAACACTAAGCCACTTTGCATGTCGCCACTTAAGATCTTCTCTATGAGTTGTCTATGTTGCTCTTGTAAAGCGAGATCTTGCGCGTATGTTCTGCCCCCGCCATGGGTTAATGTCTTACCCCCATTCAGTGGGTTGCCATCCTTATCACCCAGCCTTTGATATTTTTTTGAATTTGTTATAGACATCCAATAATCCTTCACGGGAAGTAGGAGACTAAAACGGTAAACGAGCCCCTAAGGACTCGTTTAACCCATGACTTATGCTTCGAGTGGTGCACGCCAGTCATCTGCACCTGAAGTCCCGGCAACAGTATGCTCCCAGTCAACTTTGCGGTAAGAGAGGGAGACTTCGATAAGTTGCGTGAAGTCGGCTTTAGCCGGATCTTGGCAATGAGGCATTTGGCAATCGATGTTCACGATCGTCGCGTCAGTCAGTGTGGTGGTAAAGAAGTGCTCTTGTTTACCTTCAACAGACGTGCGATACCATTTTAACTCAACTTTTGGCAGCATTTCGCCGGAAGCCAATGCGTTATACAGCAGAGGAACGGCTTTGTTTAATGCCACGGTAAAACGAAACGGTTTATGCGCACGTTGGCCAGAAGGTTGGCCTGATTGCGGATCAGTCGGAACCGTCACCACGTGAGAAAATTCTTGTACCAACATTTGGTCTTCATGACCTTGTACATAAATGTTGCCGACAGAATCTGCAGTAAACGCGCCTGCAGTGATGTTGCCCTGAGTTTTTCCTTCAATGGAAATATAGCAAGGAGTTGGCATAA
>NZ_CAWQGX010000016.1:0-2343 GCF_963894685.1 Proteus sp. G3927 | reverse complement strand
GCATCTTCAAAACGCAATTCATTAAAACCTTCCCCTTTGTGGGTTTGGCTACGGAAAGTGGTTTGTGTCTTATTCTCTGGGAACTTAATCGGTGGTGCGTTACGACCATCATAGGTACAACCGGTAATTATCGGTCTGTCGATATCCCCATTCAGGTAACTGACCAGCACTTGTGTGCCGATGCGCGGTACCGCAGAAAAACCATAACCATTTCCACTCCAACCCATGGCAACCCGCACCCAGCATGAAGCACTGTGATCGGCACTTCCCCGACGATCCCAATGAAAATGCACTTTCACGGCGCCATATTCATTGACGTAGATTTCTTCCCCCGGTGGTCCTACCACCGTCGCCATTTCATCGCCGTCCGCCGTCGGTTTATAACGATAAGGGGGACGCCACTCTTGCGTGCCCGGAATAAAGGAGACGCTATTCGACAGTTGTGTGCCTTCGCCCCCGCTATTGTCCGCCAGTGGCTGTACACCATGATGGCTGACGCTGATCACTTGCCAGCGATCATTCATCGGCTGATGGGGATGCTGAGATAAGGTGAAGATTTTGCCGGGCATCAGCGCAAAACAGTTTGTTGTCGCTTGTCCCACTTTGCTGCCGTTACGTAATTGCTCAAAGCGCACCTGTGTCAGAGGTCGACCTTCATCGTCTAATTGAAAACGACCATAACTTTCAAACACACTGTGCTGTCCCCCCTGCTCAATTTTGTTTTCATGAGACAACGGATAAGAAGGACGCACAAAGTTGTTGTCTTTATGGATAGTTTCATCCACACACAAATATTCGCCATATTGCCAAGTCATGGCAGTGCTATCGCTGATATCGGTGTCGGCCTGCGGGTTATAGGTGAGGTGAATACCCGCCGTCATCCCCATATGTTCATCGCTGTAAAACAGTTGTTCTTCTTCAAACCAGAAGTTAATGCCCTCTTCAAACGCCAGTCGACACCAAAAATCAAATGCGGATTCGCGTTTTTGGGTGGTGTAGAGACGTTCAGGGTGTAGATCTTCACGGTAGAATTGGTAATCCGCTTTAACATGGGCCTCATCCAATAAGGTTTTTAAGATGGTCGGCACCGATTGATGTTGAAAAATACGGCTGTCTTGATTGAGGGTCATCACCCACATTTCAGGGCGAATATCGAAGTGATACCACGTTTTCACTCCGTCGGTATTGCCTTGTACTGCCCCGGCTAAGATACCGTTGACTTTGCGGATCAACACCCCATCACGTTTGACCGTTAATGATGAGGCTAAGCCAAGATGGCGCTGAAAATCGATAAAGGGTAAGGCACTGACCGCACTGATGGACAGCGAAAATAGCGAGGATAATCCTTCAGTAAGATTAAATTCGGTGACTTGGAAGGTGTCGTCAGGCAATCCACCAATGGTGCAAGTGAACACCAAACCACTTTCGAGGCTGTCCATGCCTAATGCATCAAGTAACGCCCCATGGGCCGCTTGGAGTGCTTGGTTTTCAGCGAATGTTTGTCCACCGGTAAAACCGCCACCGTGGATCAGGGGATGAGCCGTCACCCTATTGGCCGATGCGCTGGCTGATTGCGTGAGCGAGGCCGCTGCTGAGGCCATCCCGGCCACCTTTTGCGTGGGTGTCGATAGCGTTTCGTTCACTTTGGATTGCACCCTATTTTTTACTTGATTGATGGCTTCATCTTTTAAAACGGATGCCGGGTCAATGGGCGTTGATTTCGGATCTTTGCTAAGCATAATCTGCCTCCATGCAAAAATGGATAAAGAAAAGGGAACAATACAAAATAAGGACGAGCCCCCAAGGACTCGTCATAACGGTATTACGCTTCGAGAGGCGCACGCCAGTCATCCGCACCAGACGTTCCAGCAACAGTGTGCTCCCAGTCAATTTTGCGGTAAGAGAGGGAGACTTCGATAAGTTGCGTGAAGTCGGCTTTAGCCGGATCTTGGCAATGAGGCATTTGGCAATCGATGTTCACGATCGTCGCGTCAGTCAGTGTGGTGGTAAAGAAGTGCTCTTGTTTACCTTCAACAGACGTGCGATACCATTTTAACTCAACTTTTGGCAGCATTTCGCCGGAAGCCAATGCGTTATACAGCAGAGGAACGGCTTTGTTTAATGCCACGGTAAAACGAAACGGTTTATGCGCACGTTGGCCAGAAGGTTGGCCTGATTGCGGATCAGTCGGAACCGTCACCACGTGAGAAAATTCTTGTACCAACATTTGGTCTTCATGACCTTGTACATAAATGTTGCCGACAGAATCTGCAGTAAACGCGCCTGCAGTGATGTTGCCCTGAGTTTTTCCTTCAATGGAAATATAGCAAGGAGTTGGCATAA
>NZ_CAWQGX010000015.1:0-2329 GCF_963894685.1 Proteus sp. G3927 | reverse complement strand
CTATTTATGGTCGGGAGACCAACTGATAGAAGAAACGCCGATATATGCCGATGGCACTCTTGCTAATGCGCAACAAGTTCAATGGCTGTATCAACCCGGAGAAATAACGCCCACCGCGCGTTATCAACAGGGCAAACTGCACTATGTGGTCACCGACCACCAAGGCACCCCGCGAGAGATATTCAGTGAAGGCGGACAAGCCAGTTGGGCAGGAAGGTTGAATACGTGGGGCCAAATGCAGTTTTGGCGTTACCGCGACGGTAAAGCGGAGAATGACCCTAATTATACCGAATGTCCTTTTCGCTTTGCGGGGCAATATGAAGATGAAGAAAGTGGCTTGTATTATAATCGCTTTCGCTATTATGATAGGGAAACAGGACAGTATCTTTCCCCAGACCCCATAGGGTTATTGGGTGGGCTGAATCCGTATGGGTATGTGCATTGTCCGACGGGGTGGGTTGATCCGTTTGGGCTGGCGTGTTGTCCACCACCAAAAATAAAAGCTACACAAATCGGATTAAGAAACCCTAAACAGATTGATGGTATGAAAAAAGATATGCTTGACGGCACTTTTGATTTTTCACTTCCCAAAAATCAAGTTGGTGGCTTTGTAGATTCCAATGGAATTTATTATATGGGGGAAGGGCATCATAGAATGGTTGCAGCTCAAGAAATATATAAAGAAACAGGCGATGCTAAATATATTAATAAATTAATAGAAAATGGTTCATGGACAAGAACAAATTCACCACCAACTGATGCCAGAGCTATGCCATCCAGAAGTTTCTTTAGTAATTTAAGAAACAAATTAGGATTTTAAGAATGAGAAAAATAAGTATATATTCAAATATGTTATGGAAGTCATTATCTTATATAAGAAATGTGCAAACACACTCTTGCTTTAGAAAAGCCTTTGATAAGTCTTGTTATATGGAGGCTGAGCTATTACATAATATTGTTATATCTCTTCCTGAAGAAGAAATGACTGAACATGATATATTTTTTTTAAATAGTCATGCGCGATTCTATTTGGAAAATGCTGACAAAAGAAAATGTACAAATTATTTTTCTCATGAAGATGATATAAAAAGGCTATTTAGTCTCGTTCCTGAGCACTTGAAAGAAAAACTTGAATGGAATGGCCCAGAATAATATTTTGAGTAATTAAATCTAGCCGGAAAGATCCCGAGAACTTCCGGCTGACTTATTTTTAAGGGTTGCTCAGTTGTGCTAGCTCAGTCTCCCCTTTAGTCGTTGGTATATTTCCGCATCAGCTCGCGCATGGTGTGTTTGATGGCACTGAGTTGCGCTTGCTGTTAGTATTGCAGCTTAATTGTTCGAATGCTTTCACTATCGGATATCAATACTAAACTCTCGTTTAAGATGAACGTATTAATGGACAAGAGATTGTTCATCAATGGAATGATACTGATAATACACTGGCATTGACCCGTTTTGGTGAACGGGAGTTGCATTATGCTTTTGGGGCACTGGGGGAGTTAACTTCACTGCAAGTCAATCAGCATGCACCACTTCAATTTAGCTACAACGCGGTAGGACAAGAGTATTTACGCCGTAGTCACGCTGGATTTGTCAATTCCAGTCACTATACGGCCACTGGTTTACTGGCTCATCAACGAGCAGGGCGAGGCACCGAACAGTTTTTACAATCGATACAAGCCCATCCCCAACAACCGCCATTTTGTACGGATGTGCACCGCAGTTATCAATATGATCGCGCTTATAATGTGGTGGGCATTGAAGATGATCGCTGGCGACAGACACGTTATCACTATAATGCCAATGACCAAATCACTGAGACACAATACAGTCCACAATGGGGTAATCAGGACGAAAAATTCCAGTATGATAACAACCTCAATATCACGGAGCACTTAACAACGCCGTCCTCGTCGATGGTGCCTTCAGAAGCACAAGGGGCGATGCTACAGCTATTTCAGCAACAGCAAGCAGGACGGGTGACTCGCCGTTACACAGCGAAGGGATATCAAGATTACCATTATGATGTTAATGGGCGATTAGCTAAAAAAATTGTCCATACACGCGGTTTTCGTCCCAGAGAGTGGCGCTATTTATGGAACACACAAAATCAGCTAACCGCATGCTTTACACCGAAAGGGGATTGTTGGCACTATACTTATGATGCTTTTGGTCGACGTCTGAGTAAAACCAAAACTGTCGACAGTGACTTAGCCCATATTGACCCATTATTTCCGCAGATTAAGCCTAAAATCACCACGTGGCGCTATTTATGGTCGGGAGACCAACTGATAGAAGAAACGCCGATATATGCCGATGGCACTCTTGC
>NZ_CAWQGX010000014.1:0-3450 GCF_963894685.1 Proteus sp. G3927 | reverse complement strand
GCAAGAGTGCCATCGGCATATATCGGCGTTTCTTCTATCAGTTGGTCTCCCGACCATAAATAGCGCCACGTGGTGATTTTAGGCTTAATCTGCGGAAATAATGGGTCAATATGGGCTAAGTCACTGTCGACAGTTTTGGTTTTACTCAGACGTCGACCAAAAGCATCATAAGTATAGTGCCAACAATCCCCTTTCGGTGTAAAGCATGCGGTTAGCTGATTTTGTGTGTTCCATAAATAGCGCCACTCTCTGGGACGAAAACCGCGTGTATGGACAATTTTTTTAGCTAATCGCCCATTAACATCATAATGGTAATCTTGATATCCCTTCGCTGTGTAACGGCGAGTCACCCGTCCTGCTTGCTGTTGCTGAAATAGCTGTAGCATCGCCCCTTGTGCTTCTGAAGGCACCATCGACGAGGACGGCGTTGTTAAGTGCTCCGTGATATTGAGGTTGTTATCATACTGGAATTTTTCGTCCTGATTACCCCATTGTGGACTGTATTGTGTCTCAGTGATTTGGTCATTGGCATTATAGTGATAACGTGTCTGTCGCCAGCGATCATCTTCAATGCCCACCACATTATAAGCGCGATCATATTGATAACTGCGGTGCACATCCGTACAAAATGGCGGTTGTTGGGGATGGGCTTGTATCGATTGTAAAAACTGTTCGGTGCCTCGCCCTGCTCGTTGATGAGCCAGTAAACCAGTGGCCGTATAGTGACTGGAATTGACAAATCCAGCGTGACTACGGCGTAAATACTCTTGTCCTACCGCGTTGTAGCTAAATTGAAGTGGTGCATGCTGATTGACTTGCAGTGAAGTTAACTCCCCCAGTGCCCCAAAAGCATAATGCAACTCCCGTTCACCAAAACGGGTCAATGCCAGTGTATTATCAGTATCATTCCATTGATGAATAATCTCTTCTTAGAGCTGGCAAATTTATAGCTACTAATACTCTATTGCTTCGCTTGTTATGATGCCCAACATGTTCTATCTGGATAAGACGCATTCTAAATCAGGCACTCGCATAAATCCCCCCCGAAAACAGAGCGGCACTATACCGTCGGCTATGCCCCCAACGGCAACAAAGCCGCACCACCGCCCGCAATACACCTTAGATACAGTGGTTAAAAGACGCCGGTTTTGAAACAGTTTTCACCTTTACGGTAAAAATCTTATACGAGTGTTTTGTATTGATACTCGATAGCGAAGGCATTCAAACAATTAAATAGCAAAACCAACAGCAGCAAGCACAACTGAGTGCCATCAAACTCACGATGCGCAAGCTGATGGTGGAGTGTATTAATGACTAAAGCGTAAACAGAGTTGCTATTAAAAACGAAAAAGCTGGAAGATTACATGATCTTCTGGCTATATAGCTAAAGAGTCAAATAAGCATCATTATTAAAATAATAAATGAGACATTGAAGCAATTCTTCTTCAGTTACATTCGCTTTTTGTAATTTAGCATAAGTAACAATGCTTTGTAACATTTGGATCGTTAGTACATACCTATAATTAGCTTCTTTTATAACTTCAGGATCATCATCTAGTTCATCTGACTCAACGTCATCAGGATCTTCAATCATAGCTATAGTATCTAAATCCCAACTAAATGTATCTTTAGGCAAATAAAGCGCTAAATTCCAAGGTACATCTATTACTTTTTGTAAGACATTTCTCAGTGTTTCTTCGATCATATTATCGTCCACCTCACCAATTACTCATTCCTCCTTTTCCTCCAGGATGAAGAAAATCCTGAACAACTCCAGGAGCTTGATGTTGCTTTATAGGCACTAATTGCATAACACCAGGTTGACTAGCCTCATGATGCCATGTCAGCTCTGGCAATGGTGAGCGTCTTGGGTATGCTCCTCTAGGACCCGGCTGTACACCTTGAGTTATTCCCGGATACATATCTTCTAATTTTTTAGCAAATATGGGGTCTGCTTTCATGGCCTCATGAAGATTTCTATTAGCTTCCTGAAAATGAACCTTATCAGAACGTCCGGGATAGAATTTACTATCTATTTTTGTTTCAAATGCTACCGAGTATCTTGGGCTTGCTAATGGTCTACCTGAACCGTCTAGCTCCCCTTTATTCCCTTTGCCACCCGCCAACCCAAACGGATCAACCCACCCCGTCGGGCAATGCACATACCCATAGGGATTCAGCCCACCCAATAGCCCTATGTGGTCTGGGGAAAGATACTGCCCTGTCTCCTTATCATAATAACGAAAGCAATTATAAAGCCACTTTCTTCATCTTCATATTGCCCCGCAAAACGAAAAGGACATTCGGTGTAATTAGGGTCATTCTCCGCTTTACCGTCGCGGTAACGCCAAAACTGCATTTGGCACCACGTATTCAACCTTCCTGCCCAACTGGCTTGTCCGCCTTCACTGAATATCTCTCGCGGGGTGCCTTGGTGGTCGGTGACCACATAGTGCAGTTTGCCCTGTTGATAACGCGCGGTGGGCGTTATTTCTCCGGGTTGATACAGCCATTGAACTTGTTGCGCATTAGCAAGAGTGCCATCGGCATATATCGGCGTTTCTTCTATCAGTTGGTCTCCCGACCATAAATAGCGCCACGTGGTGATTTTAGGCTTAATCTGCGGAAATAATGGGTCAATATGGGCTAAGTCACTGTCGACAGTTTTGGTTTTACTCAGACGTCGACCAAAAGCATCATAAGTATAGTGCCAACAATCCCCTTTCGGTGTAAAGCATGCGGTTAGCTGATTTTGTGTGTTCCATAAATAGCGCCACTCTCTGGGACGAAAACCGCGTGTATGGACAATTTTTTTAGCTAATCGCCCATTAACATCATAATGGTAATCTTGATATCCCTTCGCTGTGTAACGGCGAGTCACCCGTCCTGCTTGCTGTTGCTGAAATAGCTGTAGCATCGCCCCTTGTGCTTCTGAAGGCACCATCGACGAGGACGGCGTTGTTAAGTGCTCCGTGATATTGAGGTTGTTATCATACTGGAATTTTTCGTCCTGATTACCCCATTGTGGACTGTATTGTGTCTCAGTGATTTGGTCATTGGCATTATAGTGATAACGTGTCTGTCGCCAGCGATCATCTTCAATGCCCACCACATTATAAGCGCGATCATATTGATAACTGCGGTGCACATCCGTACAAAATGGCGGTTGTTGGGGATGGGCTTGTATCGATTGTAAAAACTGTTCGGTGCCTCGCCCTGCTCGTTGATGAGCCAGTAAACCAGTGGCCGTATAGTGACTGGAATTGACAAATCCAGCGTGACTACGGCGTAAATACTCTTGTCCTACCGCGTTGTAGCTAAATTGAAGTGGTGCATGCTGATTGACTTGCAGTGAAGTTAACTCCCCCAGTGCCCCAAAAGCATAATGCAACTCCCGTTCACCAAAACGGGTCAATGCCAGTGTATTATCAGTATCATTCCATTGATGAA